>NZ_OZ245712.1:3452500-3768087 GCF_965226985.1 Algihabitans sp.
CGGAAGACGAGGTCGTCGGCCGGCGTGATGCGGGCGAACATCTCCTTGAGGTTGCCGGCGATCGTCGCCTCGCTGACCGGATAGGCCAGTTCGCCTCCTTCGATCCAGAAACCGGCGGCGCCGCGGCTGTAGTCGCCGGTTACCGGATTGACGCCCTGCCCCATCAGCTCCGTGACGTAGAAGCCTTCCTGGATATCCGCCAGAAGCGCCTGCCGGCTGATCTGGCCCGGCGCCATATAGAGGTTGGTGACGGCGGGCGACGGCGGGCCCGACACGCCCCGCGCGGCGTGACCGGTCGACTGCAGCCCCAATTGCCGAGCCGTCGCGAGATCGAGCAACCAGGTGGTCAGGACACCGTCGTCGATCAGACGACGCGGCTTCGTGGCGAGCCCTTCCGCATCGAAGGGGCGCGAGCGTAAGCCGCGACTGCGGTGAGGGTCGTCGTAGATCACGATGCCTTCGGGAAACAGCCGCTCGCCCAGCTTATCCTTGAGAAAGGAGGTGCCCCGGGCCACCGCGGCGCCGTTGATCGCACCGGCAAGACTGCGCAATAGACCGCCCGAGATGCGCGGGTCGAAGACCACGGGGTAACGGCCGGTCTTGGGCCGGCGCGGATTGAGCCGCTTGACCGCCCGCTCGCCGGCGCGCCGGCCAACCTCCGCCGGGTCCTCCAGGTCCGCACCGAAGACGGTGGTGGAGTAGTCGTAGTCCCCCTCCATCTTGAGTCCCTCGCCCGCCAGCACGGAGCAGCTGACCGCGTGATTGGAGCTTGCATAGCTGCCGGAAAAGCCGTTGGAGGCAACCAAAGTCGCCCGGCTGGAGCCCCAGGCCGCGGCAGCGCCGTCGGAGTTGGTGACCCCGGAGACCGCTAGGGCCGACTCCTCGCACAAACGCGCCCGCTCGATCAGAGTCTCCGGCGCCGGCTCCTCGGGGTCCAACAGATCCAGCTCCGGCCGGGTTTCGGCCAACTGGTCCGGAGCGGCCAAGCCGCAGTAGGGATCTTCTGGGACGGCCTTTGCCATCGAGACCGCCCGTTCGACCAAGGCCCGCAGCGCATCGGAACCGATGTCCGTCGTCGACACCATGGCCTGGCGCTGGCCGATCAGAACCCGCAGGCCGAGATCTTGTCCTTCCGCGCGCTGAAGCCGATCGGTCTGACCATGGCGGAGCTCCTGCGAGAGCGACCAACCGCGCACAAGGATCGCATCCGCTGCATCCGCGCCCTGCGCCTTGGCTTTCGCCACCACCTCCTCCAGCAGCGTGCGATCGGTGTCGGCATGGGAGTCGGTGGCGGTCATGAGATCTCCTGTTCGGGAAGGGCCGGGGCACAGCGCGGCGGACGCCATGAGTGAAGGCGTGGATCAGATATAGGCGCTTCGGACAGAACCGTCAGGTCCGCCGAAGCTAAACAGGCCCCCTGTCGATCCGCTCAGCTTCGGCCGACCGCCGCCCCGGGGTTCTCGCCGATATCCCACCAGAGCCCAGTCATAATTCGCAGCCCTTCGCGGCAGACCGGCGCAAGCACATGTTCGTCGGGCGCATGCTGCTGACAGCCGGCATAGGAATGCGGCACCCAGACGGTCGGCATGCCGAGAATATCGCTGAAGGCATCGTTCGGGATCGTGCCGCCCAGATTCGGCAAGAGCATCGGTGGATGACCAAGGGTCTGGTTCAGCGAAGCGGCGGCAAAGGCGACGCTGGCGTGATCGCTGTCCAAGCGGGTCGCGGGCATCGGCGTCGCTTCCGCCGGCTCGACGATGCAGTCCTCGAAGCCCTCAGCCGCCAGATGCCGCTGAACCGACGGCACGATGTCGCGCCAGTCCGTCCCGACGACAAACCGCAGCTGACAGGTCGCCACCGCCTCCCCGGGAATAGCATTGACCGGCGCCGCCGGATCGCCGGTGCCGAAGGCGAGCACCTCCAGGGCATTCCAGCCGTAGAGCCGTTCGACCGGGGTCAGACCCGGCTCGCCCCAGGTCTCGTCGATCTCGGGTGCGTTCTCGCCGCCGTCGAACGCCAGCTTGCCCAGATCCGAGCGGAGTTTGTTGGACAGGGGCGCCGGGCGCAGCTCGGGCACCTTGATTTCACCGCGTGGGCCGACGACGGCCGCCAGGGCATGGGCGAGACGGACACCGGGATTGGCCAGCACGCCGCCCCAGTTGCCGCTGTGGTGCGCGCCCTCGCGGTAGTTCAGCCGAACCCGGAAATTGAAGACTCCGCGCGATCCCATGTAGAGCGTCGCCGCCTCCGGTTTCAGGCGTGGCCCGTCGGAGGCGACCAGCAGATCGGCGGCAAGGCGCTCCCGCTCGGCTCGGCAGAACTCGCGCAGCCCGGGCGATCCGACCTCTTCCCCCGTCTCCAGCAACACCTTCACGTTGAAGCCGAGCCGACCCCGGGTCGAGAGCACGAACCCGAGAGCCGCGATGTTGATGCAGTGCTGCGCCTTGTTATCGGCGGTGCCGCGCCCGTACCAGCGCTCGCCCTCCGTCGTCAGCGTCCAGGGATCGAGACCCTGGCGCCAGCGGCCCTCCTGCCCGCGCACCACATCGGCGTGCCCATAGGTCAGGACCGTCGGAAGATCCGGATCCTCGATCCGCTCCGCCACCAGGAAAGGGACGGCTTCGACCACGGGATTGTCGTGCAGGCTGCAGCGAAATCCCAGGCGTTCCAGTTCGGGCGTCATCTCCTCGGAGAGATAGCGCGCCAGATGGGGCCGTTTGTCGACCTCCTGACTGGTGCTGGGAACGGCGATCCGGCGCGCCAGAACGGCCTGAAACCGGCCATCGTCGAAGTAGGCTTCGGCGGCGGCCAGAGCGGCGGAACGATCTTGGGTCACGACATCCATGGAGTTCTCAGGGCTTCCTATAAGACGGGCTGGAGACGACGCGCGCCGCAGGTCAGGGCGCAGGAGGCATAATTCCTGCGCAGAGCTTCCCTCCGGGTCAAGCCCGGGTGCGGCCTGGGGGCAGTGCTAACCGGTCGGCAGCACGAAGCGCGCGACCCAGATATCGGGAAGAAGCTGTCTTCGGATCGTACGCCAACCGACGGTCAGTAGCCCGCCGTCCCGGCTGCGCAGAGCCGTCGCCAGATCCATCCGCGCAGCCGTTCCCAGAATCTGCGCCTCACCGAGCACACCGCCAGCGTCGAGACTACGCTTCCAAGCCGTTGCCGGTTGCGCGGCCTCCCGGTGCGGCCCCGGATGGGTCGAGCCGATCAGCCAGTGCCCTCCGGAGGGACCCGGCAGGACAGCGGCCAGCAGATCCATGTCGCGCCCGCCGAAGGTCAACTCGCCGATTGCCCTGCCGTTCGATGCGAAGCGGCGGGTCCAGGCCTGCGTTGCATGCCAGGGCGCATCGAGCTGCCAACCGGCCACCAGCAGACCCGAGGGTCCGTCGGGGGCCAGCCCGCCGATCTCCTCCTGCGGGCCGCCCGCGAGATCCGCCCGCCAGATCACCTCACCCTCCGACGAAAGGCGGGCGACCCAGGCATCGCGCCGCCGACGTTCCGCGATCGACGACTCGGCCGCTGCGAGCAAAGGACCGGAGAGAGCGAGACTACGGTCTGGCAGCTCGATCAGACGGTGAACCCCGCGCGGTGTCGGACTCGGCACCTCCCATCGCTGCAGAACCTCGCCCTCGGCCGTCAGGCGCAACAGCCAAGTCTTCGTCTTGCCGTCGGGAAAATAGTCGGTGCCCGCAGCCAGCAGATCGCCGGCGGCCGAGGGAATCAGCGCCTCGATCCCACTCCAGACGTCTGACGGCGCCGGCAGACTGCGCTCCCAGAACACCCGAGCGTCCGTCGATATACGGGCAATCCAGGGGCGCGCCCGCAGACCGTCCCCGACACTGCCGGCAAGAAAGGCACCGCCATCCGGCAGGGCCGCCAACCCAAGGCCGCGCACTTCGCGGGCCTCGTCGAAGTTGCGCCACCAGTGGGTGCGACCATGCCGGTCGAGCTTCATCACCCAGGCGGCGATCTGACTGGGGTCGTTGTCGTCGCGCTGACCTGCGACGAGATAGCCGTCACTGCCGGGCAGCTCCACCGCGGCCGTCGCAACCTGCCACCTGTCGGGAAACACCGGACTGACGACCCAGGCCGCCCGGTGAGCCGGCTCAACACGTCCGCCGGCGGTCCCAAATTCCTGAGCCCCCAGCGGCACGGCCTGAAACAACGCAATCAGCAGCAGAACGGCAAGAACGATCGCGATGCGACTGCCGTCGAAGAAGCGCATGGTCGGCTCCTATCGCGTCTGCCCGGCGGCCAATACCGATGAAATCGAAGCCAGTTGAAAGCCACTAACAGGAACGACTCAAACTAGCCGACATACCGCTCGAAAGCGACCGTCCAGCCGTCGCGACTTAGACTTGGCAGCAAAGAGCTCGCAGACTGCCTCTATCCACGGAAAACGTGCCGGTCCGACAGGCTTTACGAATGATTAGCACCCCGTACCTTAGGTTGCAGATCGTTTCAGGGACCTGGATGCCATTCTCATGTCGTTACCCCTCACGGATAGCCGTCACGCCGAACGGGCGGGCCTTCGGCTTGCAGCCGCTCTTATCCTGCTTTCCGTTCTGGCCTTACTGCTGCTGTCTTTGCGGCAACCGCAGCCTGACATTGAGGTGGCGCTGATCTTCACGCCCGGCACCAGTCAGGATGCGGCTCTGGTTGCCGTTGCGGAAGCCAACGGCAAAACGGTGCGGCCCGGCGCCTGGTCCAACATCCTGGTGGCGGTGTTCCCCCGGGAACTCGCTTGGGCGGACCTCTGGCAGATGGGCGCCTTGGCCGCGATCGACCCCTTGGCCTTCGGAGCCTGCCTCGTTTCGGACGGAGCTGACACATGAATGCGCTTCTCTCCCTGCGTCTGCAGGTCGCAAAGGCCATGCTGGCTGCGCTTTGGCTGCATGTGCTGATCGTCGGCGCGATCGGTCTGCTGGTTCAGGACGCCTGGCTGGTCCCGAGCGCCGTCGCCGCGCTCTTCGCCGGCATCGCCACGGCACTGTGGCGCATCGATCCTCAGGCGCCGTCGTTCCGCTATGCGACCGCCGTCGCCTTCGTGGTGCAGATCGCGCTGATGATCTATCAGCTACGGGGTCACCCCTGGCAGATTGATCTGCATATGTATTTCTTCGCAGCGCTGGCCATGATGGCAGCCTTCTGCGATTGGCGCACGATTCTGGTCGCGGCCACGGCCACGGCCGTACATCACTTGAGTCTCAACTTCATCATGCCGGTTGCTGTCTTCCCGGATGGCGCGGATCTCGGCCGGGTTGTCCTGCACGCGGTTATTGTCGTGGTGGAGACGGGCGTCCTGCTGTGGCTCACGCATCGGCTGGTCGCGGCCTTCACGAACTCGGAGGAAGCGGTCACCCAGGCCCGTGCCGCGGAGGCCGAAGCGCAGAGACTAGGGCAGGCCCAACAGGAAACCGAGCGGCAGGCCCAGCTTGAGCGGAAACAGACTCTGACCGAGCTTGCCGACAGTTTCGAGGAAAGCGTCGCTCAAGTCGTCGAGAAGGCCGCCAGCCGCGTCGAGCGGATGCGCGGTCAAGCCGAAGGGCTCAGCAACACCTCGGAGCAGGCCGCAGGTGCAGTCGCCGGGGCGAGCGAGCGGGCCGGCCAGGCAACGGAGAATACCCAGACGGTGGCAGCGGCATCCGAAGAGATGTCGGCGTCGATCGGAGAGATTTCGAAACAGGTCAGCCACGCTCAGGACATCAGTCAAGGTGCCGTCAAACGCGCCGAGACAACGGACGAGACGGTGCAGAGTCTCGCTCAGGCGGCGCAGAAGATCGGGGAAGTGACCAGCTTGATCTCCGACATCGCCGAACAGACCAACCTGCTGGCACTGAACGCGACGATCGAAGCCGCCCGTGCGGGCGAAGCGGGCAAGGGCTTTGCGGTGGTCGCCAGCGAGGTCAAGAATCTGGCCAGCCAGACCGCGAAGGCGACTGAGGAGATCGCCAACCAGATCGGCAACATGCAGTCGGTTACCGGAGAGGCCGTTCAGGCGATCGGCGGCATCCGACAAACCATCGGAGAGTTGGCCGAGGTCGCGACCGCGATTTCTGCGGCGGTCGAAGAACAGACTGCGGCGATCGGAGAGATCAGCAGCAGTACTAACAATGCCGCTGAGGCGACGCGCGCCGTGTCCGAGGAGATGTCGAACGTGCGAACCTCGAGCGAGGAAGCACGCTCGACCGCCGGCGACGTCTCCAATGCGACCAAGGACTTGTCGCGCGAAATCGATGGCCTGAAGCAGGAGGTCGCCAGCTTCCTGGAACAGGTTCGGGTGGCCTAAGAGCCGGCCCCCACAGTCGAAACGTCCGGCACAGACCCGAAGCCGCTAGCGCCCTACCAAAGCCAGGTTTCAGGCTTGGGATGCGGCGTGCCGCGACTGACGGCCTGAATGCCTTTCACGCAACGCACGATTAGCCAGACCGACAGGAAGATCAGCAGAAACCAGCCGATCACGACGATCATGAGCAGCGCACCGACCAGACAGCCGAGCAGAAAGAGCCAGAAGGTCCGGATCTGAAAGCGATAGTGGCTCTCCAGCCATTCCGAGGCCGCGCCGCGATTCACGTAGGCGATCACCACGCCGATCGGTAGCGTGATGCCGGAGACCAGGGCGCCGAGATAGAGCGCGTAGATCACAAGAGCAGGGGTCGCCGACTCGCCGGAACCTGCAGGGACAGGGGAGATCTCCTTTCGATCCGAATCCGTCGGTGACGTCTCGCTCATATCCGTATCCACAGTCTGTTTTTGCAAGCCCGCCCGCCGAGTCTCGGCCGCGCTACTTCCAGATCGCCTTGCCGGAACCCGGCAGCCCCAGATCCGGCCAGAGACGGTTGACGCGGTCGATCACCTCCTGATCCATGCGGATCACCTCGCCCCAGTCGCGTTTCGTTTCCGGCGGCCACTTGTCGGTAGCGTCCAGTCCGATCTTGGAGCCGAGGCCGGAGTCCGGGCTGGCGAAATCGAGATAGTCGATCGGCGTGTTCTCCAGCATCGTAACGTCGCGTGCCGGGTCCATCTTGGTCGAGATGGCCCACATCACGTCCTTCCAGTCGCGCGCATCCACATTGTCGTCCACCACGATCAGCCACTTGGTGTACATGAACTGCCGCAGGTAGCTCCAGGCGCCGAGCATGACGCGCTTGGCATGACCCGGATAGGCCTTCTTCATGGAGATCACGGCGATGCGGTAGCTGCAGCCTTCGGGCGGCAGCCAAAAGTCCCGGATTTCCGGAAACTGCTGCTGAAGCAGAGGAATGAAAACCTCGTTCAGCGCCTCGCCCAGGACCGAGGGTTCATCCGGCGGCCGCCCAGTGAAGGTGGAGAGATAGATCGGCCGCTCGCGGCGGGTGATAGCCGTCACGGTGAAGACCGGGAAGGGCTCCACAGCGTTGTAGTAGCCCGTATGGTCCCCGTAGGGTCCCTCGTCGCCGTAGTCCTCCAGACTGACGTAGCCTTCGATGACGATCTCGGCCTCGGCCGGCACCTTGAGCGGGACCGTCTTGCAGTCCACCAGCTCGACCCGCCGTCCCCGCAGCAAACCGGCGAACTGGTATTCGCTGAGAGTATCTGGGACCGGCGTCACGGCTGCCAGGATGGTCCCCGGATCGGCACCCAGCACGGCTGCGGCCGGCAGGGGCTCGCGCTTGCTCTTCTTCCAGCGCGCATGGTGCTGAGCTCCGCCACGGTGCTTCAGCCAACGCATCAGCGTCGTGTTTCGCCCCGTCACCTGCATGCGGTAGATGCCGAGATTGAAGGCGTCGGCCTTGTCGCCCTTCGGATTCGGCCCTTGGGTGACCACGAGCGGCCAGGTGATCAGGGGCGCCGGCTCGCCTGGCCAGCAGGTCTGGACCGGCAGGTCACCCAGGTCGATGTCGTCGCCCTGCAGCACGACCTCCTGGCAGGGCGCGCGGCCCAGGGTCTTGGGCTTCATCGCCACGACGGTCTTCAGCAAGGGCAGCATGTTCCAGGCCTCACGAAAGCCGCCCGGCGGTTCCGGCTGACGCAGGAAGGCCAAGGTTTCGCCGACCTCGCGCAGTTGGGCGGGCTCGCGCTCCATGCCCCAGGCCACCCGTTCCACCGTGCCGAAGAGATTGACCAGGACCGGCATGTCCCAGCTTCGGCCACGGCCATCATCGACGTTCTCGAACAGAACGGCCGGCCCGCCCTCGGCCAGCAAGCGGGTTTGTATCTCGGTCATCTCCAGAACGGGCGAGACCGGGTGTTTGACGCGCAGCAGCCGGCCACGGCTTTCGAGCTGCTCCATGAACTCACGCAACGATCTATAGGGCATGCCCTGTCTTTCTCTCCCTCGCCACCAAGCAGCCAGCTGGCGCACCAGCCACCACACCAGACAGACGCAAGATGATCGCCCCGCGGTCGAACGACAATCCAGCCGACACGTCGGCTTGGAGTAAATCGGCTCGGAATAAAACGGAGCGGGGATCGTTGTCTGGGTATGACGCTCCTAACCACATCAAACGCAAAGGTAAACGCCAAAGCCCTCCCGACGGGCAAGGTCCTCCACGTCGCGGTCTTCCTCCTCCCCACCCGACGTGCGGACGGCGGGGCTCTCCCTCCCGGCCCCGCCGTCCTTGGCCTTGCACAACAGGGACGTGACCTCCACATCGTCGGCCACTTCACGCAACTTCGGTTTCCCCGCTGTGCCTTCGGTCGACGACGACAGCTCCCTCCCGGCTCCACAGGATCTGCTGGTCCGCGAGGTCGCCGGGGGCGTTCAACCCCGCAGCCGCTTCGCCTTCTGTTTCTCGGACACGGGCTGGGAGCTTCTGGTTTCCAACTCGGGCCACGAAACGATCCTGCGCGGCCGCGACAAGCGGGACTTCGCCTTCGGCGGCTGGGCGGATCTCAAGACCGGCCGAATCTGGGCGGCGAACGGCACGATCAAGAACGTGCCGAAGCGCTGGCAGGCCACTGTGGCGGGGGCCCTGGAAAATCACTTCCGTCAGTTTTTTCGATGGCACTGAAACCGCCTGCCGTCCGAGCGGACCGTCGGCGTCGGCCATCCCCTCGCAGCTCCCGAAACTCCAAAGGCCGGGCTCCGGAGAGCCACGCCGGGCTTTGGAAAGTTTTAGGGCATTCCGGATTAGACGTTGCAGGTCAGGATGGTGTCTACTAGGTGCAAGTTCTAAGCCTGTAGTCATCCGCCTTGCTCAGACGAAGGTGTGAATCAACATGCAACAGTATTGGGTCGTCGGCGGCGAGTATCGCGATACGAAGTTCAAAAAACCGCTGTGCGGAGCGGAGGAGTGGATTGGCCCCTTCCAAAGCTATCAGGACGCCAAGCAGGAGTGGTCCCGGCGCGCCTGGCAGACGGTGGACGACGCACACACCCGCTACCGTATCGAACAGGGTGATCCCGATCTGCCACCGCCCTGCACCGACTGACGACAGCCGAACCGCAGAACGGGGAGACTGCCGGCGTTGCGTGACGGTTCGGACTTCCCTGAACGTGCCGCAGCCCGTCGCAGATGCCTTTTGAACTCCCTCGCGACGCCCCGGCTCGCTTGGCCCTGGCCAAGGGCTACCCCTTCGAAGCCCCCGACAACTGCTTCGTCTGGAGCGCGGCGGGCGACCGGCCCAGCCTGCGCCCGATCTGCGAAGCGGATTTCAGCGGACGGACCCCGGTTCTCGCACATGGGTCCAACCGGGCGCCCGCACAGCTTGCGCGGAAGTTCGCGGGCCGAGCCGGGTTGGAACCCGATATCCCCGTCACTGCCGGATGGCTGCTGGATTCGGACGTGGTCTATTCGGCGCATATCACGCGCTACGGCGCGGTTGCCTCGACCCTCTGGTCGGTTCGCGGCTGCCGTATCCGGATCGGCGTCACCTGGCTGACCGCCGCCCAGCTCGATCGTATGCACGAGACCGAAGGCCGCAACTATCGCTACGGCCACCTCGCCAGACGATTCGAGGCCGACAGCGGACCGCAGTCGGTCTTCGACGGCCTGCCGACCTACCTGAGCGACCACGGCTGTCTGACCCGAAATGCCGGAACAACAGGTGAGATCGACGGGCCGCTGGCCCTGGCAGCCGTCAAAGCCGACGGGCGGCCCCACGCGGCCCTCTCGCAGACCGAGGCGCTCGCGCTGATCCGCGACAGGCATCACCCGAGCGAAGATATCGAACGTCACATTCTATCCAATATCGACGACGAAGCCCGCCGCAGCACACTTGTGGCGTGTCTGCGCGCAACAGCTTTGAAGGCCGATCTGACCGATTTTCAACCGGATCCGACACCGACTTCCTAACCGAACGGCCGCTAGTGGACGCCTTTAGCGGAGGATCTTCCGGTCATTGCTGTCGAAGAAGACGGCGAATCCCAGAATACGATTGACCTGTCGCGCTTCACCAAAGGGCAGCAGGACACGCTCGTACCGAACCTGTCCACCATTCGCCCGCCAGGTCATCGACCCCGAGTGATAGACGGGTGCGGCCCGTGCCAGACAGGACTCGTAGTCTTCCAGAAGATCCGGTCGCTGGGTCGCCGGAATCAGCTCGGTCAGCTTCTTGCTCGTGATCTCAAAACCGTAGAGATCTCGGTAGCTTGTCCCAGCGAGACGGAGATGCATCTCGTCGATCGTCGATCCATCGATAATGAAGATCCGCGACAGGAAAGGCTTCAGTTCAAGAGGATCGATCGTGTCAGACTTCGGCAGGCGCAAGGTGCCACGCAGATGATCCCAATGCGCGACAATCGCCCCGATCTCCTCGTCGGAGCGGGGCGGCACTTGGGTATCCAAACGAAGCGGAGCGATGTCCATTTTTAAGCGCTTGAAGAAGCGGGCCAGCCGCGGATTTCTTAGTAACTATAGATGATTTGCTAAGAAAGCGCGAAACTTCCCTGCGCTATCAACTTTAGCGATATTTTCTCACTTGCCAGACGACCGAATTGCGAAGCTCGTCGTCTTCCAGGTCGCGGCTCGTCCTAACCGCATAGGTGATCAACTGCTTTAACCCGGAACGGGGCAGATAGCTACGCCCAGGGTCGCCGAGCAGAACCTTGGCGCCCCTTGTCGCCAAGCTACGCAGCCAAGGAACGACGGCGTCGGACATCGCGCTTTCGTAACAGACGTCGCCGGCCAGAACGACGTCCCATCCATGGTCTGAGCCCACAAGGTCGCTGCCGTCCGCGGCAATCGACGTGTCGTTCAGCTTTGCGTTGATCTCGATCGCGGCGAGGGCGAAGGGATCGATATCGCAGGCCGTGACCTCGGCTGCGCCGGAGAGAGCCGCCGCGATCCCTTGGATCCCCGATCCGGCAGCGAAATCGAGCACGCGGCGATCCGTCACAACGTCAGGTCTGTCGAGCAGATAGCGGGCAAGGGCCTGTCCGCCAGGCCAGGCGAAGGCCCAGTAAGGCGGCGGGAGGCCCAGATCCTCCAGATCCGCCTCCGTCGCCCGCCACAGCGGCATGACCTCGCTGGCAAGCCGCAGACGGATCTCGGGCACTAAGGGCGGATGCGCCACCGCGGTCTGGGCCAAAACGAAGCCGCGGGGGTCGCTCACCCCGCAGGCTGGCAGGCAATCATGCGACAGGTGCCTTACCTTGAGATCGTTCTACTGGAGCCACTGCTTAGAGCAGCCCGGCCAGGAAAATGCCGACGAACAAGAGAGCCCCGGCATTCCGATTGGACTTGAACCGCGCCAGGCAGTTGTGGGGGTCGTCGATATCCAGCGTGACGATCTGCCAGACGAAATGGCCGGCCATGGCCGACACGCCCAGGAAGTAGGGCCAGGCACTCCCGGCGCTCCACCCCGCAGCTGTCAGAAGCAGAATCGCGACGGCATAGAAACCCGCGAGCCACAGCCGGCTGTCGCCGCCTAGCCGCAGAGCCGTCGACTTGACGCCGATCAGAGCGTCGTCCTCCTTATCCTGATGGGCATAGATCGTGTCGTAGCCGAGCGTCCAGAAGACCCCGGCCAGATAGAGCAGCAGCGCCGGCCAGGCGACCGCCCCGGTCACCGCCGCCCACCCCATCAGCGCCCCCCAGTTGAAGGTCAGGCCCAACCAGGCCTGCGGCCAGTAGGTAATGCGCTTCATCAGCGGGTAGGGAAAGACCAACAGCAACGAGGCCACACCCAACAGAATTGCGGTCTCGGACAGCTGCAGCAGGATGACGAAAGAGATCGTCAGCAGAGCGACGAGGAAAACCAGCGCCTGGGGGACAGAGAGCTGACCGCTGGCCAGCGGACGGTCGGCCGTTCGCGCCACCTTGGCGTCGATCTTTCGGTCGATCAGGTCGTTGACGGTGCATCCGGCCGCGCGCATCGTGAGCGCACCGAGACCGAAGAGCAGCAGGAGAAAAAGGCTCGGCGCCTCGTCCTGCCAAGCCGCCGCCAGGGGGATCGACCACCAGCAGGGCCAAAGCAAAAGCCAGGTTCCGATCGCGCGGTCGGCCCTGGCCAGCCGCAAGTACGGGCGCCAAGCTTCCGGCGCACGCCGGTCGACCCAGGAACCCCGGGGAATGTCGCTGCGCTCGGCGGTTGTTTCCTGTGATCCGGCCATCACCTAACCTTGGACCGCTACAACTTGGGATACAATGGCCACCGCGAGCGTGACAGTCACGCCCGGATCGCGGATGAGTCGTGCGGGCACCCTGGAACTTGAGAGACGATGGCTGACGACAGGACGCAAGACAAGGTGGCCACACGCCTGCATGTCGAGGAAGACCTTGCGGCTGGACAGGTGGTTGGCCTGGACCACGGCCGCGCGCACTTCCTGCGGACCGTCCTGCGCTTGCAGGTCGGGGCGCGGGTTGCGCTCTTCAACGGGCGCGACGGCGAGTGGTCGGCGGCGCTCGAGGGGTTGGGAAAAGGCTGGGCTTCCCTCGCCGTCGCCGAGCAGCGCCGGCCCCAGAGTCCGGAACCCGACCTCTGGTTGCTGTTCGCGCCGATCAAGCGAGGGCGCATCGACTTTTTGGTCGAAAAGGCGACGGAACTCGGCTGCTCGGAACTCCACCCGGTCATGACCCGCTTTACCGCAATGGACCGGGTCAACACGGACCGGCTGACGGCTAACGCCCGCGAGGCGGCCGAGCAGAGCGAGCGTTTGTCGGTTCCTCCGGTGCAGGCCCCGATCGCCCTGGGAAAACTGATCGATACCTGGCCGCAAGAGCGGCAGCTTCTGGTCTGCGCCGAGCGACGGGATGCACCCCCGATCGCCGAATCCCTGGCGGCGGCGCAAGCCGAGGGACTGGGGCAAGCGCCCTGGGCCGTTCTGATCGGCCCGGAAGGCGGCTTCGCCGACCACGAGTTCACCGCCCTGGAGCGCCTGCCCGGAACGCGTTTCGCCGGCTTGGGCCATCGCATTCTGCGCAGCGACACCGCCGGAGTCGCCGCCCTGGCCTGCTGGCAGGCGCTTCTGGGTGACTGGCAAGAACGCCGAACACTGCCGGGCAAGGACTGAACTCCACCCCTCCCAGTGCTCGCCCACCTTTGACCGGAGCGCAAAGGTGAGCGGTCGTATCGGTGCTTGACCCTTTTAACGGCATGGCCTCTTGTGCCGGTCGAACGAGGTCGGGGCATCGGCGCGAATCGGCGAGACGCCCGAACTAGCGAAAAGGACGCTTATGTCCGCACCGCCACAGGCAAAGGGTGCGCCGATCGAAAGCAAGGCGCAGCTGGTCCACTATCTGGAAGCCGGCTGCAAGCCGGCCGGCGATTGGCGCATTGGGACCGAACACGAAAAGTTCGCCTTCGATCAGCAGACGCTGAAACCGCTGCCCTACGAAGACCCCGCGGGGGGTGCCAAGTCGATCCGCCGGATCCTGGAGGCGCTGACCGACCGCTTCGGCTGGTCCGCCATCGCGGAGGACGGTCGCCCGATCGCACTGACCAAGAACGGCTGCAACATCACCCTGGAACCCGGTGGGCAGGTCGAGCTCTCGGGAGCCCCGCTGGAGACGATCCACCAGACCTGCGACGAGGTGCACACCCATCTCCACCAGGTGAAGGAGGTCTGCGGGCCGGTCGGCGTCGGCATGATCGGTCTGGGCTTCGCCCCGACCTGGACCCGAGCGGACATGCCCTGGATGCCCAAATCGCGCTACCAGATCATGAAGGCCTACATGCCCAAGCGCGGTAAACTGGGCCTGGACATGATGCTCCGCAGCTGCACGGTACAGACCAACCTGGATTTCGCCTCGGAATCCGACATGGTCCGCAAGTTCCGAGTCTCGCTCGCCCTGCAGCCGGTCGCGACCGCGCTGTTCGCCAACTCCCCATTCGTCGACGGCAAACCGAGCGGCTTCCTGAGCTACCGCAGCCACATCTGGACCGACACCGATCCCGACCGTACCGGCGTGCCCCAGTTCGTCTTCGAGGAGGGCATGGGCTTCGAGCGTTATGTCGACTACGCGCTCGATGTGCCGATGTATTTCGTCTACCGCGACGGACAGTATCTGGACGCCTCGGGACAGTCCTTCCGGGACTTCCTGGCCGGCCGCCTGCCCCTGTTGCCGGGCGAAAAGCCCTACGAGAGCGACTGGGCCGATCATCTGACCACGCTGTTTCCCGAAGTCCGGCTCAAGCGGTTCCTGGAGATGCGCGGCGCCGACGGCGGGCCTTGGAAGCGCCTTTGCGCCCTGCCCGCGCTCTGGGTCGGCCTGCTCTACGACGAGGATGCCCTGACGGCGGCGGAGGAGCTGGTCGCCGGTTGGACGGCGGCCGACCACCAGCGTCTGCGCGAGGAGGTGCCGCGCCTGGGCCTCGCAACCCAGGCTCCAGCAGGAGGAAACCTGCGGGAGCTCGCGCGCCGCATGCTGGAGATTTCCGCACAGGGCCTGAAAGCGCGGGCGCGCCTGGATTCGGCCGGCGAGAGCGAGGTTCACTTTTTGAACACTCTGCGTGAGATCGTGGACTCCGGGCTGAGTCCGGCGGAGCGCAAGCTGGAGAGCTATCGCGGACGCTGGAACGGCGACCTGGCCCCGCTGTTCCGCGAATTCGAATACTGACGAACCACGGGACCGAAGCGATGAGTCCGGAAGACAAAGACTGGCTGAAAGACTGGACGCCGAAGGTCGCCGTCGTGGCTTACCTGCTCTGTATCCTTGCCTTCCTAGGATCGCACGTTCGCCCCGGATCGCCGGAAAGCCTGCTCTTCGCCCTCAAGATGGGCATCGCCCCCGCCATCATCGGAACGGTTGTCGCCGTCGGTCTGATGTTCATCTGGCGCCGCCGCAGCTGAGCCTGCGTCCGAATCGCCAAAGCGCTGGCACACAAGGAAGAGCCGCGGTTGGGGGCCGCGGCTCTTGGGGTAACGCTTGCTCTCGACGTGAGAACTAACCTCTTGGGGAGGGGCTAGTGAGAAAAAGGCTATTCTCTAAAATCCTAACAATTCGTTAACGCGACAGAGGGCGTTGACCGATAGCCTGCACACAAAGCCAAGCAGACATTTTCCCCAGTTTGCTGCCGATGCTCAGTCCGACTCCATCCCGTTTTGATCTTTTGGGAGCCCGCAATGGCCGAGACGCTTCATCCCCGCTACGACCCGGACGGCGCGCCACCGCCCTTTTCCACCTACAGTCAGATGGTCGAGATCCCGGCGGGTCGCCGCAGCTTCCACGTCTCCGGTCAAGTGGGGGTACGCCCCGACGGCAGCCTGCCGGACAGCGGCGAGGCGCAGATTCGGCAGGCTTGGGAAAACGTTTTGGCCATACTGGCGGGGGCCGGACTCGGTCCTGAGCACCTGGTCAAGGTCGTCGGCTACATCACCCGGCCGGACCTGACGCCGGCCTTCCGTACCGCCCGGGACGACCTGCTGGCCGGGGCGCGGCCGGCCTCCACTCTGGTCGGTGTCCCGTTCCTCGCTCATCCGGACTGGCAGGTCGAGATCGAGGCGATTGCGGCGATCTGACCGCCCACGGACGTTCCAATCAGAACGCTTTCAACCGGGGCCGCCGCTAACCGGTGCTCGGACTGGCGCCGTTCAGCGACCAGTCGTAGCGATGATCGAAGATGTCGGTCACCCCGGCCAGGCGCGCCGATAGCGCGGGCGCCGCGTAGTCGCGCAGGTGCGCGATCACACCGGCCTGGCTGTCGCCGAAGTCCTCCCGGAACCAGCGGTAGATGCTGGAGACCACCAGACCGCCGTTCGGGAAGCTCGCCGCGCGCGGATGATTGACGAAGGCGCGCGCCGCCGCATCGAGCGTCTGACGAGTAGTCGCAGCGCGAAAGGCGCGCGTCTGCAGGTTGGGACAGCCGATGGCAGCGCAGTTGACGGCGTAGTGAATCAAGGGGTCCTGATTCCAGATCGGCCTGAGAATGCGGTGTTCGACATCGTCGAGCGAGACCGCTGTAGCCTCGACCTCGATCAGCTTGGCGCCCCAGGGCCCAGAGCTGAAGAACCCCGGCGAGATATCGATGTCCCGGATCGAGTCCACGGGATAATGCGCCAGGATCGTCTCCACCGTCAGAGCGTTGTAGAGATTGACCCAGTAGGCGAACTGCTCCTCGCGGTTCAGCTGCGCGACCGGCTGGCTGGCGAGCAGGTCGAGATACCGCCTGAGCGCGTCGCGATCCTGGGGCGTCACAGCCGCGTAGGCCACGCGGATGATCCCGGCTCCGTCCGGTCTTGCATAGGACGCGAGAATGGCATCCCAGGCATCGTGGTCGACGGTCAGGCGGGACTCGGGATCGTGAGGAAGCCAGCGCGGCCAGAGATCGGAAGCGGGAGCGGCGGCGGCCGGGGCCGCGCCTCCGATCCCGGCGAGGCCGGTCGCCGTCGCGGCGGCTGCAAGGCCGAGAAGGCCTCGGCGCGTCAGGGTCGTTCGAGTTCGGTCGCCAGATGTCATGGTCATGCGCTTCATCCCTGCAGGGGCGCGTAGTCGTTCAGGCGCCAGTCGTAGTCATGGCTGGCCCAATCGTCCAACTCCGCAAGCAGGTCGGCGCGCGAAGCCGTCGCGTACCGGCGCAGATGATCGAGGACCGCCCGGCGTCCATAGCCGAAGTCGCGTTCGTACCAGACGTAGATGCTGGACACCCGCAGACCGTTGAAGCGCATCCGCAGGTTTCGCGGATGATTTATGAAGGCCGTCGCCGCCGCGTCCAACTGATCCTCCAACCGCCGGGCGTCCAGCGCCTCCGGCACCAAATGCGGACAGCCCATGGCGGCGCAGTTCAGCACGTAGTGCAGACGCGGATCGCGCCAGATCGGCCGCAGGATGCGATGCTCGATGTCGTTGAGAGACAAGGCCCGGCGCTCGACGGTCACCAGCCGCTTGGCCCAAGGGCCGCCGGTAAAGAAGGCGCCGGACAGGTCGACATCGCGGATCGAGGCGACCGGATAGACCTTAAGCACCTGTTGCAGCACCAGCGCGTTATAGAAATTCACCCAATAGGCCAGCTGTTCACTGCGCGGATATTGTGTGATCGGCTCGTCGCTCAAGGCAGCGACATAGCCGTCGAGCGCCGCGCGGTCTTCGCCTGTGACGGCACTGTAGTGGAAAAGACTGTCGATGCCGCCGGTCACCGGACGCGTCTTCAGATATCTGCGCAGAAAACGGTCGAAGGCGCTGTGGTCGATCCGCGCCAGGGTCCGCGGGTCCGAGTAGCTCCAATGCTCCCAGAGTTCGGGGGTCGGCGCCGCCTCGGCACGGCCCGGCAGGGAGGCGATTGCGGCCCCTCCCGCCAGTCCGGTCAGGAGGGTGCGTCGGGTGATCTGGGCGGACATTCGTGAAGTCTCCGAAGGGATGGAACCGCGCACCCGAGGAATGCTCTTGGTCGCGCGATACCCCCGGGAGATGGGGCAAGCGGCAAACACGGCCCAGACACCTTTTCGTGACGGACAGCCGCTCGTCACGGCCCGAACTCTGGGTTTTGCGCGCGCTCCGCCCTTGTGTCATTTCCGCAACAGACCATATGTTCTGAGGCACTGGAGATGAGCCTGAGGCACATCGAAGGGACCGTAGGGAGGTGCCGCTGAGCATAGGGCCTCTCACAGTCTTTCGGAGAGCGACAGGCGACCGGAAGGCAGCGTTATCTGAAGGCATCGTCGATCGCGGGCTCGAATGGGCCGTGAACGGAGAGGGCAGACGAAGATGGATTTCGAGAAGTACACCGACCGCTCACGCGGTTTCGTGCAATCGGCGCAGACTCTTGCGCTGCGCAGCAACCACCAGCGCCTGACGCCGGAACACCTGCTGAAGGTGTTGCTGGACGATAAGGAAGGCTTGGCCGCCAACCTGATCCGGGCCGCCGGCGGCGACCCCAAGCAGGCCCTGACCCAGACGGACGCGGAACTGAGCAAGCTGCCGCAGGTCGAGGGCAGCGGCGCTGGACAGGTCTATCTGGCGCCGGAACTGGCCCGGCTGTTCGAGCAGGCCGAGCAGATCGCCGAGAAGGCCGGCGACTCCTACGTCACCGCCGAGCGCCTGCTGCTCGCGCTCGCCATGGCCAGCGGAAGCCCCGCCGCCAAGGCTCTGAGCGATGCCGGCGTATCGCCCCAGTCCCTGAACCAGGCGATCGAGCAGGTCCGCAAGGGCCGCACCGCCGACAGCGCGAGTGCGGAGGAAGGCTACGACGCGCTGAAGAAGTACGCCCGCGATCTGACCGAGGCGGCGCGCGAAGGCAAGCTCGACCCCGTCATCGGTCGCGACGAGGAGATCCGCCGCACCATCCAGGTGCTCTCGCGGCGGACCAAGAACAATCCCGTTCTGATCGGCGAGCCGGGCGTCGGCAAGACAGCGATCATCGAGGGGTTGGCCCAGCGCATCGTCAATGGCGACGTACCGGAGACCCTGCGCAACAAGAAGCTGATGGCGCTCGACCTGGGCGCGATGGTGGCCGGCGCGAAGTTTCGCGGCGAGTTCGAAGAGCGGCTAAAGGCCGTGCTGCAGGAGATCGCCTCTGCGGGAGGCGAAATCGTCGTCTTCATCGACGAAATGCATACCCTGGTCGGTGCCGGCAAGGCCGACGGCGCCATGGATGCTTCCAACATGCTCAAGCCCGCGCTGGCGCGCGGCGAACTGCATTGCGTCGGCGCCACCACGCTGGACGAGTACCGCAAGCACGTCGAGAAGGACGCCGCCCTCGCCCGCCGATTCCAGCCGGTCTTCGTCACGGAGCCGACGGTGGAGGACACCATCTCCATCCTGCGTGGCCTGAAGGAGAAGTACGAGCTGCACCATGCGGTCCGCATCACCGACAGCGCCATCGTGGCCGCCGCGACCTTGTCGAACCGCTACATCACGGATCGCTTCCTGCCGGACAAGGCCATCGACCTGATCGACGAGGCCTCCAGCCGGCTGCGCATGGAGGTCGACTCCAAGCCGGAGGAGATAGACGAGCTGGACCGCCGCATCGTGCAGCTCAAGATCGAACAGGCCGCGCTCAACAAGGAGTCGGATCAGGCCTCCAAGGACCGCTTGGAAAAGCTGGAACAGGAACTGGCCGATCTGGAGCAGCGCTCCGCCGAACTGACCGCCCAGTGGCAGGCCGAGAAGGACAAGCTGGCCGACGCGCAGAAGATCAAGGAACAGCTCGATCAGGCGCGCGGCGAGATGGAGATCGCCCAGCGCGAGGGCCGTCTGGACCGCGCGGCCGAGCTGCACTACGGCGTAATCCCCGACCTGGAACAGCGCTTGAGCCAAGCCGAAGAGGCGGAAGAAAGCCACATGCTCAACGAGCAGGTGAGCGACGAGCAGGTGGCCGCCGTGGTGTCCCGCTGGACCGGCGTGCCGGTCGACAAGATGCTGGAGGGCGAGCGCGAGAAGCTGCTGCGCATGGAAGAGGTGCTGCGCCGCCGCGTGATCGGCCAGGAGGAAGCCGTGACGGCCATCTCACAAGCCGTCCGCCGCGCCCGGGCCGGACTGCAGGACCCGAACCGGCCGATCGGCTCTTTCCTCTTCCTCGGCCCCACCGGGGTCGGCAAGACCGAACTCACCAAGGCGCTTGCCGCCTTCCTGTTCGACGACGAGCAGGCGATGGTCCGCCTCGACATGTCGGAGTACATGGAGAAGCATGCGGTGGCCCGCATGATCGGCGCACCGCCGGGCTATGTCGGCTACGAGGAGGGCGGCGCCCTGACCGAGGCGGTCCGCCGCCGGCCCTATCAGGTGATCCTCTTCGACGAGGTCGAGAAGGCCCACCCCGACGTCTTCAACGTGCTGCTTCAGGTTCTGGACGACGGCCGCTTGACCGATGGCCAGGGTCGCACGGTCGACTTCCGCAACACCCTGATCGTCATGACCTCCAACCTGGGCTCCGAGGTTCTGGCCGATCTGGAGCCGGGTCACGACAGCAGCGAGGTGCGCGAACAGGTGATGGCGGTGGTGCGCAGCGCCTTCCGTCCGGAGTTTCTGAACCGGCTGGACGACACGCTTCTGTTCCACCGGCTCACACGCGAGCAGATGACCGGGATCGTGGATATCCAGCTTGGCCGGCTGGAGACCCTACTGGCCGACCGCAAGATCGCGCTGCAGCTCGACGAGGCGGCCAAACGCTGGTTGGGCGATACCGGCTACGACCCGGTCTACGGCGCCCGGCCCTTGAAGCGGGTGATCCAGCGCGAACTGCAGAACCCGCTGTCCGAGATGATCCTGGCCGGCAAGATCGCCGACGGACAAAGGGTGACGGTCGGCGCCAGTCCGCTGGGTCTGATCATCGACGGCGCACCGGCCAAGGCGGCGGAATAGGCGGAGGCGAGGCGCGGGCTGCGGCCTGCACCTCGCGACCCTGTCGCGTTACGCCGAAGCCTGCCAGAGCAGGACGCCGACGGCCGCCAAGGCAAGCGCCACGATCAGGCGAAAAAACCCGGACCAGCGGCTGCGCAGCCCGATCCAAGCGATATCGAAGGGGGCAATCCGGGATCGCACGCCCGCCTCGGCGAGGCTTGGGCGTGCCCGAAGCCGAGCCCAATAGGCCGCCAGACCGGGACGGCGGCCGCCCTCCCATAGGTGACCGTGACCCAGCAGCGTCAACCGGGCCAGCAGCACCGCCCAAAAGACGTCGGCCAAGGTGAACCGCTCGCCCGTCAGGAAGGGACGGTGCGCGAGCGCCGCTTCGGCGCGGTCGAGCATCACCTCAAGTTGGCGCTCGACCGCCGCGATCCGATCCGCGCTTGAGAGGTCGCGCGCGAGTCGGTCGACCTCGACCGCCTTGGTGTTGTAGCGGTCGGCCAGTCCGGGATTGGCGGCTGCACGATCTTCGAGACGATGGAACTGGCGGCGCAGGTGATGCCAGGCCAGCCGGGGAAACCGCGCCGCCGTCAGCAGCGTGACCGGCAGCCGTTCGATCAGATCGATCCAGAGCCGCGCCTCGCCTCGATGGTCCAGCAGGGGACCGTCGAAGGCCCCGTCGAGATACCTGCAGATGCTCTCCGTTCCAGCGACAACACGCTCTCCGTCGCGGAGAACCGGCACCTCCATCGCGGGATTGAGGCTGGCGAACCAAGGATCGAAGGCTTCGAGGCCCGGCCCGATATCCACGTTCGACTGGCGCCAGGTCAAACCCTTCTCGACCAGGCAAAGACGCACGATCTGACAGGCGAAAGAGAGGGGATGGCTGTAAAGCTGAAGAGGTTTCGCGGCGCGCTGGGCCATGCCGAGACCCTACTGTCGGCCCGGCGGAAAGACCAGATTGAGCGCATCGGGCAGAACCCGAATTTCGGCGGGGAGCGCCGCGATGATGTCGCCGTCGCCCTGAATTGGATCCTCGGTCGGCCCCTGGATGCGGATCTGGCGGCCGGCCACGATCCGGAAGTCGCCAAGCCGGGGAAGCAATCCCAGAAACAGGGCTGCCGCATACTTCAGCGCGGCGCCACGACCGGGGGTATCGAACAGGCAAACCTGAAGCTCGCCGGTTTCGAGCCGTGCCTCCGGCGCAATGACGAAGCGGCCGCCGTAGTAGCGGGCGTTCGCGATGACTGCGGAGGCCGCGCTCTCTTCCACATCGTCGATGCGGATGCTGTAGACGGGAAAATCGAAACGGCCGATCTGACGCAGCGTCTCGTAGATATAGGCGCCTTTTCCCAGACGGCGTTTCAGTCCCTTGCTGACCCGCGCAACCACGTGAGCATCGAAGCCGACACCTGCCATCAGGGTGAAACGCCGGCCGTTCGCCTCACCCAAGGTTACCGGCTGCACGGGACCGTCCAGGATCGCGCGAGCCACCCTGGCCGCCGATGTCGAGAGACCGATCTCCATCGCCAGCACATTGGCGGTTCCGAGTGGCAGCAGCGCCAGGGGCGTTGTTCCGCCGCCCGCGCGGTTCTGCCCCAGTCCGTTGATGGCCTCGTTGATCGTGCCATCTCCCCCGGCGACGACGAGACGATCGCAGGCACCGCGCTCGAGTTCCGCCGCGAAAGCCTCGGCATCCCCGCGCCGGCCGGTCGGCCGCTCGTCCACCTCGACGCCGGCGCGCAGCAGTCGGTCGAGGACGGCATGGTACTTCTGCCGCTTCGCGCCGCCGGCCGTAGGGTTGAAGATCACTTGGACGCGACGAACCGACGCCGCGCCAACCGGCCTCTGCTGCCCAGTCTGCATCTTCTGCTCAAGTCCAGACCGCAGTTTCGCCGTCGCCGCACCAAGTATTTCCATTTAATTACATCTCTATCGTCCAGCGTCGATTTCGCCATTTCATTTGCGTTACGGTCGTGTGAATTTTCATGGAAGATGTTGCGTAGCAATGGACGGCTTCGTCCATATATTGATATACGCCCTGAAACAGCAACAGAAATTGCGCGCCGGCCGCCAAAGCAGACAATAGGCAACTCGACAAGACGAGGGCACGAGATGCATGGAATGGTCGATCAGAAACGTTATCGGGCCATTTTCATTTCCGACATTCATTTGGGTACACGTGGATGCCAGGCGGAGTATTTGCTCGATTTTCTGCGATCTACCGAGTCTGAATATCTCTTTCTTGTCGGCGACATATTCGACGGGTGGCGTCTGAAGCGAACCTGGTACTGGCCGCAGTCCCACAACGACGTGGTGCAGAAGCTGCTGCGCAAGGCCCGCAAGGGCACGAAGGTCATCTACGTCGCAGGCAACCACGACGAGGCCCTACGCAACTACACTGGCGTCCACTTCGGCGGGGTCGAGGTCTGCAACGACCACATTCACGAGACCGCCGACGGCAAGAAGATGCTGATCATTCACGGCGACGCTTTCGACGGCGTCGTGAAGTACGCCAAGTGGCTCGCCCTGCTCGGCGACTGGGCCTACACCTGGATGTTATGGCTCAACACCTGGTTCAACCGCCTGCGCCGAACGCTGGGGTTCGGATACTGGTCGCTGTCGGCCTACCTGAAAAAGCGAGTCAAGAACGCCGTTCAGTTCATCGACAACTACGAGCAGGCGGTGACGGACGAAGCGCGGCGGCGCGGGGTCGACGGCGTAATCTGCGGTCACATCCATCACGCCGAGAAACGCGAGATCGACGGCATCCTCTACGTCAACGACGGCGACTGGGTGGAGAGCTGCACCGCCTGCGTCGAGCACGAGGACGGCCGGTTGGAAATCGTCCACTGGGTGGAGGAGCGCAATCTTTCGATGCTTCCGCGCAAGACCGAGGTGCCGCTGCTGGCCCCCGTGGAAAACGAGAGCATGGAAGAGCGGGACGAGCGCGACCGGAAGGTTGCGGCGGCCTAATGCGCATCGCGCTCGTCAGCGACGCCTGGTTTCCGCAGGTCAACGGCGTGGTCAGGACCCTGAGCCGTGTGCGCGAGGAGGTGCTGGCCCTCGGCCACGACGTGGAGGTGATTTCACCCGATCTTTTCCGCACCTTCCCCTGCCCGACCTATCCGGAGATCCGTCTCGCGGTCCTGCCCGCCCGCAAGCTCGGCGCCAAACTCGACGCCTATAACCCCGAAGCGATCCACATCGCCACCGAGGGCCCCCTCGGCTGGGCGGCGCGGAGCTACTGTCTGCGCCGGGGGGTTCCCTTCACGACCAGCTACCACACGCGCTTTCCCGAATACGTCTCTGCGCGCCTGCCGGTCCCGACCTCCTGGGGCTACAGCGCGATGCGCCGCTTCCATGGTGCCTCCAGCGGTATCATGGTGGCGACGGCCGGCCTCAAGCGGGAGTTGGAGCAACGCGGCTTCGCCAACGTGCGCCAATGGTCGCGCGGCGTCGATACCGAGCTGTTCCGGCCACGCGAGGATCCGGCTCTGGACCTGCCGAAACCTGTCTACCTCTACGTCGGCCGCGTCGCGGTCGAGAAAAACATCGAAGCCTTCCTGAAGCTCGACCTGCCGGTCGGCACCAAGGTCGTGGTCGGCGACGGACCGATGCTGGCAGACCTGCAGCGCCGCTATCCCAACACGGTCTTCACCGGCGTGAAACACGGAGAGGAGTTGGTCCGGCACTACGCCAGCGCCGACGTCTTCGTCTTTCCCAGCAAGACCGATACCTTCGGCGTGGTGCTGCTGGAGGCCGCCGCGACCGGACTGCCGATCGCAGCCTTTCCCGTGCCCGGCCCGCTGGACGTCGTGGACGGTCACGGAATCGGCGTACTGGACGAGGAATTGACCTACGCCATCGAACGGGCGCTCGCCATTCCGCCCGAACGCTGCCGCAGCCACGCGCTCAAGTTCTCCTGGAAGGCCTGTGCCGAGCAGTTCATGGGAAACCTGCAGCCCTTCGCGGCCGAGACATCGGCCGCCGCTTAAGGCGTCTCTAAAGAGGCCAAACAGCCTCTGCAACGCTGGCACAGGCTAGAGCAGTCCGAGTTCCCTCTGCTTCTTCTTGGAAAGTCCCAGCGCGACGAGCCGATGCGACTGGCACAGGTACTGTTTCAGCTCTTCGTCCGTCAGCCCTGGGGCGCTGTAGTGCTGAATCCAGGAGAAACCGCGCGACGCAAGGTAGGGGGCTGGACGCAGACCCGGCTGCTCCTTCAGAACCTCGTAGGAGATTTCGGACACCTTGAAGGTGAAGCGCGGCTCTTCTTCTCCCTATCCACCGATGGCGAAGACCTTGCCGCCGACCTTCCAGACGTCCGCGCCACCCCATTGAACGACGTGGCTCGTCGCCGGCAGGCCACGGCAAAAGGCGTTGAACTCCTCATAGGTCACGAAGTCGCTTCCTCACGGGTCTCTTCATCACCGGACTCAACCGAAATCCAGACTTGCCCTACGACTATAGAGAACAATTTGCGAACATACAGCGCTCAAATTCGCGACGACCCGCGTCGAGAGCTTGCCATCACTCGGTTGGGCACTTCGTCCCGCGCCGGCGCGCAAACTGACGGGCGCGCAGCGCCAAGGACTTGCAGATCGAGAGTCCTGTCACGGTATAAGAACGAATGTTAAGCTACGGCTGATATCTTTCTAAGGGCCCAGTATGCTTGCGTTGGCAGTAGGCAAGGGGCGCCCCCCGTCCTAGGTTGCTGATGTAATCGTACCGGATCGTTTTTTGAGCAGAGTTTCCACATCGACCGCCGCGACCGTGGCCGCCGATCGGCGTCGCCTCAAGCTCGATGCCGGGACCTGGCCGTTGGCCCGCCGTGTGCTTTCAGGCTACGTCAAATCCTATCGTGGTACGATCGGCCTCGCTCTAGCCGCCATGGCCGTCATGGCGATGGCCACGGGCGCCATGCCCCAGCTGCTCGACCCCATCATCAACCGCATTCTGGTCGATGCCGAAGCCTCGCTGCTCTGGCCGATCGCCTTCGCGGCCTTCACCGTCTTCGCGGTCAAAGGTATAGCGACCTACATCCAGGCGGTGCTGATGGCCAAGGTCGGGCTGTCCATCGTCGCGGACCTGCAGCGCGATCTCTTTCGCCGCGTGATGGCCAACGACCTGGCCTTCTTTACGGAGACCGCACCGGGCGTTCTGGTCAGCCGCTTCATCCACGATATCGGTCTGATGCGGAACGCCGTGTCCAACACCGTCGTCGGCATCGGACGCGACGTCCTGACGGCCTTGGCGCTCGCTATCGGCATGTTCTACCAGGACTGGGTGCTGGCGCTGTTGGCCCTGGTGGTCCTACCGCTCTGCGTCTGGCCGATCGTTCAGCTGGGTCGCCGCATGCGCAAGATCAGCGGATCGACCCAGCAGGAAACCGGGGAATTGGCAACGCTGCTGGACGAGAACTTTCAGGGCATCCGCCATGTGAAGTCCTACGTCACGGAGCCCATGGAGGTGAAGCGCGCCGAACGCAGCATCGACGAGGTTCTGCGCCTGCAGCTCAAGGGGGCGCAGGTCCGCAACCTGGCCAACCCTCTAATCGAGGTCTTCGGCGGCCTCGCCATCGTCGCCGTCATCGTCTACGGCGGCAGCAAGGTGATCGACGGCACCTCCGACCCCGGCTCCTTCACGGCCTTCATCGCCGCCGCTCTGCTCGCCTACGAACCGCTCAAGCGCCTGGCCAAGCTGAACGCCAACCTGCAAGAGGGTCTGGCGGCAGCCGCGCGTGTCTTCGACTTGATGGACCGGCAGCCGCAAGTCGTCAGCCGACCGGAGGCCCCGCCCCTTGAGATCGCCAAGGGCGAAGTCCGGCTGGAAGACGTCAATTTCAGCTATGCCGGCCGTGGGGATGAGAGTCACGTTGCTGGTGCCGGTGGCGGCAGTGCCCTGGAGGCCCTCAGCCTGGAGGCACCTGCCGGCAAGACGGTCGCGTTGGTTGGCCCCTCCGGCGCGGGCAAGACCTCGGTCCTGAACCTGATCCCGCGCTTCTACGACCCGACCTCCGGCCGCGTGACGATCGACGGACAGACCCTGCGCGACGTGGACCTGGCCAGCATCCGCCGCCAGGTCGCCCTGGTGAGCCAGGACATCATGCTGTTCGACGACAGCGTCCGGGCGAACATCGCCTACGGTCAAACGGACAAGAGCCCCGAGGACATCGAGCGAGCGGCCCGGCACGCTGGGGCACACGACTTCATCCTGGCTCTTCCCCAGGGCTACGACACTCAAGTCGGCCCGCGCGGGGTCAAGCTGTCGGGCGGCCAGCGTCAACGTATCGCGATCGCTCGGGCGATGCTGAAGAACGCCCCGATCCTGCTGCTCGACGAAGCGACCAGCGCCCTCGACACCGAGAGCGAGCGCCAGGTTCAGCAGGCGCTGTCCGAATTGATGGCCGGGCGGACGACCATCGTGATCGCCCACCGTCTCTCCACGGTGATCGACGCTGACATCATCTACGTTCTTGAGGGCGGGCGGCTGATGGAACGTGGAACCCACGCCGATCTGCTGGCTGCCGACGGCGCCTACGCCAAGCTCTACCGCTTGCAGTTCGCCGAGAACGGCGCCGAGGAAGCCGCGAGACCGGGTGCAGACGGTCGCGTTGCTCAGGCGGTGGCGGAATGAGCTGGCTGAAACGGCTGGGGAAACGGCGCGCGGTCCGGCGCCTCGCGGCACGCGCCGCCGGCCTCTATCTCAAGCTGGTACATCGCACGACCCGCTGGCAGCAGGAGATGCCCGACGAGACGCGAGCCCTCTTGACGGGAGATAGCCCGTTTATCGCCGCCTTCTGGCACGGCCGCATGATCATGATGCGCACCGCCTGGCCGGGACGGCCTCGGGATTTCCACATGCTGATTTCCGAGCATGCCGACGGTCAGATGATCGCAAGAGGCATGCAGCATTTGGGGTTTTCCACCATTTCCGGCTCCAGCCGCCGGGGCGGCCTGACCGCCTTGCGCGAGATGGGCCGCCGATTGACGGAGGGTGCGGCCGTCGGGATCACCCCCGATGGGCCGAAGGGGCCGCGCATGCGCGCCAAGGCCGGGGTCATCGCAGCCGCCCGCCGCGCCGGCGTCCCGATCCTGCCGGTCAGCGGTGCGGCGAGCAGAAGCCTTCTGCTTGGGACCTGGGACCGCTTTTGTCTCGTATTCCCCTTCGGTCGAGGTCTGCTGCTGTGGGGGTCCCCCATCACAGTACCGGAGGGCACCGACGACGCGACAGTCGAGGAAGCTCGGCTGGCGCTGGAGCAGCAGCTCAATCGACTCACCGCCGAAGCGGACCGCCGATGCGGCCGGCCCCTCGTGGAGCCCGCCGCTCCCGACACGGCACCGCACGAGCGGAAAAGAACGGCCGCCTCCTCCGGACCGCTCGTCGGGTCTCCGGACAGGCGAAAGTCGGCCTGAAAGCGGGATGCGCACACCGACGTTCTGGCAGGGGCCGAACCTCCTTTCCGATATCCTGATGCCGTTCGGCGACCTTTACGCGGCCGGCGGCTGGCTGCGCCAGCGCCTGAGCAGACCGAGGCGGATCGCCGTTCCCGTCATCTGCATCGGTAATCTCGTGTCGGGCGGCGCGGGTAAGACACCAACGGTGCTGACCGTGTTGACGCAACTGCGGGCGCGCGGGCGGCGCCCCGCGGCCTTGCTGCGAGGCTACGGAGGCCGTCTGCACGGCCCGCTGCAGGTCGACTGCGACCGGCACGACGCCGAGGCTGTCGGCGACGAAGCCCTCCTGCTCGCGCGCAAAGCGGCCACATGGGTCGCCCGGGACCGCGCCGCCGGCGCCGAAGCCGCCGCCGCCGAAGGCGCCGATGTCATCGTCATGGACGACGGCCTTCAGAATCCGACGCTCGCCAAGGATCTGTCCCTCCTGGTCGTGGACGGTACAGTCGGATTCGGAAACGGACGTGTGATTCCCGCCGGGCCCCTGCGCGAGCCTGTGACACGCGGCCTGGCCCGCGCCGATGCGCTCGTCCTGGTCGGTCCCGATCGCCAGGATATTGCCCGGCGCACGGCCGGTAAGCCGCTGCTGCAGGCTGAATTCCGTGCCCGCGGTTCGACCGACCTCCAGGGCCGCCGACTGATCGCCTTCGCCGGGATCGGACGGCCGACCAAGTTTTTTGAGACGCTCCAGAACCTGCAGGCCGAGCTGATCGGCATGGCCGAGTTCCCCGATCACCATCCCTACCGAGAAAGCGATTTAGCGCCGCTTCTCGCCAAGGCCGAGAGGTCCGGCGCCAGTCTGATCACCACGGAGAAAGATGCCGTGCGCCTGCCGCAAGCCATTGCGAGTCTCGTCGAGGTGCTGCCCGTCGACCTGGTTTTTCCTCGGCCCGCCGCCCTCGACCGGCTCCTGGACAGCCTTCTCCAGCAGGCGGAGACGCCGGCGCGTGTCTAGATCCGTCGGTCTCGCCAAACGCCTGCGTTGGCGTCTCGAGCTGATCGGCCTGCGTGGCATCATGGCTCTCTTCACCGCCCTGCCGGTCGAGCGAGCCTCCGCTTTCGGAGGTTGGCTGCTGCGCAGCTTCGGTCCCCTGTTGCCCGCCCAGCGCATCGGCAAAGCCAATCTCGCACTGGCACTGCCCGACCTAAGCCCGCAGGACCACACCCGCATCCTGCGCAGGATGTGGGAGAACCTGGGGCGGACGGCCGGAGAGTACCCGCACCTGAAGGAAATCGCCGCGGAGCCGGGTCGGCGGGTGGTTCTGGAGATGCATCCCGCGTTCGAGGCGCAGTTGAAAGCCCGCGGCAGCATGATCCTCGTCTCGGCCCACTTCGCCAACTGGGAGGTCATGCATCTGACGGCCGGCGCCCTGGGGCTGGAGGTCGTAACGGTGGTGCGCGAACCCAACAACCCTCTGGTTCGCGAGCATCTGGAAGCTTGGCGGTCGGTCACCGGCGGCGCGCGGGTCCCGAAGGGACGCGACGGCGCGCGCGCCGCGATCGCCGCGCTGAAAGCCAGCAAGACACTTGCGATCCTGGCGGATCAGCGGATGAGCGAAGGGATCGAGGTCAAGTTCTTCGGTTTACCGGCCATGACCCCGGTCGGGCCGGCCCAACTCGCACTGCGGAGCGGCTGTCCGCTGTTTCCCGCGCGGCTGGAGCGTCTGGGCGGCGTTGACTTTCGTCTGACCATCGATGCCCCGATCGACGCACCGCAGGGCCTGGACCGAATCGCCGCAACGGAGGCCATGACACAGGCTCTCAACGACAAGCTGGAGGCCTGGATTCGCCAAAAGCCCGAAGACTGGCTTTGGCTGCACCGCCGCTGGCCGCGCTCGTTCTACGAGACGAGGTGAGAGGCCCTGTCGTCGCGGCCTGAAGTCTTGCGACCGCGAGCGCCTGCGCCGCCCCAGAAAACCTAGTTAACGAATGGATGACTTAGTGAACGCTCAGCGGGGTGAGCCCCTGCTGCTGCAGCGCCGCGAAGGCGCTGTCCCGGCTGGGGAGGCTGCCCATGATTTGGCCGTTCGCCGCATGCACGACGAAAACGATCTGCCCCTCGGAGGTAACGGCGGGCTTCACGTAGGCCAGATCGTCGAGGCCCAGGGCCTGCAGATCCTGTTGGCTGACTTCGCGTGCGGACTCTAGGTTGACTTGAGACATGTGATCCACCTTTCTCACGTTTACGGCGGTCCGATTGCTTTGGCCCCACCGGTTGTCCGTGCCCGCGCCGGTCCCTGCGGTTCTTTAACGACGACCCCGCAAGCCTAGCTCGGAATTACTTTACTGGTCGTTGCCAGTCGCCTCGTTTTTCGCTTGTTTACCGCCCTGCTCGACCGCTTTTTGAGGCGCTGTTTGCGCCTGACCCTCAAGAGTCTTCGGGGTTTTATCGCCAAACGTGCGGATTTTAACCGTTTGCACCGCTGGTTCGTTGAGGGGTCGCTTGAGATCGATGTGCAGCAACCCGCGGTCCAACGTCGCCCCGTCCACCTCTATGCCGTCGGCCAGCATGAAGCTGCGTTGGAACTGTCGGGCGGCGATGCCACGGTGGAGAAAACGGCGCTCCTGATCGTCGCTTTGCTTGCCGCGAACGGTCAGCTGATTGTTTTCGATCTGGATCGAGAGATCGTCTTCGCCGAAGCCCGCAACGGCCAGCGTAATGCGCAGGCGCGCGTCGGACAGTTCCTCGACGTTGTAAGGCGGATAGCCATCGCCGCTTGTCTTGGCGATCCTGTCCAAAGTGCGCTCCAACTGGTCGAATCCCAGAAGAAGCGGCGAATTGAACATAGAGGCTCTTGTCATCTGTCTACAGGTCCCTGGCCTGCCGGCCCTCGCCGTCTGCGGCAACGAGCGCGGAAAGTGGAACGGCCGCCTCGGTCTCTATCTGTCAAGCACCGGAACGGCAGCGACCCGTCCTACGGCGTCGCCTGCTTGAAGATGTAAGAAAACCAGGCGGCAAATCAACGGCCGACGGGCTTTACCGCGTGCGGATGCAGATCGCTTCTGTCTTGGGGCAGGTACCATGACGGCACCATTCTTGACATTTGCTTGTATACACATCGTTATTTCCAGAGGACTGTGGCTTGGCAGCCGCAGGCTCTCGAGTCCCCAGAACCGAGCCGGAAACCAGGGTGATGACCGCATGATCGATTGGGCCAGGGAGATTCGGCGGCACCGAGAAGTCGCCGGCCTGCTGCAGAGCGAGCTTGCGCAGGCGCTCGACGTAACGCAAGCGACGATATCCCGTTGGGAAAGCGGCCAGCAGAGGCCCGACCTGCCCAGTCAGCAACGACTTCGTCGGATGATCTGGAGCAGTGTCCTCACCAGCGACGCGCTGCTACTGAATGCCGTCACCCAATCGCCAGCCACCAGTTCCCTGTGCGATCGTCAGGGCCGCCTGTTGGCCGCTTCTCGCGGCATCGTTGCCTTCTTCGGCTTCTGTCCGACTCCGGGAAAACGTCTGAGCTTCGATATGGAACGCGTCTCGCCAAGCGGGTATCGCATGTTCCAGACTGCCCGCGAGGCGGGTCTGTTCGACGGAGAGATCGCCTCCTTCGCCTTCCGCGGCCTCGTGATTCCGCACAATCGGCCGATGGTCTGCGACGAGATCTGGTATCCGGTTCAGTTGAACGACGGTGAAGTTCTGATGCGGGCTGACGTCAGCCTGCGCGAGGCGGAAAGCGATAGAGAACTCAGGGCCCTGTCGTCGATACCGACACCAGCTATCGTCGCCATGGATGATCTGGAAGCCAGCTTATCCTAAGTGTTTCAAGCGTCAGACGGCGACGCTGTGGCGATCCTGCACGGGATTCAGGTAGGCATCGAAGAGAGCGGCGACACAACGTACGAAGGGGCGGCCCAGCTCGGTGATCGCCACCCCATTGCCGGTCACGACCAGCAAACCGTCAGCCTCCATCTCCGCAAGCTGCGCCGCAGCGGGCTCAGCTAAATCGTCCGGTAGATCGACCTGCAAGTCGCACATCAAACGCTCGATCAAACCGGCGCGACGCTTGTCGTCCTCCGAGAGCGCAACGCCCTTGGCAGTCGCCAAACAGTCCGCCTCCACAGCCTCGCCATAAGCATGCAGTGGGGTCGCGTTCTGAACCAGACCCTGAGGCAACTGACCGATCGCCGAAGCACCGAGGCCGATCAGAGCCGCAGCCCGGTCCGCCGTATAGCCCTGAAAGTTGCGGCGCAATCGCCCCTCGGCCTGCCGCCGCGCCATCGCGTCGTCGGGCAAGGCGAAGTGATCCAGTCCGATGCGCCGATAGCCCGCCGCGATAAGCCGTTCGGCGGCGGCCTCCGCCATCTCGAAGCGCTCCTGAACGCCGGGCAACGCCTCTTCAGGAATCAAGCGCATGTGCTTCTTCATCTGCGGCACATGCGCATAGCCGAAGAGGGCGAAGCGCGCCGGCTGCAGCTCGATCATCGCCTCAACGCTGCGAAGCAGGCGCTCGGCATTCTGGTAAGGCAGGCCGTAGACGAGATCGACATTCAGATCGCGAACGCCGGCGGCACGCAGGCGTGTGATCGCGTCTCGGGTACAGTCCAGCGTCTGAATGCGGTTGATCGCGCGCTGCACCTGAGGATCGATGTCCTGAACCCCAAGGCTGGCGCGGGTCACACCCACCTCGGCCAGGGCAGCGACCTGATCGTCGCGCAGGTCGCGCGGATCGATCTCGACGGCGAACTCGGCGCCTTCGGTCAGAGGGAAGGCGCTCCGCAAGGCCGCCCCCAGCCTTCGCATATCGGCGGCTGTCAGAAGGGTCGGCGAACCGCCGCCCCAGTGCAGGTGGCTGCAGCGGCGCGCTCGCGGCAGCCGTTCGGACACCAACGCGATCTCGCGCAGCAGCTTCGGCAGGTAGACGGCGACCGGTTCGTAGCGCTGTACGATCTTGGTGTTGCAGCCACAGAACCAGCAGAGCGTGTCGCAGAAGGGGATGTGCGCATAGACGGAGAGTTCCACCTCCTCCGGCAAGGCGGCGAGCCAGTCCCCATAGGTCTGCCCATCCACGCCGGCGTGGAAGTGCGGTGCCGTCGGGTAGCTGGTGTAGCGCGGCACCATCCGGGCGTACTTCTGGGCTAAGGCCTCCGGCGACAAGCCACGTGGGGACAGGGCTGGGGCGGACTGTATACTTACTTGAGCCATAGCGAGAGGATCGCGCCGCCTCCGGCTCAGCGCGTTGACATGCCTCAACAGACTCTATTTCACCGGAAGGGCCCCCTATTTAGTCGGAAAGGACCCCCTATTTCGCCGGAAAGGCCCTGCGGGTCCGGTTCGCGAAAGCGACCAGGGACAGCATCACGGGCACCTCGACCAGCACGCCGACCACGGTTGCCAGGGCAGCGCCGGAGTTCAGCCCGAACAGGCCGATGGCGACCGCGACTGCCAGCTCGAAGAAGTTCGAGGTGCCGATCAAGGCACAGGGCGCGGCGACTTTGAACGGCACCCGCCACGCCCAGGCTGCCGCATAGGCGATTAGGAAGATCCCGTAGGACTGCAGCAGCAAGGGCACGGCGATGAGCGCGATCACCAGCGGCTGAGTCAGAATCGTTTCGCCCTGAAAACCGAAGAGCAGAACGACGGTCGCCAGAAGACCCAGAACAGAGGCCGGCTTGACGGCAGCGGTGAAGCGCGCCACCGCCGCTTCGGCAGAATCGCCCCGCCGGGCATGCCGCAGGAGATGCTGGCGAGTCAGCGCTCCCGCGATCAAGGGGACGACCACGTAGAGCCCGACCGACAGCAGCAGAGTATCCCAGGGCACCGCGATATCGGTCACACCCAACAGCAACGCCACCAGCGGTGCGAAGGCGAAGACCATGATCACGTCGTTCACCGAAACCTGCACGAGCGTGTAGGTCGGGTCGCCCCGAGTCAGCTGAGACCAGACAAACACCATCGCCGTACAGGGGGCAGCCCCCAGCAGGATCAGGCCGGCGATGTACTGCTGTGCATCGGCGGGCGCGATCAGGTCGGCGAAAACCACCTCGAAGAAAAGAACGCCCAGGCCGGCCATGGTGAAGGGCTTGATCAGCCAGTTGACCACGATGGTGATCGCCAAGCCCTTAGGCCGGTCACCGACATGCCGCAAGCTGGCAAAGTCGACGTTCACCATCATGGGATAGACCATCGCCCAGATCAGCAAGGCTACCGGCAGGTTTACGGAAGCGACCTCCCATCCCGCCAGGATCACGAAAACCCCGGGTACGAGATTGCCAAGCAGCAGCCCCGTGCCGATGGACAGAGCGACCCAGACGCTCAGCCACTTCTCGAAGACGCCGATGCCGCCGGGTGCGGTCGCGGCAAGGGAGCTTTCAGCCGGCATAGTGGAGATCCCGGAAGCGAAGGGTCAGGTTCGCGGTTCGAGCGCGACGACATTGGCCTCGCCGATCTCGTCCAAACGGTTCTGGAGGCTCAGCTTGTCGAGCGACGCCATCGGCAGGTTGACGAAAACGTCGATGCGTCGTTCCAGCAAACGGAACGCCTCCAGGAAGGCGAAGCGCTTCTCAGCCTCCGAGCCGGTTGCGGCCGCCGGATCGGGCAGTCCCCAGTGAGCCGTCATGGGCTGGCCGGGCCAGATGGGGCAGACTTCGTCGGCCGCCTGGTCGCAGACGGTAAAGACAAAATCCATCTTGGGGGCCTTGTTACCTGCGAAAACATCCCAGGACTTCGAGGTCAACCCGGAGACCGGATGGTTTTGGCGGCTCAAAAGATCGAGTGCATAGGGATGAACGACGCCCTTCGGGTGGCTGCCGGCGCTGTAGCCGACGAAACCGCCGTAGCCGATGCGATTGAGAATCGCCTCTGCGAGGATGCTGCGCGCGGAGTTGCCCGTGCAGAGAAACAGAACGTTCTTGGCCGAACGCGTCATGCCACTTCGCTCGTATCGACCGGCACGGCTGTCGCCTGTCCGCGAGAGACCTCCGGTTTGCAGATCTCGGGATGGCCGTTGCAGCAGTCCTGCATCAGGAACTCCAGCAGTCGGCGCATGCCTTCATAGTGAGTCGCGTAGAAGATCTGCCTGCTTTCCCGGCGGGACAGCAGAAGCCCGGCACGCTCCAACTCGCGCAGATGAAAAGACAGAGTCGCAGGCGGAACATCAACGGCCTGCGCAATCTCGCCGGCCGGCCGGCCATTGGGGCCAGCCTGAACCAAGAGTCGAAAAACCCTCAGCCGCGTCTCCTGGGCCAGCGCGGCCAGAGCCTCGATCGCGTCTTTATTTTCCATTATTTGACAGTAGTCGAAATTTGAGTGGGAAACAAGGGCCGGTGCCAGGCACATCTCGAAGAAGCGACCGGCACGGCACGGCAAAGCACAGGAAGGGGCGGGAATCATCGCTCCGGCGACGGAGCGACCGCGGGGCCCTCAGCTATCGGCTACGCCGAGTAAACAGCAGGTGACCCGGCTCGAAACTACGCAGGTGATCGAGTCGATCCACCTTGGCATGGACCGCTTCGCCGCTGATGTAGCTAAAGTTGGCGCAGAACGCATTGATCGCCAGGCTGCGGGACGGCACCCCGTGGAGGAACGTCTCGATACGCAGCCCCTTCATCTTCCTCGCGAAAGCATCGAGACACTTCATCATCTCCGACTCGTCGGCGAGCGACTCGTCGAGTTTCTGCCCCAGCGCATCGATACCGGTGTATTCCAGGTCGGGCAGATGCGGCGCCTGCAGATCTGCACGCCAGTAGACGCCTCGACCCAGAGGTTTGAGACTTCGGACGATAGCTTGAACGCGGATCGGCGTCACATCCGACGGCGCCGAGATCACCTCGTAGGTCAAGAAAGACCGCCAACACTTCGGCAGAGCCTCGCAGAAAGCGAGATACTCCCGCCGCACCCTGCTCGATGCCAAAGTCGCGAAATGAACCGGGCAGATCACCGGAAACCTTTTGTCCTCGACCTCAAGGCGCTCGTAGTTACAGGCAATGTCATAGAGAGATGCGAAATCGAGTTCCAACGTCCGCGCTGGGTCGTCAGTCTCTTCGAGTCTGTCGAAGACTCGATCGGTCAAGCGCTCCGGTAGGAAAGCGAGCAGCGCGTTGCTTCGGACGTTCCAAACCGGCCAGTAGAGAAACTGGGCCTGTACGGCATCCAGAAAGCTGGGGCTGCGATGAAGACTGCGCATCCCGGATTTCGGACTCGCCCCGTCCGACGGGGTCTCGTCCGCTCGCTCGGAGTCGATCGCGACCTGGGGCGCGACCGGAGGCGTGACCGCCTCATCGCGAGACCTGTTGGCCTGTTCGAACAGTGCGGATACGGCACCGAAGTCGAATTCGCCACGCCCGACAAGATGCCTCTCTACGTCGACGACGAACCTGTCGACACTGATGAACGAGGCGATCTCGTCATAGTTCTGCAACCGGGCCTCTATCTCCTTGGCGATCAACGAGACTCTTGCGCGCGCGTCGTATCCGGACGCGTTCGGTAGGATCAGGAGAAAGCGATGGTTCCCTTGGTCCTTGAAGCGGTCCTCCTCGGTCATGCGGGTTCGAAAGACCGTCTCGACCGCCTCCTGAACGCGCGCCTGGAAGTGCGCGTAGCGTTCGCCTAAGGCTTCACGCTGATCGGCGAGCCCGTTGACCACCAGAAGCCCGGCACCAACCACCGGCTGACCGTCCGAAACGCCCTCCTGATCGTCAGTGGCTGTGTCGTTCCAAGGTGCGCGCGTAGACACCTCCGGCTCTCGCGCTAGTGGTTCAAGAGTCTCATTTGCGACCTGGGTTTGGTGGAAGACCGTCGGCGACCTCTTGAACAGCGCCCTAAGGTTGCTGCTGATCTGGGTATGAGGGGCGCCCCAAATTGTCTGATTCTTGACAGTTGCATTGGTCATGATTGGATCTTCGGTCGAACGGTCAGCCAGCTGAGCTTGAGGGAGAGTTGTCTGCGCGAGAGGGGATCAGCGCGTTCACGCAAGCTTCAAGCTCGTGAAAGTTGATCGGCTTCTGCAAAATACGATTGGCGCCGAGGCGCTCAGCGAAGCCGAGAAACGTCAGATCGCCGCTGACACCGCCACCTGATATCGCGATTAGAGGCAGATCGGGGTTCGAGGCGCGGATCTCGTGAATCGTCTCCGTACCTTCCTTGTTCGGCATCAGGATGTCCGTAATCACGAGACAGGGATCCTCGGATTGCAAAAGAGCGATTCCCTGCTCTCCGTCCCCTGCCTCAACTACGTTGCAATCGAGATCAATCAGCATCTCACGCAGAGTCTCTCGTACGAGATCGTCATCTTCGATCAAAAGAATTTTGGTCATGAATGATCTCCCGGGCACGAAGACATCACCAAAGCGACGAGCGGCGATTCCCACAGGGAGTCGACAGGCACTTCGCACGGACGAGCGGGTTCAAGCCTAGAGTCCATCGTCAACTTCAACTGTCGTGCAATGCGGCGACGGGAGCGGCGTTTTCACGAAGGTTGCCCGCCTGCTCCCGAAAAGCCTGTCGAATCTTCGTTGCAAGATCCTCGCGACGGTAAGGCTTGGTTACCAGATTTTCGGTTGCCCGCACATCGCCCTCTCGCAGCACCGCCGCTTCGGCATAGCCAGTGGCGTAGACGACAGGAAGGTCAGGCCGAAGACGACGTGCCGCCTTAGCCACCTGTGTACCATCCATCCCACCGGGCATCACAATATCGGTGAACACGAGATCGATATCGTCGTGCGCGTTCAAAACCTCGAGCGCGTCACGGCCGTTCTCGGCCTCTCGAACGCTGTAGCCGAGATCCTCCAGCAGTCCGACGGCGACTTCCCGGACGTCGGCTTGATCTTCAACCACCAGAACCGTCTCGTGACCGCTTTCTATGTCCGTCTCCAGCTCCGTGACGGAAGCGCGGTCGCGACTGTTGCAGCCTGCAACCGGCATGTAGAGACGAATAGTCGTACCGCGGCCGAGCTCGCTGTAGATTCGGACATGCCCACCCGTCTGTTTTATGAAGCCGTAGACCATGCTGAGACCAAGTCCACTGCCCTTGCCGACGTCCTTGGTGGTGAAGAAGGGCTCGAAGACCTTGTCGATCTTATCGGCGGCGATCCCGCAACCGCTGTCCGTCACGGACAACATGACGTAGTCGCCCGCCTCAACTTCGTGTTCGCGGGCGGCATCGTCCTCATCCAGATGAACAGCCAAGGTCTCGATGGTCAGACGCCCGCCATCGGGCATGGCATCGCGCGCGTTGACAGCAAGATTCAGGATCGCGGATTCGAGCTGACTTGGGTCGGTTCGAATGCTGGGAATTTGCGATCCCAAGCGACACTCCAGGGCGACCGACTCGCCAAGAGCGCGCGTCAGCATATCGCTGAGGCTTTCGACCAGAGGATTGGGGTCAACCACCTCGGTCTCGAGTTTCTGGCGTCGTGAGAATGCCAGAAGACGCCGGTTCAGTTCGGCGCCGCGATCGACGGCCTTGATTGCCGCCTCTATTCGTCTCGTCGCTCTTTCGTCGGTGCTCACCGACCGCTGCAGGAGCTGTAGGTTGCCGAGAACGACACCGAGGAGGTTGTTGAAATCGTGTGCCAGGCCGCCGGTCAACTGACCGACCGTCTCCATCTTCTGAGACTGCGCCAACTGACGCTCAACGACCTTCCTCTCCGTGATATCGTTCAGCACGGCCATCGAGCGTAAGGGGACACCCGACTCGTCATACTCGGCCACTGCCGACAGGAGAATATCCAGAACCTCGCCGGACTTGGTCACGAACTGATATTCGACGTTCTTGCAAAAACCATCGCGAAAGAACTGCGGCATACTCTGCTCTGCCGCATCGCGGGCCGACTCCGGCGTCATGAAGTCGCGCGCCTTACGCCCGATGACTTCGTCTTTGCCGTAGCCCATCCGCTCCAACCAGAGGTCGCTGACACTCACCACGCGCCCATCAGCATCGATCGAATGCAGCATGACCGGGGTTTTCGTGTAGAGGGAGCGGTAACGTTCTTCGCTGGTCTTAAGCCGCTCCTCCGCCAGCTTCTCGGCAGTGATGTCCGAGCCCGCGACGAAAACGAAACGCTCTCCGGTGTCGCCATCCGTGTAGGGTACCTTATCCGTTCGAATCCAGCGCCGCTCTCCGTCCTTCATCTGAATCTCCTCGGTGATACCCAGTTTGGGTTGGCCCGATCGGATCACTTCCAGATCGTCTGCATGGTACTTGCTGGCCATTCTCGGAAAGAGGTCGAAAGCGTCGGCGCCCTCGATCTCCTCAACCGTCAAGCCGATCGACTGGGCTGCCGGCTGATTGGCTCTCAGAATACGGTTCTTGTCGTCCTTGTAGAAAATACGCACGGGAACGTTGTCGAGAATCAAGGCAAGTTGCCGCTGCTCGGAGATCAACTTGTTGGCGACGCGCTTCTGCTCCGTAATGTCCAGAGCGATCGCGATCACCCCCTGAACGTCGCCTTCATCGTCGAAGTCCGGAACATAAAGACACTGGATGTCGCGCCTCATGCCGTCCGGATAGTCGACGGAAGACTCGAAGGTGGACTTCACGCCGTGGCGGGCGCGCTCCAAATAGGGTCGCAAGCGCGCGAAGTTCTCGACTCCCAGCATCTCCTCCGCATTGCTGCCGACGATGTCCTTTTGTGCGACGGCATACCAGGCGGCACCCGTTCGATTGATGAAACGGTAGTTGAGATCCTTATCCGTATAGGTGATCAGGAACGGCAGGTTATTCGTGATGATCCGCAAATGCGCTTCGCGCTGACGAACCTCCTCGAGAGCCGACTCGAACGACTTTTCAGCCTCCCGCTGAGCGGTAACGTCGTGCATGGAGGCGACGGCTCCGAGCTTGACACCGGCTTCGTCGTACAGAGGAGAACTCTGGCAGACGACCAAACGCCGCGGGAGGCCGTGCGGCGCGATAACCAACTCCTGGTTCTCGACCGTTTGACCTTGAAGGGCCTGGAAGAGGGGCGTTTTCTCGAAGGCAAGGGGGGTCTGCCCGTCCGGCTCCAACAGGCTATAGGTATCGACCCAGTCCTCCGGCATCAGCGGCTTCATTTCCAATCCGGTGATGCGACAGGCCGATTCATTAAAGTAGGACAGTTGACCTTCGGCGTCACAGGCGACGATGCCGTCCTGTACGCTCTCGAGAACGGCTTTCAGGAAGCTTTGGTTGTGATGGAGCTTCGCCTCCATCTCCTTGCGCTCCGAGATGATCTCCTTGAAGACGATCAAGCCGCCGATCTCTCCATCGCGATTCCGCCAGGGTCGCATCTGGCGGCGAACCCACTCGAAACCACCACCCGGCTTCGGCAGCTTGTCTTCCTCGATATCAAGCGCCTCGCCTTCCAGACAGCGCGCGTACTGCTTGTGCCAACTGTGCGGAATTTGAGACAAGACCTCGTGGTGACAACGTCCGACCAGCGAGGCGCTGTCGAGCCTGAAGGTCTCGCACCAGTGACGACTGGCAGCCAGATAACGCATGTCCCGATCGAACACCGCGACGGAAACCGGCAGGTAGTCGAAGAAGAGGCCGAGCTGATCTTCCGCGATGGCGAGACTGTTCTCGACCTGAATGCGCGTTTCGACCTCGCGAAGAACGTCGCCGGCCGTGTAACGCATATCGATATGGTCTACGACCATTACCGCAAGATCCTGAAGTGCGGCCTTGTCCTCCTCGGAGAAGTCATGGCGTGGCGCGCTGTCGACCAGACAGAGCGCGCCCAAGGCGTGTCCTTGCGGATTGATTAGCGGAGCACCTGCGTAGAAGCGGATGTGCGGTTCGCCGGTGACCAGGGGGTTTTCCGCAAAGCGATGATCCTGGCGAGCGTCGGGAATGACGAAAACGTCGTCCTGCAGTATCGCGTGACCGCAGAAGGCCACGTCGCGACCGGTTTCCTTGGTGCTCAACCCGCAGACCGACTGAAACCACTGTCGATCCCGGTCAACCAACGAGACCATCGCGATCGGCATCTTGAACTGCTTCGCGGCGAAGCGAACGATCCGGTCGAGGGCCGGATCCGGCTCAGTGTCCAGAATCGCATAGCGGCGCAGCGCGGCAAGACGCTCGGATTCCGTGGGCGGTAAGGGAGCTGGTACTGTCATAGCCGGGCCGGTCGGTGAGAGGCGCTGGCCTCGCCACCGCCGAAGAGAATATAAATGTCTACGAGCCCCGATAATTTTGAGTTAACGACCTGCAGCTTGTTAATATACTTACTTTTTAAACAAGAAATTTTGACCCGCCCTCACTGTAAAACATGTGAAGACAGTAGAATTTTCCGAGATTTACTTTATTATTACGAGTTCTGGTCTGAAATCATACACCTATAGATGGATAGGCAGAGCCTGACGGAGCGGCGGGAGGCGAACGAATCTGCGCACCCCACTCGCTCACCTCTGCCCTCAGTCGCTTGCCCTTTTCGCCACCGGCGACCCAGGCCCTATTGAACCGTAACGAGCTTCCGATAGTCTAAGGTGTAACGTCACAAGAACGGATCAGCGAGGCGGGCAGCATGAAGAGCAGATCCTCTAGCTTCGACCTCCCAACTGCTGACCTGTCGGCCATCGCGCCGCCAGCCGTCATGCCCTTGGCCACAGATTCCGCACGGCAAGATCTCTGGCCGCGCAGGGGTCCAGCTGCCACTTACGAGCAAAACCAAAGCCCCATCGGCTGATCGGCCGTTATCTAAAGGCTTGCCGCTCACCAACCGACGGATCCTTTTCGGCACAACAGGCCATCCCGTCAGCAGCCCCAGCTTTCAATCAGTTCTGCACAGAGGTGCGATGCCATGAAACGCCACCCGGATTCCTCGCAAACCCGGTCGTCCGATCCCGGGTCGCCAAATCCCGGGTCGCCCAATCCCGAGTCGGCGCAGCCTTCACAAACTCCGGAACGTGAACGCCTCATGGAGCAGTTCCGCGCAGTGCGCCGCCGGACTCTGGATCTGGCCGAACCGCTCAGTGCCGAGGATCAGTGCATCCAGTCGATGGCCGACGTCAGCCCGACCAAGTGGCATCTGGCCCATACGACCTGGTTCTTCGAGGAATTCATTCTGAAGGCCCACGCGAACGGCTACGAGGCGTTCGATCCCCACTATGGATTCCTGTTCAACTCCTACTACGAGCAGGTCGGCCCTCGGCACGAACGTCCGAAGCGGGGTCTGCTCTCCCGGCCGCCGTTGGCGGACGTGCTCGCCTATCGGACTCATGTCGAGACAGCGGTGAGTCGGCTTATGGCAGAGCAGGACGATGCCGCCTCCCTGCTCTCGAACCTGGTGGAACTTGGCTGCCATCACGAACAGCAGCACCAGGAGCTGCTGCTGACCGACATCAAGCACGTCCTGTCCTGCAACCCGCTGAAACCCGCCTATCAGCCGCCGCGCCCGCGGGACGCGAGCCGGACGCGCACATGGGACTGGATCGAACAGGCCGGCGGTCTCGTCGAAGTCGGCCAGGGCAGCGAGGACTTCGCCTTCGACTGCGAGGGTCCGCGCCATCGGGTCTGGCTGGAGCCCTACAGACTGGCCAGCCGGCCGGTCACCAACGGCGAATTCCTCGCTTTCATGGAAGACGGCGGCTATCGGCGGCCAGAACTTTGGCTGTCCGACGGCTGGGCCGCCTGCAAGCGGCAGGGTTGGCAGGCCCCGCTCTACTGGGACCGCAATGGTGACGGCGACTGGCGCATCTTCACACTTGCCGGACTGCGTCCGCTCGACCCCGACGCGCCGGTCTGCCATGTCAGCTTCTTCGAGGCCGACGCCTATGCCTCCTGGGCCGGCAAGCGCCTTCCGACCGAGGCGGAGTGGGAGGTCGTCGCGACGCCGCTGACACCGGCCGGCAACTTCGCCGGCTCGCGCGAATACCATCCGGTCCCCGCTCAGGGCGACGGGCTGCGGCAGATCTACGGCGATGTCTGGGAATGGACAGCCAGCGCCTATCGGCCCTACCCCGGTTTCAGGGCGGCCGAAGGCGCGGTCGGCGAGTACAATGGAAAGTTCATGTCGGGCCAGATGGTCCTGCGCGGCGGGTCCTGCGTCACGCCGGAAGGACACGTCCGGCCGACCTACCGCAACTTCTTCTATCCGGCCGACCGCTGGCAGTTCACCGGCATCCGTCTGGCCGAGGACTGTCCGCATCGCAGCGTTCAGGTACCACCGCTGACCGAAACCGAGGAGGCGCAGGAGACGCCGGCCGACCCCTCGACCCTGGCGTTCCTCAACGACGTCGTCGTCGGGCTTTCGGACACCCCGAAGAGTCTGCCAGCCAAGTGGTTCTACGACGAAGCCGGTGCCGACCTCTTCGAGGCGATCTGCGAGCTGCCCGAATACTATCCGGCCCGTACGGAAACCGAGATCCTGCGGAACGCGGCTCCGGCCATCGCGGAGGCGCTCGGCCCCAAACCGGTTCTCGTGGAGTACGGCTCGGGCGCCATGTCGAAGGTGCGTCGTCTACTCGACTGCCTGCAGGAGCCTCACGCCTTCGTCGCCATCGACATCTCTGCCGAACAGCTCGCGCAGGCGGCCGGAGATCTTGAGGCCGCCTACCCGAAGCTCCGGGTTCACACCATTGCCAAGGACTTCACGAAACCGATCAGCCTGCCCGAGTGGCTCGGCGAGGCAGGCCGGCGTTGCGCCTTCTTCCCCGGCTCGACCATCGGGAACTTCGATCCCCTGGAGGCGCGTCTGCTGCTGGAACGCATGCGCGAGGCCGTCGGCAGCGGCGGCGCTCTCGTCATCGGCGTGGATCTGAAGAAGGACAAGGCGCGGCTGGAAGCGGCCTACGACGACAGCACCGGCGTGACCGCGCGCTTCAACAAAAACCTCCTGGTCCGGATCCAGCACGAACTCGGCGGAGATCTCGACCTCGATGCCTTCGAGCATCGCGCGCTCTACAACGAGGCCGCCGGCCGCATCGAAATGCATCTGCGCAGCCGCGAACGTCAAACCGTGACGGTCGCCGGCCACAAGTTCCATTTCGAGCCGGGGGAAACCATCCACACCGAGAACTCGCACAAGTTCACGGTGCCGGAGTTCCAGGCCCTGGCCGAAGACGCGGGCTTCACCCCCGTCCAAGCCTGGACGGACCCGGACAACCTCTTCTCGGTCCATCTGTTCGATGCCGGGTGATCGGGTCGGATTTTGCGAGGCAGGCCATGGCCGGAAGGCGAACGGGTTCGCCGAAGTCCTGCGCGTGACGACGCTCCGGCTGCCAAACCGCTGCTGTCTGGAGTTCCAAACCGCAAAGCGCGAACGGAAGCGAACGGCGAATAGCTGTGTTTTTTCAGCGGATTAAGTGGTGGGCGCACAAGGACTCGAACCTTGGACCCGCTGATTAAGAGTCAGCTGCTCTACCAACTGAGCTATGCGCCCACCGTGCCCGCGATCCCCTCCAGGATCCAAGAGGCCGCGTAGATAGCAACGGCCCTTCGGCTTGTCCAGCCCCTGCCGCAAGGTCGCCCCCTCTGGAACACCATCACCCTGCAATCTGCCGAAAGAGCGAGGCCCGGTTACCTCTTACGGCCGGATCCTCGCGCGCCCGGAGATCGTCATCTGGCTGTGAGGTCGGTCACGGACGCGAGATTTATCTCGTATCATATCCATAAGACAGACTTCGGAAAGGAATCCGGCCGCATAGTCGTGTTTCACGCTGACAGGATTTCGTGGGCCATGCAGACCGCCGCCGACAGCCAACCACCCCTTGCGACGCCTCCGGTCGTGACGACGTCGGACGAAGGTTTGCGATTCCCGAACGACGGCGCGCTTCGCGCGGCATTGCTGCGAGGATTGCTTCTGACCTGCGCCGGGCTGCTCTGGCTGCTACCGGTCCTTTAGGGCTAGACGCCCTTTTCCGCGCGTCTAGTCTTCCCGAGGTCCGCGTCGCGGGATGCGAAGATCGCGGTGGACCGAGACGCTGAGCAGCAGACCGAGGCCGATCAGCGTCGCCAGCATCACGGTTCCGCCGTAGGACACCAGCGGCAGCGGCACCCCCACCACTGGCAGCAGTCCCATCACCATCGCGATGTTGATGAAGACGTAGAGGAACAGGTTGACGGTCAGGCCCATCGCCAGCAGCCGGCCGAAGTGGCTGCGGCTCCGCAGCGCGATGGCGAAACCGTAGACGAAGATCAGCAGATAGAGCCCCAGCAGGCCCAGTCCGCCGACCATGCCCCACTCCTCAGCCAGCATGGTGAAGATGAAGTCGGTCTGCTTTTCCGGCAGGAAGTTGAGATGGCTCTGCGTGCCTTGCAGAAAGCCCTTGCCGAAGATGCCGCCGGAGCCGAGCGCGATCTTGGACTGCAGGATGTGATAGCCCGCGCCCAGCGGATCGGACTCCGGGTCCAGGAAGGTCATGACCCGGTTCTTCTGGTAGTCGTGCAGGAAGTTCCAGGCCACCGGCAGGGCCGCGCCAGCCGCGGCGATCACCAGAGCGAACTTCCACCAGCGCACGCCGGCGAGGAGAAAGATCGCGCCGCCCACCGCCAGCAGCATCCCCGCCGTGCCGAGGTCGGGCTGCTTGAGCACCAGCAAGGCCGGGGCGCCGACCAGAAGCAGTGGCACGAGAAGGTACGTCGGCCGCCCGATGTCGGCATAGGTGATGCCGTGGAAGTATCGCGCGAGGGCCAGGATCAAGGCGATCTTCATCAGCTCGGAAGGCTGCAGCTGCATGACGCCGAGATCGATCCAGCGCTGCGCGCCCATACCGACGGTGCCCATGACCTCCACCGCCCCCAGCAGCGCGAGCGCGCCGAAGTAGATCGGATAGGCGAGCCGAAACCAGAAGCGGATGTCGATCAGCGCGACCATGAACATCAGCAGCAGACCGCCGCCGAAGCGAACCGCCTGGCGCACGGCCCAAGGGTCCCAGTTCCCGCTGGCCGCGGAATAGAGCATGGCGAAGCCGATCCCGGCGAGCAGCAGGATCAGCAGAATGAGACCCCAGTTCAGCTGCCAGATCTTCTGCCCAAGCTGCAGCTCGGGATTGCGCCGAAGCGTGATTTCGCTGAGGACGGACACGGACGGCGCCTTTCCGGTTCAGGCCTGATCGCCGCTGCGGGCAACCAGCGGCAAGGGTGAGGTCCCGAGAGGGTCGCGCCGCTGCGCCTCCAGCAGAATGTCCTTGGCGATCGGCGCGGCGGCGCTCGACCCGCCGCCGCCGTGCTCGACTACAATAGAGACCACGTAGCGGGGATCGGCAATCGGGGCGTAGCCGACGAACAGGCCGTGGTCGCGCCGGCGCCAGGGCAGATCCTCGTTCGCAATGACCCCCACCGCGCGCTCCGCCTTGGTGATGCGGCGCACCTGGCTGGTACCGGTCTTGCCGCCCATCTCCCAGCCCTCCTCCGTGATCATCGACCCACGGGCGGTCCCGCGGCGACCGTTGACCACGGCGTCCATCGCAACCCGGATGATCTCCAGTTCCGGTGACCCGACCCCCATGTCGGGTGCCGGCGCCGGCAGCGGCTCGTCACCCACGCCGGACAGCTTGAAGCCGCGTGTCATGCGCGGCGTCACCGCGCGGCCGCCGTTGACCAGCCGCGCCGTCATCACCGCGAGCTGCAGCGGCGTCGTCAGCACGAAGCCCTGACCGATCGAGGTGACCAGGGTTTCGCCGCCCTGCCACGGCTCGCCGATGTTGGCCAGCTTCCAGTCCCGGGTCGGAATCACGCCGCCGCGTTCGCCGGGCAGATCGATGCCGGTCGGCGTGCCCAGGCCGAAGCGCTTGGACACCTCCGCGATGCGATCGACACCCAGCTTGCGGGCAATGTCGTAGAAATAGACGTCGCAGGACTCAACGATGGCATCGTGCATGTTCATCCAGCCATGGCCCTGTCGCTTCCAGCAGTGGAAGCGATGATTGCCGAGCGTGTAGTGGCCGGGGCACCAGACACGAAAACTCGGATCGATCCCCTCTTCCAGGGCTGCCAGGGCCACCAGCATCTTGAAAGTCGAGCCCGGCGCATAGATGCCGGCAATCGACTTGTTGGACAGAGGCCCCAAAGGATCTTCGGTCAGGCGCCGCCATTCGGTCGAGGAGATCCGGTGGGTGAAGACGCCGGGGTCGTAGGAGGGAACCGACGCCATCGCCAGAACATCGCCGTTGGACGCATCCATCACAACGGCCGAGGCGCTGCGCTCGCCCATCAGCCGCTGATGCACGTAGTTCTGGAGACCGGCGTCCAGGGTCAGCACCACGTCCTGCCCTGGCGTCCCTTCCTCCCGCCGCAGCTCGCGGATCATCCGTCCGTAGGCGTTGACCTCCACATGACTGGTCCCGGCCTGACCGCGCAGCCGCTCGTCGTGCAGCCGTTCGATGCCGTTCTTACCGATGCGAAAGCCCGGTAGCTCCAGAACGGGGTCGCCGGTCAGGTCCTCTTCCGACACCGCGCCGACGTACCCCAGGACGTGTGACATCGTTCCGCCGTAGGGGTAGGTGCGGATCTGGCCGACATCGATGGAAACGCCCGGCAGATCCGGCGCGTTGACCTCCACCGCGCCGACTTGATCCCAGGTCAGATTCTCGGCCACGGTCACCGGGACGAAGTTGCGCTTGCGCGCCACCTCGCGATGGATGCGGGCACGATCCGCGGCGGTCAGGGGCAGAATGTCGGCCAGTCTGTCGAGTGCGGCATCCAGGTCGCGCGCCTCTTCGGAGACCAGCAGCACGCGGTAGTTATGGCGGTTGGCGGCGACCGGCGCGCCGAAGCGGTCGAGTATGCGTCCGCGCAGGGGGGGCAGGAGCCGCAGGTTAATGCGGTTGTCCTCCGCCAGCATGGCGAAACGGTCCGACTGCTCGACCTGCAGCACGTACATCCGCGCCGTCAGCGCCGCCAGCATCGCCGACATACCGCCGCCGAGCAGCAGCGTGCGGCGGGTGAAACTGCGGTGGCGCAACTGCTCTTCGTGACGAACCTTTTGCATCGCAGCCGCCCTACTTCAGGAAAGCTTGCTGCGCGCGGCCGAACAGCCAGGCGAGACAGGGATAGGCGGCGACGGTCGCGCCGTAGCGCAAAAGCGTTTCCAAGGGATCGACCACACGCAGTTGCAGAAGCGACCCGAAGGCCCACTCGACCATAAGGGCCATGGCGGCCACCAGCAGGAAACCGGCCCACAGCATGGCAAAGGTCGCGTGGGCGAAGAAACGGCGTTGCGCTGCAACCGCAAGGTAGGTTGTCAGAAAAACGGCGGATCCGAGACCGAGGGGCGCACCGGTCAGGAGGTCATGAACGACACCGAGCAGGAAGGCCAGCCAGATCGGCAGCAGGTCCGGCCTGAAGATTGCCCAGTAATAGACCGCTGTCAGCACCAGGGCCGGCATCACCGGCGCGATCTCGGGCGTCCGGGGTGGCAGAAGCGTAGCGATCATCAGAAGGAAGGTGATGGCCAGCGGGGCCAGCCCGCGCGCCACCAGATCCAGACGATGCCAAAGACTGACCTGTTCCATGACTTGCCCTGCGTAGGCCCCGAGCGTCAGGACTGCACCGACCTGCCGGCCCCGCGAGTCTTATGGATTCACAACCGCCGCGCCATTGGTCAAAGGCTGCAGCAGCTTCGGCAATTCGTAGTCTATCAACTGCAGGAATTCCATGTGCGACCAGTCGGCAAACGCGCGTACGCGTACACCCTGTTCCTCGACGGCCGCCACTATGCCGATCGGCAGACCGGCGGGAAAAACGCCGCCGTGACCCGAGGTCACGACCCTGTCGCCCGGACTGACCGTCGTACCCGGCGCCAGATATAGCAGCTCCGGATGCTCCGAGTTATCACCCGCGAGAACGGCGCGATCCCGGGCTTGTCCGACGATAACCGGAATGCGACTGTTGATGTCGGTGATCAGAAGAATGCGCGTCGCCCGCCATCCAACTTCAATGGCGCGACCGGCAAGGCCGGACCCTGTCAGCGCTGCCTGATTCTTGCGTACACCCTCTTGGGACCCAGCCGCCACAAGCACGGAACGTACGTACGCACTTCCCTGATCGCCGATGACACGGGCCGAAACACTGCGGTGCTGCGGATCAGGCGCCAAGTTGACCAGACTACGCAGGCTGCGGTTCTCGCCGGAAAGCCGCTGCGCCTCCTGATACCAACCGGCCAAGCGCCGCACCTCCTCTTGCAGGGCGGCGTTCTGTTCGCGCAAAGCCGTCAGATTCTGGGCTTCGTCGAAGGCCTGATTGATACTGGAGACGGGGCGCGAGGCCACATTCAACATCGGCGCGACGGCGTCGAGGACGGCAATACGTGCGCGCTCCACGACGACTGTATCAACCTTCCCGAGCATCATCAGAGAAAAGGTCGCGCCAATCAGAAGAAAGACCGCGAAGCGCTGCGCCCAAGCCTTCAAGGGCGTGGCCAAGCGCACCACCGTGCCGGGTCTTTGTTTCACGAACCCCCTCCGGAACCGCTTCGCGGCCAAAAAGCCACGCAGCGAAATCTTCAAACTCTAAAGCAACCTAGATGCTACCTCAGAGAAGATAAAGAATTGCTTTCAGATTCGTCGGGATTTAGTACATCGAGATCAGAACATTTTTAAGCGTTTTCATTTCTTCGAGGCAGCGCCCCGTCCCAAGCGCGACGCAGGACAGGGGGTCGTCTGCCAGCGACACCGGCAGACCGGTCGCCGCACGCAGCACGAAATCGAGATTTCCAAGAAGCGCGCCGCCGCCCGTCAGAACGATGCCCTTGTCCACGATGTCGGCGGCCAGTTCCGGCGCGGTATGTTCCAGCGCGACCTTGACGGCCTCGATGATCGCCGACACCGGTTCAGCCAGAGCCTCGGCGATCTGACGCTCGGAAATCACCAATTCCTTGGGGACGCCGTTCATCAGGTCGCGCCCCTTTATTTCCATCGTCGAGCCCTCGCCGTCCTCCGGCGGACAGGCCGAGCCGATCTCCTTCTTGATGCGTTCGGCCGAACCTTCGCCGACCAGAAGGTTATGGTTGCGACGGATGAAGGCGATGATCGCCTCGTCCATCTTGTCGCCACCGACCCGCACGGACCGCGAGTAGACGATGCCGCCCAGCGATAGCACGGCGACTTCCGTGGTGCCGCCGCCGATGTCCACGACCATGGAGCCCGTCGGTTCGGTCACCGGCAGTCCGGCGCCGATCGCCGCGGCCATCGGCTCCTCGATCAGGAAGACCCTGCGGGCGCCGGCCGCGTCGGCCGACTCCTGAATCGCGCGCCGCTCGACCGCCGTTGAGCCGGAGGGCACGCAGACGATCACCTGCGGGCTGGCGAAGGACCGGCGATTGTGCACCTTGCGGATGAAGTGCTTGATCATCTCCTCAGCCACTTCGAAGTCGGCGATCACGCCGTCGCGCAGGGGCCGAATTGCCTGAATGTTGCCCGGCGTACGGCCCAGCATCATCTTCGCCTCGTCGCCCACGGCGAGGACCTGTTTTCTGCCCTTCACCTCAGCGATGGCGACGACGGAGGGTTCGTTGAGAACGATGCCGCGACCCTTCACGTAGACCAGCGTGTTCGCTGTCCCAAGGTCGATGGCCATGTCGGCGGAAAGAACGCCAAGAAGGCGAGACATCATAAGGCGGGAATCCTCGACCCGAAGGTTTATGGCCCGAAGGCTTGTGGCCCAGAGGCTTATGGCCCAGAGGCTTGTGGCCCAGAGGCTTGTGGAAAGGACGCGACGACCGGTGTCTTTTCGGTTCGACGCGCTTCAGACGAAACGTGCGAGCAGGCCCGACGCGCCCGGAGCGGATAGCGCCTGCGCCTGCCATTTGCAAGGTAACCTAGCGGCAATGTTTACCAAAATGGTTAACGCTTCGCGAGCGCTGCCGAAGAATTCGCACAGTCCAAAATCGGAGATCCGTCTGCAGACAAGTCTTTTTAAAGCAGAATCGCCTTGGGTGGGATCGCAGCGGCGATCACTTCAAAGCGTGAAACCTGCTCCAAACTGCAGGAAAGCAGGACGACCACCCAAGTCGCTGCGCCTGCTGAACCGCTCCTTAGCAAGTGCCGATCGGCCCGGCCGGGCGGTCCCCGTTTGGGCAGATCCGCGTGCAGTTTTCCGCCTCATGGCAGGCAGATTCGAACCAGTTGCCCAGAAGCGCCTGCCAATCCCGAGCCGAGCAGCCGGTCAGACTCAAGACAAGGGCGCAGACGATCACAAGTCGCAAGACTGCTCCTCCATAGTCTCCTTGTCGGCCTGTTCCTCTTTTCCGACGCCGTTGTCAGGAAGGTAAACCAGTAGGTCGCCGGGCTGGCAGTCGAGATACGCACAAATTCGCGCCAAGGTTCCGAAGCGTACGCCCTTAACCTTACCGTGCTTCAAAAGCGACAGGTTGGCCTCGGTGATTCCAGCGTACGCCGCAAGGTCCTTCGATTTCACCTTCCGGTGCGCCAGCATCAGATCGAGCCGAACCTCTATCGGCATCAAACGAACTGCGCATTTTCTTCGGCCAGGGCGACGGCGCGCGCCATGACGGCGGCAAGCGCCCACAGCGTGCCCCCGACGAGTAACCCCAGTAGCGTCGAACTGCTCAACGAGAAGGTCAGGGCCCGACTACCGGGCGGACTTCCGACGGAAAGCAGTAGGCTCAACACTGGCGGTGCGAGCACACTGGCGCAACTGGCCATGCCTACGCGCCCACCGAAAGCCCGCAAAGCGAAGACGACCGCTGCCACCAAGTAGGTGCCGCTGCGGAACAGCAAGAAGCAGCGCCGGGCGGACAGAAGAGCGGCGGACAGAAGGCCGATCGGGATCAGCGTAACGAAGGCACCCAGCACCAGTTGCCAAACCGCCAAATGCGTCTCCGGCGGCAACCCCGAACGTCGCACCATTTCCTCCGGTGCATCCACCCAAACGAAAAGCACGCAACTTGGCAGCAGTATCGCGAGCAGCAGACTGGCATGAGCCAGAAGACCGCTATAGCGCCGCAGTTCGATGTCGCTTGGTACGCTGAGAGGCCGCATGGAAATCCTTCTCCCGATAGGTCTGCCAACGGCCATCAAAGCGAGTTTATTTCTGTGAAACAATAATAATTTCTTGCAAAACAGATAAAATAGACAAAGATGATGCCGGACGTGAGAGAGGCCGAAGGGACAGCCCTCCGGCCTCATCGTCACCACCTCTTCGATACGCCCGAATAGGAATCGGACGGATCGGCTTCAAAGCTTGGGCCGTAAGGGTCTACTCCGCCGCCGGAGCGCTGCGGTCGAGGTCTTCCGGCACGCTGCGCTCGCGCTTCACCAGCAGCTTGTTCAGCGCATTGACGTAGGCGCGGGCCGAGGCGACCAGGGTGTCGTAGTCGGCACCTTGACCGTTGACGGTCTTGCCGTTCTCCTCCAGCCGCACGGTCACCTGAGCCTGGGCGTCGGTACCGCCGGTCACGGCATGCACCTGATAGAGCTGGAGCTTCGCCTCATGCGGCACGATCGCGCGAATCGCCGCAAAGAGCGCATCGACCGGCCCGTTGCCCTGGGCCGTCGCATGCCGGGTGTCGCCCTCGACGGTCAGCTCTAGCTCGGCGGACTGCGGACCGTGGCTGCCGCAACGCACGCCAAGCGAAACGAACTGCAGATGATCGTTGTGGCGTACGACCGCGTCGTCGACCAGCGCCAGGATGTCCTCGTCGTAGACGTCCTTCTTGTGGTCGGCCAGATCCTTGAAGCGGCCGAAGACATCCATCAACTGGTTGTCGGACAGCTCGATACCCAGTTCCGTTAGCTTGGTCTTGAAGGCGTGGCGGCCCGAGTGCTTGCCCATCACCAGGTTGGATTTGGTCAGGCCGACCGATTCCGGGGTCATGATTTCATAGGTCTGGGCGTTCTTCAGCATACCGTCCTGGTGGATGCCGGACTCGTGCGCGAAGGCGTTGGCGCCGACGATGGCCTTGTTCGGCTGCACCGCAAAGCCGGTGATCCCCGAAACCAGGCGCGAGGCGCGCGTGATCTGCGTACTGTCCACCCCGGTCCCGTAGGGCATGGAATCGTGCCGCGTGCGCAGGGCCATCACGACCTCTTCCATGGCGCAGTTGCCGGCGCGCTCGCCGATGCCGTTGATCGTGCACTCCACCTGGCGCGCACCGGCATGCACGGCCGCCAGAGAGTTGGCGACGGCCAGACCCAGGTCGTTATGGCAATGGACGGAGAGGATGGCCTGATCGATGTTGGGCACCCGGTTTCGCAGCATGGCGATCAGTTCAGCGAACTCGCCGGGAATGGTGTAGCCGACCGTGTCGGCGATATTGATCGTGCCGGCACCGGCCTTGATCGCCGTCTCCACGACGCGACAGAGGAAGTCATGGTCGGTCCGGGTGGCATCTTCCGGCGACCACTCGACGTTGTCGCAGAGGTTGCGCGCATGCCCCACACTCTCGGCGATCGCCTGGACGACATCCTCGGGATCCATCTGAAGCTTGTGCTTCATGTGCAGCGACGAGGTGGAGATGAAGGTGTGGATGCGCGGGCTGGCGGCGTGGCGCAAGGCCTCCCATGCACGGTCGATATCCTTGCGGCTGGCCCGCGAGAGGCCGGCGACGGTGGCGGTCTTGACCGTTTTGGCCACCTCGCTGACAGCTTCGAAATCGCCGTTGGAGGCAATCGGGAAACCGGCTTCGATGACGTCGACGCCCATGGCTTCCAGCTGGGTCGCGACCGAGATCTTCTCCTCCAGATTCATGGAGCAGCCCGGCGACTGTTCGCCGTCGCGCAGGGTGGTATCGAAAACGATGACGCGGTTGGCATCGGCGTCGAGCTTGGCCCGCTCTCTGTTGACGCTCGGGGTGCTGGCGGGGCCGGTCTGACTGGTCATGATCGGGGTCGTCCTTGTCTGTCCTTAGCGGGCCGCGCCACTCCTGTCGCGCTGGCCTTCGTTGCGGTCGGCTAACTTTCAATCCCCTGAGTGCGTGCCGCGCAGGCGGCTGTAGCGCTCAGGGGCAGCTAAGGAGAAGAAGGTCGGCAATGATGATCGGAGTGGCCACGGCAATAGACCCGTCGACCGGCAGGCGGCTGGCCGCGCCGGTTGTCAGGTCCAAGGTGCTGGCGCGGGCGTCGCGCATCGTGACTCTATCTCTCCGAGGGCCGCCGAAAACACAACGCTTCGGCTTGCCTTGGTCTTGCCGTCTTGAGATTTAACTGTAAGCCGCGCCGATTAACAAGTCCTCTATCGAGATTTGCAGGGACCTCGCTTTCAGGAGCGCAACCGCCGTGCGTCGCAAAGCTCTCTTCGTTGCCCTGGTGGCGGCAAGCCTGGCGGCGGGCTTTCTCAGCGGTCTGCCTCAGCGCGCCTGGGAGGCAGCCCGCTTGGTCGCTGTCCTGAGCGGTGCGAGCCCGCAACCGGCGGCTGTCGCCCTGCAGGAAACCGCGTTCTGGTCGGAACAGGGCGTCGAACGCACCGGTCTGCTCTACCGCCCGGCCAACCGACCGGCCGAGGCTGGACTGGTGCTGGTGCCGGGCGCCGATGTTGCCGGCCAGCAGCACCCGCTCTTCGTTTCCTTCGCGGAAACCCTGGCGAGCGCGGGTTTCCTGGTGCTGGTTCCCGATATCGAGACCTTGCGGCAACTGCAGCTCTCGGCTTCGGACGCGCAGCGCGTCGCCGGCGCTGTTGCCTATCTGGCAGAACGGCCCGAGGGCCGCGAGGGCGTCGTGCTGGCCGCGATCTCCTACGCCGTCGGGCCGGCCGTCTTGGCCGCGCTCGAGCCCGAGGTCTCAGACGAGGTGGCCGCCGTCCTGGGTATCGGCGGCTACCACGACAGTCGGGCTGCCGTCACCTTCCTGACCACCGGGGCCTACCGCGATCCGCAAGGGGGCTGGCAGGCGACCGAGTCCGCCAACCACGGTCGCTGGGTCTTCCTGCGCGCCAACGTCGATCTGTTGTCCAGCGTCGACGACCGCGTCCTGTTGCTGGAGATCGCGCGTGTGCGTCGCTCCGCCCCCAACGCTCCAGTCTATCATCTGGTCGACCTGCTCGGTCCAGAGGGCGAGGCCGTCTGGGCCGTGCTGAGCAACGACTCGCCGGACAAGGTCGAACCGCTGATCGACGCCCTGCCGCCACCGATTCGCCGAGAGTTGACGGCGCTCAGCCTGGCGGAACGCGATCTCTCGAAACTTCGGGCTGAACTGATCCTGGTCCACGGACGCGACGACCCGATCCTGCCTTACACTGAAAGCCGGGCCTTGGCGGCTGCGGCCCCAGAAGCCTCGCTCTACGTGCTGGACAGTTTGGCGCACGTCGAACTGGATCTCGCGACCGTCACCGACGGCTGGCGCCTGTTCTCCGCCGCCTGGACCCTGTTGTCGGTCCGAGACCGGCTGGCTACTGGCTCTCGCGGCTGATCCGCTCTTCCTGCGGCAGCTCCGACTGCCAGGCCAGAGTACCGAACCAGTAGGCGCGGCGCTCGCCCAACCAGCCGTCCAGACTGCGGAAGACGATCCAGGAGTCCAGGTAGGCCTTCAGGTCGTGCGCATCGCGGGACAGCCCGAACCCCTCGCCGGTGGTCACCAGAGGCTGGTCGAACGGCACGAAGACGCGCTCCGGCTGCGCTAGGCGCTGCAGCTCGGGGAAAGGCGTCGCGGCAACGGCAGCCAGCACGCGCTTCGTCCGAACGGCGGTGGCAACCTCTTCCTCGTTGGACAGCAGGAAGATCTCCGCCTGCGGAAACACCGAGCGCGCCACGTCCGACGCCGCGGTATCGCGCACGACCGCGATACGCACGCCAGGATCGTTGAAATCGCTGAGCTGTTGAAGCCCCTCGCCGAGCTCGCTGTTGACCAGCATGTTGATGCCGCTGGTGGCGTAGGGCTGAGAAAAGGAGACCAGCAGCGCACGGCGCGGCGTGATGGAGAGTCCGGTGGCGATGATGTCGATCGCCCCGTCCTGGAGCGCCGGGATCAACTGATCGAAGGCCATGACCTCGGTTTCCAGCTCGACACCCATGTCGGCGGCCAATTGGGCCGCCACCTCCGCCTCGAACCCGATCAAGGCGCCGGTCTCGGCCCGCATCGCCCAGGGGGTGAAGAGGGCGGTGCCGACGCGCAGCGTGCCGCGCTCCAGAATGTCGTCGAGATCGTTCGCGGCCGCGGGCACCGACAGACAGGTTGCCAGCAGCCAAAGACCGATCGCCGGAAAGAGCGCGCGAAACCGCATGAAGTCGTCCCTTCAGACCGAGTGACTAGAGCGCGATCATCTTAGATGGAAGCGTTCGGCTTCCACCTGAGATGTGAATCGCCCTCCAAACCTTATCATTAGAGCAGGCAGCGGGGCGCTCGAAGATCGTACCAAGACCCCGCAAGCGCCCGACGATACCACAAACTCGGCCGAACTCAGGCGACCGCGACCGGCGCGCCGGGTGACCCTGTGGCACCCTTGATCGGCAGCGGCGCAAAGATATAGGCGAACTGCCAGACTTCGGCCTCGGCGATCGAGTCGAGAACCAGGTTTTCGTGCAGGTAGATGCCGTGCTTGGTCAGCAAGATCTGGTGCGCCGGAAAGGCCAGATCGGCATCGGGGTTCGGCACCACCTCGATACCCCAGCAGTCGGCGCCGACCAGGCAGACATCCTTCTCGGCCAGCCATTCCGCCGCTTCGACGCCGATGCCCGGCTCGCCAGAGTTGTAGCGCGCATTGTCCTCCATCCAGAGGTCGCCCCAGCCGGTGCGGATCACCACTGCATCGCCCGGGGTGATCGCGTCGCCGGACAGCCCCTGGCGCTCGAGCGCGGCCTCCAGATCCGCGACCGTGACCTCCGTGCCGGCCTTGAGCATCCCGCCCTTGAGGCCCTTGATGTCGATCAGCACACCCGGCGTGAAGAAGGGTTTGACGTGTTCCATGCCCAGCTTCTGCAGGCCGTAAGGTCCCGCCATCTCGGAGAGAGGCACGCCGTTGTAGAAGCGCCGCTCGTTCTGGTCGCCGGCATTGCCGGCCTCTACTCCGATATGGCCCAAGCCGTCGAACTGGGTGCCGACCTGGCCGATCTCCGTGGCCAGGAACTCATCGTTCCAGATGATCTTGTTGCGGCCAAAGACACCGCCGGTCGGCGCACCGGGAATGCGCAGGCCGAACACACGGCTGCCGAACAGCGGCATGCCGGCCTCATAGACGCGCCCGATCTGGTAGACCGTGCCGTTCGTGATGCGGCTCACTGCCTCCAGAGTCTTAGCCGGCCCCATGTGATTCGCCGCGCCGGCCTGGTCCTCCGCACCCCACTTGGAGGGCCACCAGTTCTCCCCGAAAAGCTCCGTCGCCACCTTGCGGCGGTTGGGGGCGAGGCCTGCGCCCTCGGAGGCGGCGCCTTCAAGAGCCGCGGCGGGCGTGGCATGACTGAGCTCGTGCATGATCGCCCCGCCGGTCGCGGCGGCGGCGGCGGTGCCCTTCAGAAAGTTCCGCCGGTCGCTGCCCTTCGAATCCAACTGGCTCAGTCGCTCATGCCCGTTCTGTCGCTTGTCGTCACGCGAAGCCACGCGTCCGCCTCCCTCTCCGAAGTCTCGCAAGATTCGAGTCGGCCGGCCCGGCCGCTTGATTATGGCAAGAGCTTCCGCTGACGCGGACAGACTGTCAACGGGCCGGCCTCCCGCAGAGCCGGAGACTATTCCGCGGCCTGTCTGCGATCCGCCGGATCGGCGCGCTCAGCGGCCGGGCCGAAGCCGCCGCCGCCGGGGGTCTCGATCAGGATGACGTCGCCCGGGCGCATCTCCGCCTTGTCGGTCCCCGACAGCTCCTCCAGCGTTCCGTCGGCGCGCTGGACGGCGTTGCGACCCAGGGCGCCGGGCTCGCCGCCGGCCACGCCGAAGTTCGGCACCTTGCGATGGCTGGAGAGGATGGAGGCCGTCATGGCCTCCAGGAAGCGTAGACGCCGCACGGCGCCGTCACCCCCGCGCTGCCGACCGGCGCCGCCGGAGCCCTGCCGGATCTCGAAGGACTCCAACAGGACAGGGAAACGCCACTCCAGCACCTCCGGGTCCGTCAGGCGCGAGTTGGTCATATGCGTGTGGACGGCATCGGTCCCGTCGAAATCCGGTCCGGCCCCGGATCCTCCGGCGATGGTCTCGTAATACTGGTAGGTGGCGTTGCCGAAGGTCAGGTTGTTCATGGTGCCCTGGGCCCCGGCCAGCAGACCGGTGGCGCCGTAGAGGCAGTCGGTGATCGCCTGGCTGGTTTCGACGTTGCCGGCCACCACCGCCGCCGGATAGGCGGGATTGAGCATGCAGCCCTCGGGAATCGCGATGTCGAGCGGCTTGAGCACACCCTCGTTCATCGGGATCTCGTCGTCGACCAGCGTCCGGAAGACGTAAAGGACGGCGGCACGGCAGACCGCCGAAGGAGCATTGAAGTTGTTGTCCTGCTGGGGGCTGGTGCCGGCGAAGTCGATCCTGGCGGAGCGCGCCTGCTTGTCGATGGTGACGGCGACCTCGATCTGGCTGCCGTCGTCCAGCGGATAGACGAAGTGCCCGTCGGCGAGACGGTCGAGCACCCGGCGCACCTGCTCCTCGGCATTGTCCTGAACGTGGCCCATGTAGGCCTGCACGACCTCCAGGCCGAAGTGGTCGGTCACACGGCCCAGCTCCTGCACGCCCTTGTTGCAGGCCGCGATCTGGGCCTGCAGGTCGGCGACGTTCTGGTCGGGATTGCGGGCCGGGTAGTCGCCCGAGGCAAGCAGATCACGCAGCGCCTGCTCGCGGAAGGCCCCTCGGTCGACCAGCTTGAAGTTGTCGATCAGCACGCCTTCTTCGGCGACGGTCTTGGAGTCCGGCGGCATGGAGCCCGGCGTGAGGCCGCCGACGTCCGCATGATGACCGCGACTGGCGACATAGAAGAGGATCGAGCTGCCGTCCGCATCGAAGACCGGTGCGACCACAGTGATGTCCGGCAGATGGGTGCCGCCGTTGTAAGGCGCGTTGAGCACGTAGACGTCGCCGGGCGCCATCCGGCCGTCGTTCTGGCGGATCACACTGCGGATCGACTCGCTCATGGAGCCCAGGTGGACCGGCATGTGCGGCGCGTTCGCCACCAGATCCCCGGCCGGCGAGAAGAGCGCGCAGGAGAAATCCAGCCGTTCCTTGATGTTCACCGAATGGGCGGTGTTCTCCAGCACCGAGCCCATCTGCTCAGCGATCGACATGAAAAGGTTGTTGAAGATCTCCAGCATGACGGGATCGACCTGGGTACCGACCGCCAGTTCGCGCTCGACCGGAACCCGCCGCTCCAGCACCAGATGGTTCCGCTCGGTCAGCTCCGCCTGCCAGCCCGGCTCGATCACCGTGGTCGAGTTGGGCTCGATGATGATGGCGGGGCCGGACAGCCGGTCGCCGACACCGAGATCGGCACGGTCGTAGACCGGCGCGTCGTGCCAACGCCCCCCGGCGTAAAGCGGCCGGACCGCGCGCGGGGCCGGCGCCGCGCCTTCGGCGGTCTTCGTCAGCAGGGGATCCTCCGCGGTCTCCATAGCGCCGACGGCCTCGACGCTGACAGCCTCCACCAGCACCGGCTTGTCCGCCATGACGAAGCCGAAGCGCTGGCTGTAGGCCGCCTCGAAGCGGTCCATCAGCTCGGCACGGCTGCCGTTCTCGACAATCAGGGCGCTGTCGCTGCCCTCATAGCGCAGGTGCACCTTCTCCAGGACCGAGATCCGGGCGTCCTCGATCTCCTGGTTGCGCAGGTCGTCGCGGGCCTCTTTCCCCAGCCGCTCGAAGATGCCCGGCAGACTGTCCAGAGCATCCTCCAGCCGCGCCTCGACCGCCTGCTCCTTCATCAGACGCAGGTCGGCCAAGCCCATACCGTAGGCCGAGAGCACGCCGGCGAAGGGATGCAGGAAGATCCGGGTCATACCGAGCGTATCGGCGATGTCGCAGGCATGCTGACCGCCCGCGCCACCGAAACACTGCAGAGCGTAGTCGGTCACGTCGTAGCCGCGCTGGGTCGAGATCTTCTTGATGGCGTTCGCCATGTTCTCCACGGCGATTCGGCGAAAGCCCTCGGCAACCTCCTCGGGGGCGCGGCTATCGCCGGTGGCCTCACGAATCTCCTGCGCCAGCGCCTGGAACTTCTCCGTCACCACCTCGTCGTCCAGCGGCGCGTCCGCCTCCGGCCCGAAGACGGCCGGGAAGAAGTCGGGCTGCAGACGGCCCAGCATCACGTTGGCGTCGGTCACGGCCAGCGGCCCGCCGCGCCGATAGCAGGCGGGACCAGGGTTGGCGCCAGCACTGTCCGGCCCGACGCGGTAGCGCGCACCGTCGAAATGAAGGATCGAACCGCCGCCGGCGGCGACCGTGTGAATCTGCATCATGGGCGCGCGCATCCGCACGCCGGCCACCTGGGTTTCGAAGGCGCGCTCGTAGGCGCCGTCGTAGTGGGCGACGTCGGTCGAGGTGCCGCCCATGTCGAAGGTAATGATCTTCTCGAAGCCGCCCATGGCGGCGGTGCGCACCGCCCCGACGATTCCGCCAGCCGGGCCCGAGAGGATCGAGTCCTTGCCCTGAAAGGTCTGGGCGTCGGTCAGACCGCCGTTCGACTGCATGAACAGCAACCGTACCGTCTCGGCCTCCTCCCCCTTCAGTTCGCCGGCGACCAGATCGACATAGCGGCGCAGGATCGGCGAGAGGTAGGCATCCACCACAGTCGTGTCGCCACGGCTGACCAGCTTCATCAGCGGGCTGACCTCATGGCTGACGCTGACCTGAGTGAAGCCGATGTCGCGGGCGATCTCCGCGACGCGCGTCTCATGTCCGGAGTAGCGATAGCCGTGCATCAGCACCACTGCGCAGGCTCGGATCCCGTCGTCGTAGGCCGCCTGCAGACCCTCGCGGGTCGCCGCCTCGTCCAGCGCAAGCAGCACCTCGCCGTCGGCCTTCAGGCGTTCCGGCACCTCGACCACCCACTCGTAAAGCAGCTCCGGCAGTTCGATCCGCTGGGTGAAGAGATGCGGGCGGTTTTGATAGGCGATGCGCAGGGCGTCGCGAAAGCCACGGGTGACGGCCAGAACCGTGCGATCACCCTTGCGTTCCAGCAAGGCATTGGTCGCAACGGTCGTCCCCATCTTCACCGCCTCGATCTCGGTCGAGGGAATCGCCGTCTCGGGCGCGACCTTCAGCAGGCGGCGGATCCCGGCAATGGCAGCGTCGGCATAGAGCTCCGGATTCTCGGACAGCAGCTTGGCGCTCAACAGCTCGCCGTCGGGCCGGCGCGCCACGACGTCGGTAAAGGTGCCACCCCGGTCGATCCAAAACTGCCAGCCGCGCTTGCCCTCGGGCATCGAAGATCCTCTTTGTTGCTCTGCTCGCTCGGCGCTAAAGAAGCGGCTTGTCGCCGTCAGGTCAACGGGCCTCGCTTTCAGCGAGCGCACGGCAGGACTCGAGCCCAACGCGCAAAGCCGCGATCTCCAGGTTCCGACCGATACAAACCAGTCGGCTGACTGCCGGCGACCCGGCGGGCCAGGCCTCCAGCCACTGCGGCTCGTGGAAAACGTGCTGCACGCCCTGGACCAGCAGGGGACGCGACTCCCCCGCGACCCGGATCAGTCCCTTGACCCGTAACAGGTCGCTTCCGCGCCGCTCCACCAGTTCGCCGAGCCACCTGGTGAAGCGCGTCCAGTCGAGCGGCGCCTCCGAGGTCAGGCAATGGGCCTGGATATCGGAATGGCCATGGTGGTGATGCGAGTCCTCGGCTGCTGCAAGCCAGCGGTCGAGATCCGCAAGGCGCTCCGCCTCTGGACGGCGCGCCTGATGCAGAACGACGGAGGGGTCCAGGTCGCCATGCTGCACCGGCTGGCGCGGAGCGCCGGGATTCAGTCCCTCTAGACGGGCCTCCAGCGCCGCCGTCTCAGGCGCGAGATCGGTCTTGGTCAGCAGCAGACGGTCGGCAACGGTCACCTGCTTCACGGATTCCGGATGGGCCTCCAGCGTCGTGAAGCCGGCGGCCGCATCGACAGTGGTGACCACGGCATCGAGAACGAAGAAAGACCCGACCAGCGGATCGGCCACCAGGGTCTGCAGCACCGGTGCCGGATCGGCCAGGCCCGTCGTCTCCACCGCCACCCGGACGAAGCTGGGAATGTCCTCGGCCTCACGCTTCAGATAGAGATCGCGCAGGGTGGTGACGAGATCCTGACGCAGGGCGCAGCAGAGGCAGCCCGAGGTCAGCACCGTTACCTCGTCGGTCACCGTCTCGACCAGTTCGTGATCCAGGCCGATCTCGCCCAGCTCGTTGACGATGACGGCGGTGTCGGCCAGTTCCGGCCGGGCCAACAGCTTGCCCAAAAGCGTGGTCTTGCCGCTGCCGAGAAAACCGGTAATCAGGGTAACCGGAATGCGCGCATCGCTCATGGGTTCTCTTCGCAACCAGGGCGTTACGCCGCCTGCGCACGCCCGCGTTCGAGTGTGTCCAATGTCAGGTCGGCGAGCGCCAGGGACGCCGTAAGTCCCGGGCTCTCAATGCCGAAGAGATTGACGAGACCCGGAACGCCGTGGGCTTCGGCGCCCTGGATCACGAAGTCCCGGGCCGGTTCGCCGGGTGCCTGCAGCTTGGGGCGGATGCCTGCATAGCCCGGCTGCAGGGCACCGTCGGGCAGGTCGGGCCAGTAGCGGCGCACGGCTTCGTAGAAGGCCAGCGCCCGCTCGGGATCGACATCGTAGTCGTCGGGGCGCGAGACCCATTCCACATCGGGACCGAAGCGCGCCGCACCGCCCAGGTCGACCGTGACATGCACCCCCAGACCGGCCGCCTCCGGCACCGGATAGATCAGCCGAGAAAAGGGCGAACGCCCGGCCAGAGTGTAGTAGCTGCCCTTGGCGAAATGCGCCGTGGGGAGAGTCTCGCGGGGTAGGCCCGCGATTCGCTGAGCCGTCTCGATGGCGTAGAGGCCGGCCGCATTGATCACGGTCTTCGCCAATAGGGTCATCGGCGCCGGGCCGCCGACCTCCAGGCGCAAACCCTCGGGGGTGACGGCCCCGGACTCCAGCGGCGCATGGAAGGCGACCATGGACCCCGCCGTCTCGGCGTCGCCCAGATAGGCCAGCATCAGACCATGGCTGTCGACGATGCCGGAACTGGGCGACCAGAGCGCGGCGACACAGCGGACTGCCGGCTCCAGATCCGCCACCTCTTCCGGCGTCTTCCAAACGAGGTCGGTCACGCCGTTGGCCGCCGCTTTTTCCTTCAGGTCCGCAAGCGTTGGGATTTGAGCTTCGTCGGTCGCGACGATCAGCTTGCCGCAGCGGGCGTGAGCGACGCCATGCTCCGCGCAGTAGCGATAGAGGGCGAGCTTGCCGTCGACGCAGGTCCGGGCCTTCACGCTACCGGTCGGGTAGTAAATCCCGGCGTGGATCACCTCGGAGTTTCGGGACGAGGTCTCGCTGCCGATCTCGCCCGCGCGCTCCAGCACGATGACGTCCCGACCGGCAAGCGCCAGCGCGCGCGCGACGGCGAGGCCGACCACCCCCGCCCCGATCACCACGGCATCGATGCGCTCGGCCCCGCTCATCGCACCCTCAGATCGAAAGGCGCAGCGTCGTCCCATAGGAAGCTGCCGTCGTCCTGCCGGATCAGTTCGGGGAAGTGTCCCGGAACGATGCGGTCCGCCATTCCCAGGATCCGGCGGATCGACTCGGTACCGCGCTCGACGGTGTCGAAGGCCATGTCGCAGCGCCGGGCGATGGCTTCCTTGGCATACTTGATAGCATCGCCCGCCAGCACCACGGTGCCGCGCGTCGCCGTTTCCAGCCGCAGGGCGTAGCAGCCGGGCGTATGGCCCGGCGCCGGGAACCAGCCGATGTGGTTGGAGAGCTGTCCCTCGCCGTCGATCAGTTCCAGATCGTGGCGCTCCAACTGCGCATGGATGCCCCAGGGCATGAAGAGATCCTTGTGATGCGGCGCGGCCGCGTAGTCCCACTCGGCCTTGCTCACCAGGATCTTCGCCTTGCGGAAGAGATCGACGTTGTGCGCATGGTCGAAGTGCAGATGGGACAGGAAGACCAGGCGGATATCGTCGGGTTCCAGACCGCGCGCCGCCAAAGCCTTGACCAGCCCCAAGCGCGAGACGTAGCCGCCAGTATCAAACAGCAAAGGCCCCTCGCCGGTCTGGACCAGCGTGATGTTGGCAATGCCGAGGAAATCGTCCTTCAGGCGCAGATTGTTGCCCTGGACGAGGATGTCGTAGTCCGGTGTCATGCCACTGAGTCTATCAGGCCTTGCATCGCCGCGTCTTGCATGGTGACCTTTGGATACACAGGGAACAACGGTTTCTCGCGGCACAAGCGGGCCTGTAAAGAGGTCGCGCCGAACGGAAACCGTAGAAATCTACAGGGGACCTCAATAGATGCACAGCACTCTTCGCGCCGTCCGCGCCACGGCCAACGTCAGCCTGGCGGCCGGTTTGGTCGCGGTTCTGGTGGCGGGCTCAGCTCTCGCCGAGACCTGGGACATGCCCACACCCTATCCGGAAGGTAACTTCCACACCCAGAACATCATCCAGTTCGCCGAGGACGTGAACGCGGCAGCCGGCGGCGATCTGGAAATCGTGGTGCATCCCGCAGGCTCGCTGATCAAGCATCCGGAAATCAAGAACGCCGTGCGCTCCGGCCAGGTCCCTGTCGGGGAATTCCTGCTCTCGCGCCTGTCGAACGAAAACCCTGTTTTCGGCGTCGACTCGGTGCCCTTCCTGGCGAACAGCTACGAGGCGGCGGAGAAACTCTGGGCCGCGTCACGAGACGTGACGGAGGCGCTGCTTGCCCGCCAGAACATGACGATTCTCTTCGCCGTGCCCTGGCCGCCCCAGGGCATCTATGCCGACGGGGAGATCGCCTCGCTGGACGACATGTCCGGCCTTAAGTTCCGGACCTACAACGCCGCGACGGAACGCCTGGCGCAGTTGGCCGGTGCGGTCCCCACCCAGGTCGAGGTGCCCGACGTCTCACAGGCCTTCGCGACCGGGCGTGTCGAGGCCATGATCACCTCGCCCTCGACCGGCGTGAACATCAAGGCCTGGGATTTCCTGAGCCACTACTACGATACTCAGGCCTGGCTGCCGAAGAACGTCACGGTGATCAACGTCGATGCCTTCGAAGCGCTGTCGCCCGAGCTGCAGGACGTTGTGATGACGGCCGCGGCCGAGGCCGAGCGGCGCGGGTGGGAGGCCTCTCGGACCGAGACCGCCGAGAAGACCCAGGCGTTGTCGGACAACGGCATCGCCGTTGCCGCGCCGAGCGACGCCCTGGCCGCCGGTCTGCGGGAGATCGGCACGACCATGGCTGAGGAATGGGCGGAACGGGCCGGCGACGAGGGCGCGACAATTCTGCAGAGCTACGGCAACTGATACGCGGAATAGCAGTTCTGGGGGATGGACCCGGCAGGTCCGTCCCCCAGGCACCGCCTTCTCCCGAACGCACCGTCTTCTCTCGATAGGTTGCTTGCAATGCTGCGCTCCGCGCTCGACCGGCTCTATCTGGCCTCAGGCTGGATCGCAGCCGGTTTTCTGCTGGCCATCTTCGCCGTCGTGCTCGGTCAGGTTCTGCTCAACCTGACCGACGTGCTCCTGCGCTGGACGCTTGGCAGACCCGTCGGCCTGCTGATCCCTTCCTACGCCGAGTTCGCCGGCTTCTTCCTGGGCGCAGCCTCCTTTTTCGCTCTCGCCTACACGCTGAAGCAGGGCGGGCATATCCGGGTCACCCTGGTCATCCAGCACCTGCCCGCCGGTCTGCGCCGGTGGATCGAGGTCTGGTGCTGCGGTGTCGGCAGTGCGGTTTCGGGCTACTTCACCTTTTGGATCGCCCGTTTGACCGAAGAGTCATGGCGCTTCGGCGACGTCTCCTACGGCTTGGTTCCGATACCCCTCTGGCTGCCGCAACTCGGAATGACCCTGGGCGCCCTGGTGCTGACCGTCGCCCTGCTCGACGAACTGCAGCGCGTCGCGCGCGGCAAACCCCCGTCCTATGACCAGGGCGAAGACCTGCTCGGCCCGAACGGCTAGGCAGGTCGGACCAGAGACGCAAACCAGGACTCACGATGGACGAACTCCTTCTCTCCGGCCTGCTGGCCGTCGCGCTGCTTGCGTTTCTGGCCAGCGGCGTTTGGGTCGCCTTCGCACTCATGGCCTGCGGCTGGGTGGCCATCGCGCTCTTCACCGGCCGGCCCGTCGGACAGGTCCTGGCCTCCAGCGTCTGGGGCGCCTCGGCGGAATGGGCGCTTGCCGCCTTGCCTCTTTTCATCTGGATGGGCGAGATCCTGTTCCGCTCGCGCCTCTCCTCGGACCTCTTTACGGGGCTGGTGCCCTGGATGGCCCGGCTGCCGGGGCGACTCCTGCACACCAACATCCTGGCCTGCGGTATCTTCGCCGCCGTATCGGGCTCCTCGGCGGCGACGGCCGCCACCATCGGCAAGATGTCCCTGCCGGAGCTGCAGCGCCGCGGCTATCACGAGCGTATGACCATCGGCACCCTGGCAGGCTCCGCCACGCTTGGGCTGCTGATCCCGCCCTCCATCATCCTGATCGTCTACGGCGTCGCGATCGAGGAGTCGATCGCCCGCCTCTTCATGGCCGGCGTCGTGCCGGGCCTGATGCTGATGGCGCTCTTCATGCTCTTCGTCGGCGTCTGGTCGCTGCTTAACAAGGACAAGGTGCCGCCGCCGGACGGCGTCTATAGCTGGCGCGAGCGCCTCGTCGCTCTCAAACGGCTGGCGCCCGTCGTCGGACTGATCCTGGGCGTGATCGGCTCGATCTATTTCGGGATCGCCAGCCCGACCGACGCTGCTGCGGTCGGGGTCGCTCTGGCTCTGCTGCTGTCCTGGTCGTCCGGCACGCTGACCCGCGAGAGCTTCAAGGCCTCCCTGCTGGGGGCGACCCGCACCTCCTGCATGATCGCCTTCATCCTGGCCGGCGCCGCCTTCCTGACCACCGCCATGGGCTTCACCGGCCTGCCGCGCGAGCTGGCCGCCTGGATCGGCGAGCTGCAACTGAGCCGCTATGAACTGATCTTCGTTCTGACGCTCTTCTTCATCGTGCTTGGCTGTTTCCTCGACGGCATCTCGGTGGTGGTGCTGACCACGGCCATCGTCCTGCCGATGATCGACGCCGCCGGCATCGACCGCATCTGGTTCGGGATCTACGTCGTTGTCGTGGTCGAGATGAGCCAGATCACCCCGCCGGTCGGCTTCAACCTCTTCGTCATTCAGGGTCTGACCGGACGCAACATCCTGCAGGTCGCCTACGCGGCCCTGCCCTTCTTCCTGATCATGGTCCTGGCCGTCGTGCTGCTGGTGGTCTTCCCGGAACTGGCCACCTGGCTGCCGACCCAGATGACGGCGCGTTAGAGCGTGGCCGTCTCAGGTGGGAGCGTTTGGCTTCCACCTGAGACGTGAACGCCCTCTAAATCTGATGATGAGAGCGGGATCCTGCTCTCTAGATCTCCGCCGTGAAGCGCTTGACGGTCGCCTCGTCCCAGGAAATCCCGATGCCGGGCGTCTCGCTCGGCTGGCCAACGCCGTCGGTGACGGCGAAGGGCTCGGCCAGAACCGGCGCGGCCCAGTCGACATACTCAAGCCATTGGGCCGTAGCGGTCGCCGCCAACAGATGACTGGAAATCTCCGGGAAGAGATGGCTTGAGATCTGCACCCCTCGGGCGGCGGCGAGACCGGCGGTCCGCAGCCAACCGGTGACGCCGCCGATCTTCATGGCATCGGGCATGAAGACCGCGTCCAGCCCAGCCTCCAGGGCCTTGTCGAAATCGCCGGCGCCCCAGCAGTTCTCGCCCTGCTGGACCGGCAGGACCGTCTCGGCCGCCACGGCGGCATGGCCTCGATAGTCGTCCCAGGGCAGCGGCTCCTCGATCCATTCCAGGTCGAAGTCCTCAAGCGGCGGTACCCGATGCTTGGCTTCCGCCAGGGTCAAGGTCTGATTGAAATCGACGAAGAGGCGCGGTTCCGGCCCGATTGCACGGCGCACCGCGGCAGCCACTTCCAGGTCCTGGGCACGGGTCGGATAGCCGAGCCGCAGCTTCACCGCCTGAAATCCCTCGGCCAGCAAGGCCGGCGCCTCCTCGGCGGCCATGACGGCCCCGATCATGCCCAGACCTTTACTGTTGTAGCTCGGCAGGCGCCGCGCCTCGGCCCCCAGGAGCCGATAGAGCGGCAGGCTCTGGGCTTTGGCCAGAGCATCCCAGGCCGCCATGTCGAGACCGGCCAAAGCCATGCCGACCAATCCCGACCGTCCGAGCAGCCGGAAGGCAGCCGACAGGCGCTCGGCAAGAGCCAGCGGCGCAACCTTCTGCCCGGCGATCAGGGGCGTCAGCTCCTCGACCTGGCGGGCGGTCGCCGCCAAGGCACGCGGCGTATAGGTGAAGAGATAGGCGCTGCCGGTCACCCCTTCCTCGGTCTCCAGGTCCAGCAACACCAGCGGCGCCTTGTCGACCGCGCCGCCTGCCGTAACCAACGGCAGGGAGAGCGGCACCAGCACCGGGCGAGCGACAAGGCGATGGATCGTCAGCTCTGCGGAGGCGACGGCGGGGACGGGGGACAACCGGGTCATGGCTCTTTCGCGGGCTCCAACTCTCTGCGGTTTGGGCTGAAGGACCATATTGCAGTAGCCTCGTGCCTGAGGAAATGCGGACCAACAGGAAAGAGCTATGCCATGAGCGTCGCCGAAAGCCATATCGAGCCACCGCGCAACGACCCGGCGCCCGCGATTGCCGAGCTGCAAGCGCTGCTGAGCGAACGGCTCTCGACCGCCGCCGCCGTGCGCGAACAGCACGGCAAGGACGTCAGCTATCACGAGGGCGCCGCGCCCGACGCGGTCGCCTTCGCCGAGACGACGGAGGAGGTGGCGGAGATCGTCAGAATCTGCGCCCGCCACAAAACGCCGATCATCCCCTTCGGCACCGGCACCTCCCTAGAGGGTCACATCGCGGCGCTGCGCGGCGGCATCTCGCTCGATGTCAGCCGCATGACCGCGATCCTGGAGGTCAATCGGGAGGACCTGGACTGCCGCGTTCAGGCCGGCGTCACGCGCAAGGGCCTGAACGAGTACCTACGCGACAGCGGACTGTTCTTCCCGATCGATCCGGGCGCCGACGCCTCGCTCGGCGGCATGACCGCCACCCGCGCCAGCGGCACCAACGCCGTGCGCTACGGCACGATGCGCGAGAACGTTCTGGGCCTGACGGTGGTCACCCCCGACGGGCGGATCGTCAGGACCGGCGGGCGGGCCCGCAAGTCTTCGGCCGGCTATGACCTCACCCGTCTGTTCGTCGGCTCGGAAGGCACGCTCGGCGTGATCACAGAGGTGCAGCTGCGGCTCTACGGCATCCCGGAGGCGACCTCGGCCGCCGTCTGTGCCTTCCCGGATCTGGAAGGCGCGGTCAACACGGTGATCTCGACGATCCAGCTCGGCGTACCCGTTGCACGCATCGAACTGCTGGACGAGGTGCAGATGCGGGCCTGCAATCTCTACTCCAAGCTCGACTTTCCGGAGCAGCCCACCCTCTTCTTCGAGTTCCACGGCACAGAGGCCGGCGTGCAGGAACAGGCGGAGACCGTCGGCGAGCTGGCCAGCGAGTTCGGCGGTGCCAACTTCCAGTGGGCGACGCAGCAGGAGGACCGCAGCCGGCTCTGGCAGGCCCGGCACGATGCCTACTGGGCAGCCAAGGCCCTGAAACCGGGATCGGAAGGCTGGGCGACGGACGTCTGCGTTCCGATCTCGCGCTTGGCCGAGTGCATCCTGGAGACCAAGAAAGACATTCAGGACAGCGGGTTGCTGGCCCCCATCGTCGGACATGTCGGCGACGGCAACTTCCACTTGGTCTATCTGCTCGACCCCGGCGACGCCGCGCAGCATGACAAGGCCGAGAAGCTCAACGACCGCATGGTCGCGCGGGCCCTGCAGATGGGCGGCACCTGCACGGGCGAGCACGGCGTCGGCTACGGCAAGATGCACTTTCTGCAGGCCGAGCACGGCGAGGCCGTCGCCCTGATGCGTCAAGTGAAGCTGGCGCTCGATCCCGACAACATCATGAATCCCGGCAAGGTGGTGAGAGTCTAGCAGGCTGCTGAAGACTGCGTTGGATGGGATCGCCGGAAACGGACCTCATCACCCATCCGGCGTCCCGAAGCGACCGCCGTCGATGCTAGAACCGCCGGATGTCGAGCGAACAAACAAAGCGATCACGCCGCCTGCCACCGACGCCGTCATCGGCTACCTGCGCCTACAGCTATGTCGAGAGCCCACTCGGCCCGTTGCTGCTGGCCGGTGACGCGGCGGATCTGCATCTGATCAGCTTCCCCAAGGGCAAGCAGGTCCGCACACCCGATCCCGGCTGGAGGCGGGACGACGCGCTCTTCGCAAGCGCGGCGGCGCAACTCCGCGACTACTTCGACGGCGAGCTTGAGCGCTTCGATCTAAGCCTGCGAACCGCAGGTACTGCCTTTCAGACCGCCGTCTGGACGGCCTTGCGGAAGATCCCGCTGGGACAGACGATCAGCTACGCGGACCTCGCGCGACGCGTCGGGAAGCCGACCGCCGTTCGCGCCGTCGGCACGGCCAACGGTGCCAACCCTCTTCCCATCGTGATTCCCTGCCACCGCGTGATCGGTAGCAACGGCAGTCTCACGGGCTTCGGCGGAGGGCTGGACGCGAAGCGGTTCCTACTGGATCATGAACGTGCGTTGACCGGCACGACGATACTGCCCGATCCCTAGACTGCTGCGGCGACGCCGCTGCCGGTTACCGCTGCGCAATTATCGGCTGGCTGGATGCGGACGTTCGATGCCTGCGTCTCTCAGGACAGAGGGCGTCCGGGAACTCTGTCGTCGCGTTTGTGTTGTTCGAGCGTGCGCCGTGCCGCGTCCCGCTCAGCCATGGCAAGAGCTTTCTCGGCCTTGCTGAGTCCATAGAACGCGCGATTCTCCGCTGCCTGAAGCTCCTTGCGGACTCGGGCTTGGGATTTGCGGATTTGGCGTAAGGACACGACCTCGCCCATCTTTGGTGGCCTCCTTTCCCGCACTGCGTTCTTCACGCGACACTGGCCACCGCCATGATAGAGATAAAAGCCCTTTATGCCAGCTTTTAGTTGTCAATCCCTGTAGGAGTTCGACGGTTGGTTAAGAAAAGCCTGATCGGTCTCGCGATTCTGTTGGTGCTTCTCGTCGGCGCGGCGGTGGTCGTGCCGTCCTTCGTCGACTGGAACGCCTACAAGGACCGGATCGCCGCGGAGATCGAGGCCGCGACGGGACGCCAGCTGACGATTGCGGGCGACGTGGGCCTGTCTCTGCTACCGACCCCGCGACTGACGGCGGAGCAGGTCAGCCTGAGCAACTTGACCGGCGGTCAGGCGCCTGAGATGGCGAGCCTGGAGGCCCTGGAGGTGCGCGTTGCCCTCGCGCCGCTCTTGTCCGGCGAACTTCAGGTGCAGTCGCTGGTGCTGGTCGCCCCAACGGTCAGCCTGGAACGTCTGCCGGACGGTCGGGTCAACTGGCAGTTCGACGACCCGGCCGGCCTGCAAGCCGCTTCGCCGGAGTCTGCCGTCAACGGCGAGGCACCGGAGCCGGTGGCCCCCGAACCGGCGACCCCCGAACCGGCGACCCCTGAGGCGGCAGAGCAGCCCGGCGGCGGCGGGCCGGCAATAAGGCTGGATGCCCTCTCGATCGAGAACGGCACCGTCATCTATCGCGATCTGGCGACCGGCATGGAGGAACGCCTGGAGCAGCTCGACGCCGAGATTTCGGCGGGCAGCCTCCAGGGCCCCTTCGAGGCCTCCGGGACAGCGGTTGCCCGCGGTCAGGCCGTCGCCTTCGAAACCCGCAGCGGCCGTCTCGGCGCAGGTTCGGCCCCGGTCGCGCTGGACCTGTCCTTGCCTGACGCGGGAGATGCCACGGTCAGCCTGCGGGGAAACCTCGACCAAAGCGCTCAGGCCTTCGAGGGAACGCTTCGGACCGAGGGCGAGAACCTGACCCTCTTGGCCGAGGCGCTGGCCCCCGGCAGTGCTCTGCCGGTCCAGATGGCGGAGAGCTTCTCGCTGAGCGGCGCCATCGCCTTCGCCGCCGAGCGGCTGACTCTCGAAGATCTCCAGCTGAGCCTCGGCGAGACCAACGCCAGCGGCGATGCGGAGATCGCGCTGGCCCCACAACTCGACGGTCGCGTCGCTCTGAACATCGCGCGCCTGGATCTGGACAGCCTGCTCGACAGACCGCTCGACGGCGGCGGCGGCCAAGCGCCGACTGGCGGCTTCGCACTGCCCGACGACATCGTCTTGGGCTTCGAAGTGATCGTCGACGCCGCCGTCTACAACGGGCAGATCGTTCGCCAGGTTCTGGTCGGCGGCCGGCTGTCCGAAGGCACAGTGACCCTGGATCAGGCCGTGGCCTTGCTGCCTGCCGGTGGCGACCTCTCGATCGCCGGGCAGTTGACGGCGGAGGAGCAGGCACCGCGCTTCACCGGGACTCTCGAGGCCGCCAGCAACAACCTGCGCGGACTTGCCGAGTGGCTGGAGATCGCGCTTCCGCCCGTTCCCAACGACCGCCTGCGCCGCGCCGCCCTGTCTTCAGCGCTCGACGTCACACCCGCGCGCGCGCAGCTCAGCGACCTGGTCCTGGAAATCGACTCCACCACCGTCCAGGGCGGCATCAACCTGGCACTCGGGCGAGCCAAACCGGCTTTCGGCGCCGGTCTCAGCATCGACCGGATCAACCTGGACGGATACCTGCCCGGATCCGGCGGCGGCGGTGGGCCGGACGACCTTCAGGTCGCCCAGGCCGACACAGGTGGGTCGGAGGGCGCAGAGGGTGCGGAGGATACAGCAGGTGCCGCCGCCAACCCGCTCGAGATCTTCGACGCCAACCTCAACATCCTGGTCGGCAACCTGACCTACGCCGGCCAACAGGCCAACGACCTGTCCCTTCAGGCGCAGGTGAAGGACGCGGAGATCACCGTGCAGTCGCTGACCGTCGGCGACCTGGTGGGTGGCTCCGCCAGCTTCGCCGGCGTGATCGGCGGACTTCCGGAAAGACCCCAGGTCACCGACGGGCAGTTCCGCCTCGACGTCCCCGATACGGAGCGCCTGGCACGACTGCTGGAGCAACCGGCGTCCGGCCCACTGGCCCAACTCGGCAGCCTTTCCGCGGAAGGGACGGCGAGTGGCAACATGGAGACCTTCAGCACCGATCTGCGCGCCAGCATCCCCGAGGGCGGTCTCGCCTTCGCAGGGCAGGTTAGGACGGCGACCGGCAACCCGGCCGTCGAAAACGGGCGCCTGTCTCTCGACCTCTCGGAAACGCAGCGCCTGGCGCGGCTCGCCGGTCTGGCCGACTCGCCGGTCGCCCGCTTGGGTGCGCTTCAGCTCTCCGGTCCGGTTTCCGGCAGCGCCGACGATCTGACCCTGGATCTCTCGGGACAGGCTCTGGGCGGTAGCATCGCCGCCGCAGGCCGCCTGCAGCAGGGCGAGACCTTGCGGTTCGAGAATCTTCGCATCACGGCACGAGAGATGACCGGAGCCCGGATCGCGGCGCTGATCGGTCCGGCGGCCGACCCCTTGGCCGGCCTCGGCAGGCTGGACCTCGTCACCACCATGAACGGAAGCCCCGACGGCGAGCTGAGCTACGACACCACGCTCGGCCTGCTGGGCGGAGAGATCCAAGGCACGGGAACGGCCAGCGGCCTAACCGGCCCCCAGATGACCTTCGGCTTCGACACGCGCGTCGCGCTCCCCCAACTCGGCCCTCTGCTGACCGCCCTCGGCGTTGAACAGACCCTGCGCGACGGCGTCGATCTGAACGCAACCGCCCGGATCAGCGGGACGCCGCTGCAGGTCCAGATCGGAGCCTTGAACGGACGCCTCGGTCCGACCGACCTGGCCGGAGAGACCGCGATCGACCTGACCGGCGCGCGACCGGCGATCCAGACGACGCTGCAACTCGGCCAAGTGCCGCTGGATCGGCTACTGGACGACGGCCTGGCCGGCGGCGGCGGTCAATCGCCAAGTCGCTGGTCGGACGGCCCCCTGCCGCTGGATGCGCTTGCCGGCCTCAACGTGACCGCCGACCTGAGCGCCGCCTCGATCAGTCAGGGCGATCTGGCCTTGTCCAACGCCCGCATCCCCTTGCGCCTGCAAAACGCGCTCCTGCAAATCGATGCCCTGACCGGACAGGCTCTGGGGGGCAGCCTGCGCCTCGCCATGTCGCTCGACGCTCGCGACCCCCGCGCCGCCGGTCTGGATTTCGATCTGACGGGGACGCAACTCGACAGCGCGCAACTGGCTCCGGCCGAAGGCGCGGCCGGCGGACGGATCAGCGGTCCGCTCGATCTGCGGATCACCGGCAACAGCCTGGGGCGCAGCGAGTCACAGCTTGTCGGCAACCTTGCCGGCCAAGGCAGCGTCGGCGGCCAGATCACCGTCCAGGCAACCGCCGAGGAAGCAGTCGGCAACGTGCTCCTGGGCATTCTCGGCCAGCAGATCCGGGAGCTGCGCGGCCTGACCTCCACGGTCAACGCGATCTTCAGTGCCTTCGCCGGCACGCCGGCGCAGCTGAGCGGCAGCTTCGACATCGAACGGGGTGTGGTCCGTACCAGCGACCTGACCCTGACTGGCCGCAATGCCGTCGCGCGAGGCCAGGGCATCGCCGCCGACCTGCCCGCTTGGACGCTCGACCTGCGCACGGATCTCTTCCGCGGCGGGGAGCAGCAGCCCTACCTGACGGCCCTGCTGAGCGGGTCCCTGGACGAACCCGACGTGCGGGTCTCCGGCCAGCCGTTCCAGCGCAATCGGCAATCGGCGCCGGCCGAGGGCCAGACACCGTCGGAGCCACAGCAGCAGCCGTCGCCGGAAGACCAGCTGCGCGAACAGGGCGAGGAGATCCTGAGGGGGCTGTTCAGAAGTCTCCAGTAACGCCGGTCACGCGGGTTCACCATGCAGGTTCAACTTGACGCCCCCTTGAGCGACGCGGAGCGGGGGGCGCGGCTCTTTGCAGGCGAAGTGCTGATCTTCCGCCAGCTCCCCGCCGCCCTGGATCTCGTGACTCTGGCGTCCGAGCGGTTGCGCGCTTGCTTTCCAGAAGTGGAGAATCCTACCGAGGCACAGCAAGCGCTGAGCGAGGCGGAGTTCCTTGACCGCGTGGTCGCCCTGACGGTCGCTTGGCGCAAGGACCCGGAAGCGGCTGACGCCTTCGGCAAGCTTCTCGCCTCGCTGGGCTGCCATCCCGGCGAAACCTATGTCGACGACTTCTACCTGCGCAGCCAGCCCTCCGACCTCGGTCGAACGCACCGCCGCACCAAACCCCTGCATGCCCACCGTGACAGCTGGGGATCCAACCTGATGGCGCAGGTCAACTGGTGGCTGCCGGTCACGCCGCTGACGCCCGGTCGGACGCTCGCGCTCTTTCCCGGCTACTGGGACCGGCCAATCGCCAACGACAGCGCCGACTGGGACTGGGAGGACTTGAAGGCCGCGCGCCGCTGCGCCAGGAAAGAAGGCCGCGATCCCGACGCCGCCTATCCGACCTTACCGAAACCGCTGGAGCCGGTCGCCGAAGAGGAGGCCGTACCCTTGCTGCCAGAGATCGGCGATGTGGTCGCCTTCTCAGCCGCGCACCTCCACGCCAGCGTGCCGAACCGGACAGGCATCACCCGCTTCTCCCTGGAAACCCGCACGATCTGGAAAGGCGACCTGACGGCCGGACGGGGCGCTCCTAATCTCGACGGCCGGGCACCGCGCCAGCCGCGCGAATGGTTCCGGCGCCTGTCGGACGGCAGGAGCCTGACCGACGGCTGAGAGACTGTTTGAGAATGAGCCTGAAGGCCCATTCTCGGCTCTGTTCCGTCCCGCTTGTCTATTTGGGCTGTGCGGTGCGCATCATTGCACCGTCGCCGCGCCCCGGCCCTCCTTCACCCATCGGAACACCCAGACCCGCACGGCACTGGAGAGGTTCGCCTCGCCGGCCTCGGTTCGCTGCGCGTCGATGGCCTCCACCAGGGCGCTGACGGTCGTGCCCTCGGCTAGCGCGATCTCCTTCAGCGCCTGCCAGAAGGGCTCTTCGAGGGTGAGAGAGGTGGCATGGCCCGCGATCACGACGGAGCGCTTCTTCATCGCGACCTCCCCATCCGGTCTCTCAGGACAGTCTGGCCCGGTCCGCCGATCGCTCTCTAGGCCTTGGACGGTCCCACCATCATCTCCGGCCGGACCCACTCGTCGAACTGCTCGGCCGTCAGCAGGCCGAGTGCGATCCCGGCCTCCTTCAAGGTCGAGTTTTCGGCATAGGCCTTCTTGGCGATCTTGGCCGCGTTGTCGTAGCCGATGTGCGGATTGAGCGCCGTGACCAGCATCAGCGACTCGTTCATCAGGCTGGTGATCCGCTCGACGTTCGGCTCGATCCCGGCGATGCAGTTTTCGAGGAACGAGATGGCCGAATCGCCCAGTAGCTTGGCCGACTGCAGCAGGTTGTAGGCGATCACAGGTTTGAAGACGTTCAGCTCGAAGTGCCCGTGCGAACCGGCGACAGTTATGGCGGTGTGATTGCCCATCACCTGGGCACAGACCATGGTGATGGCCTCGGCCTGGGTCGGGTTGACCTTGCCCGGCATGATCGAGGAGCCCGGCTCGTTGGCCGGCAGCAGCAGCTCGCCGAGGCCGCAGCGCGGGCCGGAGCCGAGCAGGCGGATGTCGTTCGCAATCTTCATCAGCGAAACGGCGACGCTGTTGAGCGCACCGGACGCCTGCACGGCGGCATCCTCGCTGGCCAGGGCCTCGAACTTGTTGGGCGCGGTCACGAAACGGAAGCCGGTGATCTTGGCGACCTCCGCCGCGAAAGCCTCCGCGAAGCCCTCGACTGCGTTCAGTCCGGTGCCGACGGCCGTACCGCCCTGGGCCAGTTCGTGGAGCTTAGGCAGCGCCTGCTCGATCCGCTCGATACCGTTTTCCAGCTGCTTCGCATAGCCGGAGAACTCCTGGCCCAGGGTCAGGGGGGTGGCGTCCATCAGATGGGTGCGGCCGATCTTGATGATGTCCTTGTAGGCCTCCGCCTTCTCGGCCAACCCGGCGTGGAGGCGGCCTAGCTTCGGCACGGTCTCCGACGCGATCTGACTGACGAAGGCGATGTGCATCACGGTCGGAAAGGTGTCGTTGGACGACTGGCCCATGTTGCAGTGGTCGTTGGGGTGCACGGGCGACTTGCCGCCGCGCGTCCCCGTCAGGATCTCATTGGCGCGCCCGGCGATCACCTCGTTCGCATTCATGTTGCTCTGCGTACCGGACCCGGTCTGCCAGACCACCAGCGGGAACTGATCGGACAGCCGGCCTTCGATCACCTCCTCGGCCGCCTGGCAGACCGCTTTCCCGATCTCCTCCGGCAGGCGCCCCATCGCAAGGTTGACCCGCGCGGCCGCGAGCTTCTGTACGCCCAGTGCCGCCACGATGGCCGGCGGCATGGTCTCGCCGCCGATCTTGAAGTTCTGCAGGGACCGCTGTGTTTGCGCGCCCCAGTAGGCCTCCGCCGGCACCTGGACCTCGCCCATGGTGTCGGATTCGCTGCGGGTGGCGGTCGCACCGGTCGATTGCGCGGACATGTCTGTTGCGGCCTCTCGTGCTTGACTGAGAACTGGAGGCCGGTTTGTAGCATGCCTACCGGCAACGGGAAGAGGGCTCTGCGCTGCGCTTCCGGTCTTACTTCGGGACGAGGCTTTACGCTCTTTTAAGCATGAGGCCGTCAAGCTCCCCGCCTTGCTCAAGAGCCGAAGAGGGGAGCAGGCGTCGTACGAGGCAAAGCTTCGCTCTGCGATCTTCGCGCCGTCGTTCGCCCCAGGAGTGTCACCATGCAGGACGACCTGACCCAGCGCGACCTTTCTGGAAAGCGCGTCCAGGACATGACGCCGGCCGAGCGGCTGGAAATGAAGCGCCGCTTCGAGGAATTCGTTCAAACCATGCGGAAAACCGGCCCGAAGGCCAAGAAGGCGCCAGCCAAAAAGGCGCAGCGCTGGGACCCGCGCGCCTTCGGTGCAAAAAGCCTCAATGGAAAGAGCGGCGCCTAAGCCTAGCTCTTATTCTTCCGGAAACGATCAAGGGAAACCACGGTCTCGTCGCCGGCAGGTCTGGAATCCGGCTCCCCTTCTCCGTCCGTTTCCGCCGCATCGGCATCGTTCGATTCGGCACCGAGCCTGTCTCCGTCCGACAGCCGCTCGTCCGTCTCCGTATCCTGTCGGTCCTCGTTTCCGCTCTCGCCGTCCGAGTCCTTGAACGGCTGGCCGGCCGCGAAGGTGAAGCCGAAACGCACGCTCGGGTCGGCGAAGGCGGCGATGGCCGCATAGGGCACCAGCAGACGTGCCGGAACCTCGTTGAAGCTGAGCGTTACGCCGAAGCCCTGATCGTCGACCTCCAAATCGCTGAAGCGATGCTGCAGAACGATGGTCATCTCGTCCGGATAGCGCTCACGCAACCAGCCGGGGATCTCCACCTCGTCCTGCCCGGTCCGGAAGGTGATGTAGAAGTGATGCTCGCCGGGCAGCCCTTCCTCGGCCGCCCGCTCCAAGGCTGCACGTACGACACCGCGCATGGCTTCCTCGACCAACTGGTCGTAGCGCATCAAGTCTTCGGACGTCGTCATAAAGCAGTGTCTCTGTGGCAGGTCTTAGAGGCGGTCAGGGGTCCAACGACGGGGCAGGGCGAGACGGCGAACGTTAAAAGTGGGGCGCTTCTTGTTGACGGGTGCGCCCCGAACCCCGCCTTGAGGGGCTTAGACCTCAAGGGCTTTAAATACGTGGTTCGTGAAACCGCTTACGCGGCAGCACGAGCCTCAGCGAAGTTGTCGTTCGCACGTATTGAACGGCCCGATAACGGCGGTACCATGCCGAGCGCCGAACCAGCCTTTACCACGCGTGTCGATCCTGTTTCGCCCCCCTAGACGGACCGGGCGACCGGTTGCGATAGCCTACCGCGACCAACCGCCCGGGCCGGTAAACTGGTGGAGGCGCCGGGTACTGCCCCCGGGTCCACTGCGCTTATTCCGTTAGCCCGTTTAGCGCCATAGCCGGTTGCCCGGCAGGAAAAGAGTATAAGACCCTTGGCTGTGTGGTGAAAGGTCCAGTCCTACGGCCTTCTTCGACCGCAGCCGCCACCAGATGCCCCCCTCCATCAGACGAGATCCGATGTCCATGCAGATTCCCCTGATCGATGCCGCCGCCGTCGAGGAGCGGCTGACCTGGACCGCCATCGCCGACGCCATCGAAGCCGGCCATCGCGGCCCGGAGGCGAAAATCGGCGATCTGCTGCTGCGGCGCGGCGACGACGCCTGCCTGACCAGGGCGGCCTGGCTCGACGGCACCGGTCTGGCGCTCAAGTCGGTCACGGTGTTTCCCGGCAACGCAGACCGCCGCCCGCCGCTACCCTCAGTGCAGGGCCTGGTCCTGCTGTTCGACGATCGGGACGGCAGCCTCAAGGCGCTGATCGACGGCCCCCTGGTAACCAAATGGAAAACGGCCGGCGATTCGGTTCTGGGGGCCCGGCTGCTGGCGCGGCCGGACTCCCGGCGACTTCTGATCCTGGGCTCCGGCGTGGTCGCCGCCTCCCTGATCGAAGCCTATGGCGAGGTTTTTCCCGACCTTCGCGAGATCGAGATCTGGAGCCGCACGGCGACCAACGCGGCCAGACTTGCCGACCTCCATCAATCGGGTCCGGTCCGCGTTCGTGCGGTGGAGGAGGTGGAACCCGCCGCGCGGGACGCCGACATCATCGCCTGCGCCACCATGGCGACAGCGCCGGTCCTGCATGGGGACTGGGTGCAGCCAGGCAGCCATGTCGATCTGATCGGCGCCTTTCGCCCCGACATGCGCGAGGCCGACGATGCCCTGATCACCAAGGCCGAGATCTTCGTGGACAGCCGCGAGACCGCGATCCACGACATCGGCGAGCTGGCTATCCCGCTGGCCGCCGGCGTCATCTCGGAGGCCGACATCAGGGGCGCCTTGCCGGATCTGGCGGCTGGCAAAGCCGGCCGCTCAGGACCCGAGGCGATCACCCTCTACAAGAACGGCGGCGGCGCCCACCTGGATCTCATGACCGCGAAGGTCATCGCTGGGCTATGGCAGGAGGATCGAAGCGAGCGCGGCCTCGATCACGCAGCGGCTCTAGCCGACTCGGGACCGCCGCGCTAGGTTCCGAACACCATGAGCCTGACACCCGAACAACAAGCCGAAATCGAAGAGGCGCGCGCCGAGACGCGCCAGACCCTGCGACCCGTCGCGCCGGCGCTGGAGGAGGTGCTCTACCAAGCCATTCCAGTACTCGACCAGGGTTTCGTGCGCGTGGTCGACTACATGGGCGACGATGCCGCCGTGGTACAGGCGGCCAGGGTCTCCTACGGGCGCGGCACCAAGTCGCTGCGTAACGACGAGGGGCTGCTGCGCTATCTGCTCCGCCACCGCCACACCACGCCCTTCGAGATGTGCGAGATCAAGTTCCACGTGAAGCTGCCCATCTTCGTGGCGCGCCAGTGGATCCGCCATCGCACCGCCAACGTGAACGAGTACTCGGCCCGCTACTCAATCCTGGACCGGGAGTTCTACACGCCGGCGCCGGAGCATCTGGCCGCCCAATCGACCGCCAACCGCCAGGGCCGCGGCGCGGTGCTGGAGGGCAAGGAGGCGACGGAGGTGCTGAGCTGGCTGCGCGACGACGCGGAGCAAGCCTTCGGTCACTACGAGTCCATGCTGAACGAGGGACCCGACGGTCAGCCAAGCGATCCGAACCGCCAGGGTTTGGCGCGCGAACTGGCCCGCATGACCCTGCCGCTGTCGACCTATACCCAATGGTACTGGAAAATCGACCTGCACAACCTGCTGCACTTCCTGTCGCTGCGGGCCGACAGCCACGCCCAGTACGAGATCCGCGCCTACGCCGACGCCATGCTTGAGGTGGTCAAGCGCTGGGTGCCGATCACCTACCAGGCCTTCCAGGACTACGCTGTCGGCGGCGTTCAGCTTTCGGCGGCCGGTCTGGCCGTGGTCAAGCGCCTGCTGGCCGGCGAGTCCGTAGCGCAGGAGGGCTCCGGCCTCTCGCCGCGCGAATGGCGCGAACTCATGACGGTCCTCGAACGCGACTGAGCATCCCGCGTCCGACGCCTTCGGGACAGTTTCTCGGGCGCCCTTGTCGCTTTCTCCAAAAAGCCGGTCGCCCATGGAATTCGCGGGTCGCAGCCCCTGCACCAGGCGTCGTTTATCGGAAAATCGCCCCAGACGGCAGATCGCAGTCTTTCCGCAGGGTCGCTCGCGTCGTCGGTCGTGCTCGACCCCTTGCCCCGAAAGACCGCTGCCCGAGAGGAGCGCTGCAGATCATGGCCCAAACCACCTCCAGCCAGACCACGGCCCGCATGCCCGCCGGCGTCGACCAGTCCGACCGCAAGGTTCCGATCAACCTGCGTCAGTCCGGCCCCACGCCGGTCGAGATGCTGATTTCCACGCGCGTGCGCAAGTCGCCCTACTGGCATCTATCCATGGAGGCCGGCTGCTGGCGGGCCACGGTCTACAACCGCATGTACCACCCGCGCGGCTACGTTCGGCCGGAGGACGGTGGCGCCATGGTGGAGTACGACGCGCTGGTCAATCACGTGACCATGTGGAACGTCGCCGTCGAGCGGCAGATCCAGGTGATCGGCCCGGATGCCGAAGCTTTCGTCAACTACGTCATCACCCGCGACGCCAAGCGCATCAAGCCAATGCACGGCAAGTACGTGATCCTCTGCAACGAACAGGGCGGCATCCTCAACGACCCGGTCCTGTTGCGTCTCAGCGAGACCGAGTTCTGGTTCTCCCTCTCCGACAGCGATCTGATGTTCTGGCTGCAGGGCGTTAACGTCGGAAAGGGCTTCGACGTGGAGATCAACGAGATCGACGTCTCGCCGGTGCAGATCCAGGGCCCGAAGTCGGAGGCCCTGCTCGCCGACCTGGTCGGCGATGTCATCAGGGACGTACCGGTCTACGGCCTGCTCGAGGCCAAGGTCGGCGGCCGGGACGTGGTCATTTCCCAGTCCGGCTTCTCCGGCGAGAAGGGCTACGAGATCTACCTGCGCGACGCGACGCTCTACGCCGAGGACATGTGGTACGCGGTGCTGGAGGCGGGCAAGAAACACAACCTGATGGTCATCGCCCCGGCACATCATCGCCGCATCGCCGCCGGCATCCTCTCCTGGGGCCAGGACCTGGACGCGGAGACCCTGCCGTTCCAGTGCAACCTCGGCTATCAGGTTCCTCGTCTCAAAACCGCCGACTACATCGGCAAGGCGAAGTTGGAGGAGGTGCGCGCGCAGCTAGAGGCCGGCAACCCGCCTTACAAGCAGACCCTCGTCGGCCTGCGGCTCGGCGGCAAGCCGATCGAGGACTACGCCAACGACTTCTGGCTGATCTCCGGGGAGGCCGGCGGCGATCCGCTGGGCTATGTCACCAGTCCCTGGTATTCGCCGGAGCTGGGCGGAAACATCGCCATGGGCTACGTCCCGGTCACGCAGTCGGCGCTGGGCACGCGGCTGAAGGTGCACCTGCCCGACCGCTACGCGGAGACGGCTGGGCAGCCGGTCGAGGCCGAGATCGTCGACATGCCCTTCCGCCCCTCGGTCAATCCGAATGCCCGGGAGATCGCCAAGGCGGAAGGCCGGGACGCAGCTTTCTAGACTTCGGCCAAGTCTGGGAAATCCGAGAAGCAACCCCCGCCGTCGAGAACGGCGGGGGTTCCTTTTTCTGGTGCTAAAACGTTAGCGCCCAGCGACCCGAGCCAGCACCGTTTCCAGAGTTCTGCCTCCGGCCAGAAACCCTCCGGCCGCATCCAGGGCATGAGCCACGCCGTCTTCGCGGACGTGCGCGCTGAAGCCGCCATCCCGGCCGGGACCCAGGTCGCGAAACATCAGTGTCGTGAGACCCGGTGCGCGATCGACCCCAGCATAGGCGAAGCGGGGATGCTCTGCTGCGAAGCGATAGGCCTGAGCGAGCAGCGACTGCAGCCCGCCTCGGCAACGCTCGGTCGGAAAACGCAGTATGTTTTCGCTCATTTACGACCTCACCAACGTCGTTTTTGCACCGAATGAATATAGCTGCTCGCGGTCTTTGGTCAAATCACGACGCTTCTTTCGAATAAGCGACAACCAATCCTGGCGAAAATCGTCCTCCGACCGGCCTCCGCCTCAATCCAAATCGCGACTTTTCGCGTCACTAGCCGTCGATTTCAGGCAACCGAGCCCCGTCTCTTTGCGGCTAAATGAAAGGCCTGAGCGGATCGTCGCGCCCGGCGATCCAGGTCGATGCGCGCAGCCGGCGATCAAGCCCGAGTTGCCAAAACAGACGATGACGATGGAGAGAGCGGGATGAGCGGTGAGAAGAGTCGTGCGTTCCTGAACCGGCTGGAGAGCGACGATCCGGTTCTGCACGCCGGAGGCTACCTCTTCGAAATGGAGCGGCGCGGCTATCTGCAGGCCGGCGCCTTTGTACCCGAGGTGGTACTTGAGCATCCCGAGGCGCTTGAGGAGCTACATGCCGAGTTCGCTCGCGCTGGAGCTGACATCATGCTGGCCTTCACCTACTACGGCCATCGCGAGAAGCTGCGGCTGATCGGTAAGGAAGATCTGCTCGAACCGCTGAATCGGGAGGCGGTCCGCATCGCCCGACGTGTGGTCGAACGCCATCCGGACTGCTTCCTCGCCGGCAACATCTGCAACACCAACATCTTCGAGCCGGGCGATGCCAAAAGCGAGGCCGAGGTGCGCGGCATCTTCACCGAGCAGCTCACTTGGGCCATTGAAGAAGGCGTCGATCTGATCGTCTGCGAGACCATCGCCTATCTCGGCGAAGCGAAGATCGCGGTGGAGGTCGCACGAGACTTCGATCTGCCGCTGGTCCTTGGGTTCGCGGTCCACCGCAGCGGCACCCTACGCGACTTCGACGGTTCCATCGCCGAGGCTTGCAAGGTCGTCCTCGACCACGGTGCGGACGTGATCGGCGTCAACTGCCATCGCGGACCCGCCACCATGATGCCGCTGGTCGAGGAGATCGTCGGCAGCGTCCCGGCGAACCGTGTCTGCGCCTTCCCAGTCGCCTATCGCACTACGGCCGAGCAACCGACCTTTGGCGCTCTGCGCGACCCGGCCATGCCCTACCCGGAACAGGTTCCCGGCGGCATTCCCTTCCCGGTCGGTCTCGACCCCTTCGTCTGCACCCGTTTTGAAATGGGAGAGTTCGCAAGGCAGGCCAAAGACTTGGGTGTCCGCTACGTTGGCGGCTGTTGCGGAACCGGCCCGCATCATGTGCGCGCAATGGCAGAGGCCCTGGGCCGCAGCACCGAGGCCAGCAAGTACAGTCCGGATATGAGCAAGCACTATGCGCTTGGCGATCATGCCTCCTTGAAGCAACATAATCGTCAGTATGCGGGCAATATGACGGCCGGCAGCCGACTGTAAGCTGACACCGCCTGAACAGGATCGACGAACGAGGACAGACCCGAAACGAACAGCAGATCTGGAATAGAAGAAGGAGGGACAGTGACGAGATCGGTCAGGAGCCTGCACGACAGGCTGGAAGCCGAAGGCGTAATTTGCGCCGAAGGCTATCTCTTCGAACTGGAGCGGCGCGGCTACGTCCAGGCCGGCCCCTTCGTCCCTGAAGTCGTCCTCGACCATCCCGAGGTCGTGCAAGGGCTACATCGGGAGTTCGCCCATGCCGGCTCCGACGTCGTTCTCGCCTTCACCTATTACGGCCACCGGGAAAAGATGCGGTTGGTGGGTAAGGAGCACCTGCTGGAACCCCTAAACCGTGAGGCCCTGAAGCTCGCAACCCAGGTCGCCGAGGAATTCGGATCCCTGGTCGCGGGCAATGTCTGCAACACGAACCACTGGAGCCCCGGCGATCTGCAGTCCCAGCGCGACGTGCGCGCCATGTACGAGGAACAGATCGGCTGGGCGGCCGAAGCCGGCGTCGACTTCATCGTCTCCGAAACCAACGACTACTTCGGCGAGACGGAGACGGCACTGGAGGTGATCAAGGCGCATGGCCTGCCGGCCGTCGTCACCCTCTCGGCCCACCGCGACCCCGTGCTGTGGGACGGCGTTCCGGTGATCGAGGCCGCCAAACGCCTGGAGCAGGCCGGCGCGGACGTCGTCGGGCTCAACTGCATGCGCGGACCGGCCACCATGCTGTCCCTGGTGCAGGAACTGCGGCTTGCCGTGTCCTGCCACATCGCCGCCTTGCCCGTCCCCTACCGCACGGACGCAGCCCATCCGACCTTTCAGTCGCTCGAGGACCCGGGCTGCGGCTGCATTCCGGGTGAGCGGCCTTTCCCGACCGCGCTCGACCCCTTCACCTGCAATCGCTACGAGGTCGGCGCCTTCGCCACGGACTGCTGGAATCTCGGTTTGCGCTACATCGGCGTCTGCTGCGGCGGCGCGCCCCATCACGTTCGCGCCATGGCGCAGGCCTGGGGGCGGCAGCCGGAGGCAAGCCGTTACGATCCGGACATGACCCGGCACGCCTTCTTCGGGACCTCCGGCAGCAGTAACACGGACGTCACCGAACGCAACCGCGCCCGCGCCACCGAACTGTAGCCGCAGCCCAAGTTGCTGCTTCCCTACGGACTGGCGTTTCAGTCATCCGAGGGGGAGTTCTGTGGTGTACTTGATCTCCTCCATGGCGAAGGAGGAGGAGACGTCGCTGAGTTCGACCGCCGCGACCAGGCGCTTGTAGAAGGCGTCGTAGGCTGCGATGTCCGGCACGACCACCTTCAGCAGATAGTCGATCTCGCCCGACAGGCGGTAGAACTCGGTCACCTCGTCGAAGGCCGACACGGCTTGCGCGAAGCGGTCCAGCCACTCGGCGGTGTGATGCTGGGTTCTGACGGCGACGAAGACCGTGGTGCCGAGCCCCAACGCAGAGGCGTCGAGCAAGGCCACACGCCGCCGCAGCAGGCCGCTGGCCTCCAACTGCTTGACCCGACGCCAACAGGGCGTCGGCGACAGTCCGACCCGTTCCGCCAAATCGGTATTGGTCAGAGCCGCATCGCGCTGCAACTCAGCCAAAATCCGGCGATCGACAGCATCCAACTTTCACATCTCCACACATTGATAGAATAAAATTCTACCCAAAAAAGCTTTTTGAGGAAAAATCTACGCAAAACTCGCCGAAAACGTCAGAGCTTCGCAAGCACATTTCAGGAGTCGCCGCCTAGAATTGGGTTTCAGGTTTGCAGGATATCCGTCGCCAACGCGCAAGAGGACCAGAGGCATGCGACTCTTCACCGAACACCCCGAAGCCGTGGGGGAGAGCTACGCCACGCACGCCCAACATGCGGCCGGTTTCGGTCTGGCCATGGTCCTGGGCGGACTGGCCTGTCTGGTCCATGCCGTCTTGCCCTTCCTCTTCGTCACCACCGGCAGCCGCGTGGTGCAAGACCTGCAGGCCCGCATGGGGCCGCGCAGCGCGCGCGCCGCACAGGCGAGCGCCCGGGTGACGACGGTCGCCGCTGAATAATCCGACGCCACAACGTGGTCTGGCGCCACCGAGTAATCTCGCCGGTTTTCCCGTAGAACGGCTTTCGGTTAGCCTGTCTTCGGAACTGCCGCCTTTCGCGCGCGCAGCCGTGAAATGAGGGTCGGTCCGTGCCAGGGCCCGTGAGCGGGCCCCAGTCCCGCTCGGGGTTGGGGATCTTTCTGATCGTCAGTGCCGTCTTCACCATGGCGCTCCAGGACGCCGTGGTGAAGTACGTCAGTTCCGACCTGCCGCTTTGGCAGATCTATACGCTGCGGTCCTTCATTGCGATCCCGATGCTGGTGGCCGTCACCTTCCTGCTGGCGGACACGGCGCATCTGCGTCCCAAGGTCCTTGGTTGGGCTCTACTGCGGGGGGCCCTGCTGGTCGCGATGTACATCGCCTTCTATGCCGGCCTGCCGTTCCTGGACCTGTCCCTCGTCGCGGCCGCCTACTACACCGGCCCTCTGTTCATCACGCTCTTCGCGGCACTCTTGCTCGGCGAGCGGGTGGGGCGCCGTCAGATCGTCGCGATCCTGCTGGGCTTCGCCGGCGTCCTTGTGATCCTGCGGCCGGGAACGGACGCCTTCTCGTCCGCGATGCTCGTCCCCATCGCGGCCGCGGTCTTCTACGCTCTGGCCAACATCCTGACGCGCGGGAAGTGCTTGGAAGAGACCGCCCTGTCCCTCTCGCTCGCGCTGAACTTCTGCTTCATTCTCTGCGGCGGCGCCATGACCGCCCTGCTGGCGGTGGTTCAGCCGTCCGCCGAAACCGTCGCGCTCAACCCCTTTCTGCTCGGCGGCTGGGTGCCGGTCGCCTGGCGCGAATGGGGCGTCCTGGGCGGTCTCGCGACGGCGAACGTCATCATCCACCTCGCCCTCGCCAAGGCCTATCAGTCGGCGCCGCCGCAAACCATTGCGACCTTCGACTACAGCTACCTGCTTTTCGCCGCCATCTGGGGCTTTCTGCTGTTCCGCGAGATCCCGGGTCTCGCGACCCTGCTGGGCATGGCCATGATCGCCGGCGCCGGCCTGCTGCTTGTCCTGGCCAGAGGCGGTCGCCGGTTCGGGCCCCGGCGAGGAGGCGGCGCGGTCGCGTCGTCCGAGGATGCTTGACGGCGCGGCAGGCAGGGGGTAACGCCCAGCCCATGCGCACCCTCTACCATCTGCCGCTCGATCCTGGCTGTCGCAAGGTTCGCCTCCTGCTCCACGAAAAGGGCGTGGAGGTCGAATTGAAGGCGGAGAAGACCTGGGAACGGCGGGAGGGATTCCTGCAGCTGAATCCCGCCGGCGAGGTGCCCGTTCTCATCGAGGAAGACGGCAGCAGCATCCCCGACGCCTGGGTGCTGGCCGAGTACCTGAACGAAGCCTATGCCGAGGTCGGCGAGAACCTGATGGGGGCAACGGCGCTAGACCGCGCCGAGGTGCGCCGGCTGGTCGCCTGGTTCGACCGCAAGTTCGCGCGCGAGGTCTCGGACCTCATGATCGAGGAAAAGGTCATGAAGCGCTTCCTCGGCGTCGGCACCCCGGATTCCTCGGCGATCCGAGCCGCCAATCAGAACATCCACTACCATCTCGACTATATCGGCTGGCTGAGCGACCGGCGGAACTGGCTCGCCGGCGAGGACCTGAGCCTGGCCGACTTCGCCGCGGCCGCCCATATCTCCTGCTTGGACTATCTGGATTGCGTGCCCTGGGACGATCACGCGGGTGCCAGGGACTGGTACGGACGCATCAAATCGCGCCCCTCCATGCGGCCGATCCTAGCCGACCTGATCCCCGGCTTTCCGCCGCCGGCCCACTACGCCGATCTGGATTTCTAGACCAGTCTAACAGTTTAAGGTTCGTTGGAAGCCCAGGCGCTCCGGCTGTCAACCGCCTGGCGCCGGAGCCGCCGCACCGCCGTTTTCGATGCGCCAGAGGTTTTCTCGCGCGGCAACGGCGGCCGGCGTGTTGGGCGCAACGCCGAGCACGGCTTGCCAGTCCTCCCGCGCCCCCGACAGGTCGCCGGCCTGATAGCGCAAGATCCCGCGCTCCATCAGCCCCTCGGGGTGGTTCGGGTCCAACTGCAGCGCACGGGTGACATCCTCTAGCGCGAGATCGTAGACCTTGAGGAAGCGATAGGCCGTTGCGCGATAGATGTAGACGCCGACCCGGTTCTGGGCGAGGTCACTGGCCCGGTTCAGATCGTCGATCGCCTCCCAGAACTGGCCGAGCCCCGCAAGGGTGATGGAGCGGTCGATCAATAGTTCCACGTCGTTGGGCTGATACTCAAGCGCCTGCGTCTGGGCGCCATAGGCGCGCTCGGCATCGTCCGCCATCAACCAAGCCTGCCCGGCCTGAACGAGCAGCCCGGCCTTCATGCCTTGGGGCATGTCGCCGATCAGCGCCTCCAGCATCTCCGCCGCCTCGGCGAAACGGCCAAGCCGAGCCAGGGCAACAGCACGGCAATGGCGAGCAGGGCCGGCGCCGCCCTGTTCCTCCCAGGCCTTGGCGCTGGACTCCGCCTCTTCCGGAACGGTTCGGGCGAGTTGAAGGCAGGCCATGTACTCCTGCTCCGCGTCGATCTGCTGCGCGGCAGCAGGCGCGAACTGCAGAACCGATAGCGACAGCGCGCCCCCAACCAAGAGACCGAAAAGGACAAAACGTCTCATCATAAACGGCGGTATAGCATAGCGGTCTTGGCCTTGGCGAGACGGCGAAACCGTCCCATTCTATCTAGCCATGTCCAGTACCTCCCCGCAGGCCCCTCCCGCCAAACGGCTCTTCTGCTTCGGCCTCGGCTACAGCGCCCTGGCGCTGATCCGCTGTCTCGCGGCAGAGGGCTGGCAAATCGCCGGGACGGTCCGTTCGGCCGAAAAGGCCCGCGGCCTGACCGAAGACCGTCGCTACGGACCGCTGGAGGTCTTCACTTTCGACCGTGGACGCCCCCTGGAGGATGCGATGGCAGCCTTGGCAGGCACCACGCACTTACTGTCCTCCGTTCCGCCAGGCTCAGGCGAGGACCCTGTGATCGAGGCGCACTTCGGGGATATCGCCGCTCTGTCGGAACTGCGGTGGGTCGGGTATCTCTCGACGACCGGAGTCTACGGCGACCGGGCGGGCGGATGGGTGGACGAGACCTCGGCCTTGACGCCGACCGGCGAGCGCGGACAGCGCCGCGTGGATGCGGAGCGCGCCTGGCGGCGTCTCTACGAAGACCATGGGCTACCGGTTCATGTCTTCAGACTCGCTGGAATCTATGGGCCGGGGCGCAGTCAGTTCCGCAACCTGCGGGACGGCGGGAGCCGCCGCATCGACAAACCGGGCCAGGTCTTCAACCGGATTCACCTGGACGACATCGTCCAGGTGCTGCACGCCTCCATGCAGCGACCGAAACCGGACACGGCCTACAACCTCTGCGACGACGAAGCCGCCAACCCGGCGGAGGTGACAGCCTACGCCGCCGCCCTTCTGGGCATCGAACCGCCGCCGCTTGTGCCCTTCGAAGAGGCGGAGCTGAGCGAGATGGGGCGCAGCTTCTACCGCGACAGCAAGCGGGTCTCCAACGCGCGCATCAAGCAGGATCTTGGTGTCGCCCTACACTATCCGACCTACCGCGAGGGCTTCCGCGCCGTGCTGGAGGCCGAAACCCGGGCCGCCGAGAGTCAGGCCAGCACCTGATCCGAAAGCGCGCGCAGGCTCTCGCCGAGACGCTGCAGATCCTGGGGCTCACTCAGTCGGTGCTCCCCGGTCTTCACCAGCGAAACCTCGACATCGTCGCCAGCTAGAGCCTCGGCCAAGCGCAGCGACACCTGATAGGGTACGTCCGGATCGGCCATGCCGTGAATCAGGCGCACCGGGCAGGTCAGCGAGATGGGACCGCCAAGCAACAAGTGGTCGCGCCCCTCCTCGATCAGCCGGCGTGTGATCGTGTAGGGCTGATCACCGTAAGGGCTGGGCTTGCGATAGACACCCTCGCGTTCCAACGTGTTTCGCACCTCCGGCGAGAAGCCTTGCCACATCAGCTCCTCGGTGAAGTCAGGCGCGGCGGCGATGCCAACAAGTCCGGCGACCCGCTGCGGCCGGGCGAGCGCCGCCAGTAGCATCAGCCAACCGCCCATCGAGGAGCCGACCAGAATCTGCGGCCCCTCGGTCAAGGCATCGAGAGCGGCAACCGCGTCCGCCATCCACTGCCCGATCGTTCCCTCCTCGAACGCGCCGGAGGACTGGCCGTGGCCCAAATAATCGAAACGCAGGAAGGCCTGCCCCCGCGCGCGGCATTGCGACTCTAGCCAAATCGCCTTGGTTCCGGTCATGTCCGACATATAGCCGCTGAGGAAAACGACGCCTGGCGCCTCTCCCTCGGTCTTGTGGTAGGCAAGGCGGTGGCCGCCGTCGCGCTCTAGAAACGAGGGAACGGGGGCGTCGTCGGCTGGCGATTCGCTCATAGGTCCTTTACTCGCAGGTGTTTTAGTCCCAGGCGCGTCAATCATCGCGGCACGCCTTTTTGAAGAATGACGGAAAATGACGGTTAATCTGCAGGCAAGCGAGACAGACGGTAGCATCGGCGTCCCGCGAAGCGAAAGTGGCCGACCGGTGGTTCTGCAAGTCCTCCCGGCACTGGAGACCGGCGGGGTCGAACGCGGCACGCTGGACATTGCCGCCGCCATCGTTCGCGCCGGCGGAACCGCCTTGGTCGCCTCGGCTGGTGGGGCCATGGTTCATGCCCTGCAACGGACTGGCGCCACCCATATCGAGCTGCCGCTCGCCAGCAAGAACCCGATCACCCTTCGGCGTAACGCCACACGTTTGGCAACCCTCATCGAAACCCAGGGTGTCGACTTGGTTCATGCGCGCAGCCGCGCGCCGGCCTGGTCAGCCCTCTGGGCCGCGCGACGCACCGGCCGCCCCTTTGTGACGACCTTCCACGCACCCTACGCGCTCAACCTGCCGTTCAAGAAACTCTACAATTCTGTCATGGCGCGCGGTGCGCGTGTCATCTGTATCTCCGACTTCATCCGACAGCATGTACAGCGCACCTACGGGATCGATGCGGCCCGCCTGCGGCTGGTGCATCGCGGCGTCGATCTGGAGGTGTTCGATCCGGCCAGGGTTTCGCCGGAGCGGGTGATTCAGCTTGCACAGCGTTGGCGCTTGCCCGACGGGCTGCCGGTGATTCTGCTGCCCGGTCGTCTGACACGCTGGAAAGGGCAGGTCGATCTGCTGCGGGCCGCCGCAAAGCTGACCGACCAGGACTTTCTTTTGGTCCTCGTCGGCGACGATCAGGGTCGAACGGCCTACCGCGAGGAGCTGGAGAGCCTGATCCGTCGCCTGAAACTCGAAGCCAAGGCGATGATCGCCGGACCCTGCAACGACATGGCCGCCGCCTACATGCTGAGCGACGTCGTGGTCTCCGCCTCGACCGACCCGGAGGGCTTCGGCCGCGTGGTCGGGGAGGCGCAAGCGATGGGCCGTCCGGTCGTCGCCAGCAATCACGGCGGCGCCCCGGAACAGCTGCTGATCAACGAGACCGGCCTTGTCTATCCGCCGGGCGACCTCGACGCCTTGGCCGAGGCCTTGAGGGAGGCACTGACCCTCGATGAGGATGCGCGCCGTGCTCTAGCGGAGCGGGCGATCGCACGCGTGCGAACTCACTTCTCGAAGGATGCCATGTGTAACGGAACGCTCGCCGTCTATCGGGAGGTGCTGAACGACCTCGAAATCCAGCGGCTCAGCACCCCTGCCTGACCCGTCCGTTCGGGCCGTCAGCCACGCCGTGCCGGGCACGCCGCATTGCAGCCTTCCTTGACTGACTTTCGATTCCTTCTAATGTGCGCCTCCCCGCCCTACCTGAGCAGATGTTATACTCGCGAACTGACGTTAAACGAGAGCCTGGCAAATGGTTGCTCTTACCCTGCCCGATGGATCGGTCAAGCAGTTCGACGGCGCGGTCACCGGCCTTCAGGTGGCCGAGTCGATCGGCCCCGGCTTGGCCAAGGCCGCCATCGCCGTCAAAGTGAACGGCGAGCTGCGCGACCTTCTGCGTGAGATCGAGACCGATGCGGTTCTCGAAATCGTCACGCGCAAATCCGACGAAGCCCTGAATCTGCTGCGCCACGACGCGGCCCACATCATGGCCCAGGCAACGCAGGAATTGTTTCCCGGCACCCAGGTGACCTTCGGTCCGGCGACCGAGACCGGCTTCTACTACGACTTTGCGCGCAAGGCGCCCTTCACGCCCGACGATCTGGAGAAGATCGAACGGCGCATGCATGAGATCGTGGATAGCGAACTGCCCCTCCAGCGCGAGGTCTGGGAGCGCGACGCGGCGATCCGCTTCTTCATGGAACAGGGCGAGAAGTACAAGGCGGAACACATAGAAACCCTGCCGCGCGACGAGATCATCACGATCTATCGTCAGGGCGACTGGCTCGACCTCTGCCTCGGCCCGCACCTGCCGACGACCAAGCACCTAGGCCATGCCTTTAAGCTGATGCGGGTGTCTGGCGCCTACTGGCGGGGCGATGCGCGCAACGAACAGCTGCAGCGCATTTATGGCACCGCCTGGCGCGATGAGAAGGAACTGAAAGCGCACCTCCACATGCTGGAGGAGGCGGAGAAGCGCGACCACCGACGGCTCGGCCGCGAGATGGACTTGTTTCATTTCCAGGAGGAGGCGCCAGGTGCCGTCTTCTGGCATCCGAACGGCTGGACGCTGTTCAGTCAGTTGATCGACTACATGAGGCGCCGCAACGGCTGTGGTGACTACAAGGAGATCAACGCTCCCGAAATCATGGACCGCTCGCTCTGGGAAGCCTCCGGACATTGGGAGGCCTATCATGAGCACATGTATACCTCCCAGACCGAGGACGGCCGCACCTTTGCGATCAAGCCGATGAACTGTCCCGGTCACGTGCAGATCTTCAATCAGGGTCTGCGCAGCTACCGCGAGCTGCCGTTGCGCCTGGCCGAGTTCGGCAAGGTGCATCGCTACGAACCGTCGGGCGCGTTGCACGGACTGATGCGCGTGCGTGCCTTCACCCAGGACGACGCGCATATCTTCTGCACGCCGGAGCAAATCAAGCAGGAGGTGCAGGCCTCTACGCAGCTGATCCTCGATATCTACAGCGACTTCGGTTTCGACGGCGTCCGGATCAAGTTCTCCGACCGGCCGGAGAAGCGGATCGGGTCGGATGCCGTCTGGGATCGGCTGGAGGCCGACCTGCGCGAGGCGCTGGAGGAGATGGACCAGCCCTACGAACTGAACCCGGGTGAAGGCGCCTTCTACGGGCCGAAGCTGGAGTTCGTGCTGCGCGATGCCATCGGCCGCGACTGGCAGTGCGGCACGGTCCAGGTCGACATGAACCTGCCGGAACGACTTGATGCAACCTATATCGGCCAGGATGGCGAACGGCACCGCGCCGCGATGCTGCACATCGCTAAGCTGGGCTCCCTGGAGCGCTTCACCGGCATCCTGATCGAACACTTCGCCGGGCGCATGCCGCTCTGGCTGGCGCCGGTTCAGGTTCTGGTCGCCACCATCACCGGCGACGCCGACAACTACGCGATGGAGGTTCTGGCGGCGCTTCGCAAGGCCGGCTTGCGGGCCGAGGTCGACCTGCGCAATGAGAAGATCAACTACAAAGTTCGCGAACACAGCCTGCGAAAGGTTCCGGTGATCGCGGTGGTCGGCGCCCGCGAAGCGGCGGAAGGGGCCGTCGCCCTGCGCCGTTTGGGGGGGCAGTCGCAAGAGGTGCTTGCGCTGTCTGAGGCGATCCCTAGACTTTGCCGGGAAGCGATCGCGCCGGACCTGGCCGAACCCGAGGCTGAAACCTCGTCGGTCGAACCTTTGGCGGTTGCCGGGACTGCGGCTGTTGCGGAGTGACGGGGACGCCTTGAGTCGAGGAAGCTCCTCGCGTTTCGAAAAAGATCCGCTGCAATCGGCAGATATACAGACCGCTGCAAGGCTCGGCGGTCTACACTTGGCATGTACGCCCTAATTCAACGACACGGAAGTAGGAGAAGTCTCCATACGCAGACCACCCATGGATAGCGGGCCCACCCGCGACGGACCGCGCGCCAACGAGCACATTCGGGTGCCGCAGGTGCGATTGGTCGACGAGAACGGAGAGAACGTCGGCGTCGTAAGTATCGAGGACGCGCGGAACCGCGCGGACAACGCGGGCCTGGATCTGGTCGAGGTCGCACCTCAGGCCGACCCGCCAGTCTGCAAGATCCTGGACTACGGCAAGTACAAGTACGAGGCGCAGAAACGGGCCAACGAGGCACGCAAGAAACAGAAGGTCATCGAGGTCAAAGAGATCAAGATGCGCCCGAACATCGATCAGCACGACTACGACGTGAAACTGCGGGCGATCAACAAGTTCATTGGCGAAGGCGATAAGGTAAAGGTCACCTTGCGCTTTCGCGGTCGCGAGATCGCCCACCAGAACTTGGCCTTCGACCTGCTCAATAAGGTCAGGAACGAAGTCGAGGAAATCGCCAAGGTCGAGCAGTTCCCCCGTATGGAGGGACGCCAGATGATCATGATCCTGGCGCCGCGCTAAACAGAAGCGGCCCTTCGCCTTTTGTGCGAAGCACGACGGCCCTCGTCACTGATCTTCAGATGTCGGGCCGGCGACGTCTTCCGAGGCTCCGCCCCGCCCCTTGCAACGCAGGAGGTGCGGAGCTATAACCCGCGCTCCCGACGGCCGTGCCGCACTGCGGTGCGGCCGCGGGTCTTTCTGCGAGCGGCGCGGCTACGGCATGCCCAGTCGCTCGGCCGGCCCGGTTCCCATGCGACGTCTGTCCATGAGATCGCGGGTCCTACGCAAACGACGATACAATGAGGACGAAATGCCGAAGATGAAGACGAAGAGCGGAGCCAAGAAGCGCTTCCGCCTCACCGCCTCGGGCAAAGTGCGGGCCAGTGCTGCCTTCCGGCGCCACAACAACCGCAAGCGGTCTCAGAAGATGCTGCGCAACTCTCGCGGCACCATGATTCTGGCGTCTGCCGACGCCAAGATCGTCCGCAAGAACTTCCTGCCGAACGACTGATCGGTTCAGTCCCGCCCGAGGAGTAAAGACAGATGGCACGCATCAAGCGCGGTGTGACCGCTCACGCGCGGCACCAGAAGGTCCGCAAGCTGGCCAAGGGCTACCGCGGCCGCGGCAAGAACGTTTACCGCGTCGCGATCGAGCGCGTCGAAAAGGCGCTGCAGTATCAGTATCGCGACCGCAAGGTGCGCAAACGCACCTTCCGCAGCCTGTGGATTCAGCGGATCAACGCGGCCGTGCGCCTGAACGACGAGGCCATGACCTACGCGACCTTCATGGACGGCATCAACAAGGCCGGTATCGAGGTCGACCGCAAGGTGCTGGCGGATCTGGCCGTGCACGAGCCGGAGGCCTTCGCCTCGCTGGTCGCGCAGGCCAAGGCGGCCCGCACCTCGGCCTAAGGCGCACAAAGACGCCTCAGCCCGCAAGAAGGCGGCCGGCATGCTCGACCAAACCAGTCTGGACGCACTGAAGGACGAGCTGCTCGCGGAAATCGCGGGCGTCGCCGACAGTCGTGGGCTGGACGACGCGCGTATTGCCGCGCTGGGCAAGAAGGGCCGCGTCACCCAGCTGATGAAGGGTCTGGGCGCCCTTTCCCCCGATGAGCGCCGGGACGCGGGCCAACGGCTGAACGCTGTGAAGGAGGCCGTCTCCGCCGCGATCGAGGCCCGCAAGGCGGCGCTCGACGAAGCGGAGCTGGAAGCACGGCTGGCGGGCGAGACGATTGACGTTACCCTGCCGGCCAGACCCTTTTCAGTGGGCCGCATCCACCCGATCAGCCAGACCATCGAAGAACTGGTCGCGATCTTCGGCGAGATGGGCTTCTCGGTCGCCGAAGGGCCGCACATCGAAGACGATTTCCACAACTTCGATGCCCTGAACATTCCACCGGAGCATCCGGCCCGCCAGGAACACGACACCTTCTTCCTGCCGCCGCGGGCGGAGGGCGAAGCACCGCTGGTGCTGCGCACCCATACCAGTCCGGTGCAGATCCGCACCATGCAGCAGGTCGAGCCGCCGATCCGGATCATCTGTCCCGGCCGCACCTTCCGCGCAGACTCCGACGCCACTCACTCGCCGATGTTCCATCAGGTCGAGGGGCTGGTGATCGACAAGAAGACCCACATGGGCCACCTCAAGGGCACGCTGATCGAATTCTGCCGCAGCTTCTTCGGGATCGACGATCTGCCGGTCCGCTTTCGGCCGAGCTACTTCCCCTTCACCGAGCCATCGGCCGAGGTCGACATCGGCTGCTCGCGCGAGGGCGGAACACTCAAGATCGGTGCAGGCGGGGACTGGCTGGAAATCCTCGGCTCCGGCATGGTGCATCCCAAGGTTCTGCGGAACTGCGGGATCGATCCCGAGGTCTACCAAGGCTACGCCTTCGGGATGGGCATCGAGCGGATCGCCATGCTGAAGTACGGCATCCCGGATCTGCGCACCTTCTTCGACAGCGACCTACGCTGGCTGCGCCACTACGGCTTCGTGCCGCTTGAGGCGCCGTCCCTAGTGCGCGGGCTGTAGGGCGGAGCGGGACAAGCAGCCATGAAATTCACCCTATCCTGGCTCACGGAGCACCTGAAGACCGACGCGGATCTCGCGACGATTGTCGAAAAGCTCTCTCTGATCGGCCTTGAGGTCGAGAGCGTCGAGGATCCGGCGGCGAAGCTGGCGCCCTTCACGGTCGCGCGCGTGATCTCCGCCGAACAGCACCCCAATGCCGACCGCCTGCGGGTCTGTCAGGTCGAGACGGCGGACCACGGAACGGTTCAGGTCGTCTGCGGCGCGCCAAACGCGCGCAGCGGCATGATCGGTGTCTTCGCGCCCTCGGGAAGCTGGATCCCCGGCACCGAGATGGAGCTGAAGCCGGGTAAGATCCGCGGCGCCGAATCCAACGGAATGTTGGTCTCGGAACGCGAGATGGGTCTGAGCGACGAGCACAGCGGCATTATCGACCTGAGCCCGGCCGAGGGGCAGACGGCACCGGCGCTCGGCACGCCGCTCTCCCAACTGCTGGGCCTCGACGATCCGGTGATCGAAATCGCCATTACGCCGAACCGGGGCGATTGCCTGGGCGTACGCGGCGTCGCGCGGGATCTCGCAGCCGCCGGCCTGGGCACACTCAAGCCGCTCGAAGCGCCCAAGGTTGCCGGTAGCTACAACTCGCCCCTGACCTGGCAGATCGACGCCGAGGCGAGCGGCGCCTGCCCCTACGTCGCCGGCCGTCACTTCCGGGGACTGACCAACGGTCCGTCTCCAGCCTGGATGCAACGCCGCCTGACAGCCATCGGGCTGCGGCCGATCTCGGCCCTGGTCGACATCACCAACTACGTGACCTTCGATCTGGGCCGCCCGCTTCACGTCTTCGACGCGGCCAAGGTCAGCGGCAATCCCACCATGCGCTTCGCCTGGCGTGGAGAGCAGATCCTGGCGCTCGACGGCAAGACCTACGACCTCGACGAGAGCATGTTGATCATCGACGGCGGGGGTGCCCCCGAGGGGATCGGCGGCGTCATGGGCGGTGAGGACTCCGGCTGCACCGAGCAGACCACCGAGGTCTTTCTGGAGGTCGCGCTGTTCGACCCGATCTCGGTCGCCATGACCGGACGCAAGCTGGGACTCAACTCCGACGCCCGCTATCGCTTCGAACGCAAACTGGATCCGGAAAGCGCCGTCTGGGGCGTGGAGGTGGCCAGCCGTCTGATCGCAGAACTCTGTGGCGGCGAGGCCAGCCATGCCGTCAGCGCCGGTAAACGTCCCGATCCGCGCCAAGATATTACGCTGCGCAAGACCCGCTGCGAAACCCTGGGCGGTTTGGCCGTCGAGGCCGACCGACAAAAGGAAATCCTGGAATCCCTCGGCTGCGACGTGGTCGATACCGGCAAGACCTTGCAGGTGACCACCCCGACCTGGCGTCCCGACCTGGAAGGCGAGGCCTGCCTGGTCGAGGAGGTGCTGCGCATCGTCGGTTACGATCAACTGCCGATCACACCGCTGGAACTTGATACGACCCTACCCCTGCCGGCGCTGAGTCCACGTCAGAGGCGCGTCGCCGCGGCACGAACGGCACTGGCCTGGCGCGGCCTCGAAGAGGCGGTCACCTTCTCCTTCGTGTCGGTCAAACAGGCACTTCTGTTCGGCTGGAGCGACGCGCAGCTGAGGCTGCTCAACCCGATTTCCAGCGAACTCGACATCATGCGCCCCAGCGTGCTGCCGACGCTGGTCGAGGCGGCGGTCCGCAACAGCGACCGCGGCTTCCCCAACGTCGGGCTCTTCGAGGTTGGTCCCCAGTACGGCGACGACACGCCCGAGGGTCAGCTGCTGGTCGCGGCCGGTCTGCGCAGCGGCCAGATCTCGACCAGACACTGGGCGACGGACCAACGGGCGCTGGACGCCTTCGACGCCAAGGCGGATGCCCTGGCGGTTCTGGAGGCGGCGGGCGCGCCGGTCGAGAACCTGCAGACCACGGCCGACGCGGCGCCCTGGTATCATCCGGGCCGCTCCGGCCAGTTGCGTCTAGGGCCGAAGGTCCTTGCGGCCTTCGGCGAGTTGCATCCGCGCGTTCTGCAGGCCTTCGACCTCAAGGGCCCGGCGGTTGCTTTCGAGATCTTCCTCGAGCGGATTCCCGAGGCGAAGCGCAAGGACGGCGGCAAAGCGAGACCGGCTCTGACCCTGTCTCCCTTCCAACCGGTCGAGCGCGACTTCGCCTTCCTGGTTGCCGATGAGGTTCCCGGGGAGAAGCTGTTGCGTGCCGCCAAGGGCGCGGACAAGCAGCTTGTCACGGGGGTGCAGATCTTCGACGTCTATCGCGGCCAAGGCGTCCCCGAGGGTCAGAAGTCGGTCGCGCTGGCCGTCACCCTGCAACCGACGGAACGTACCCTGACGGACGAGGACCTGGAGGCTGCGGCGAAGAAGATCGTCGCCGCCGTCGAGAAGCAGACCGGCGGCAGCCTGCGCGGCTAGATCAGCTGCAGAGTGGCTTGAATCGCTCCAACAGGGTCATCGCTTTAGGAATTTCAGTTTCCGCCAGCAGTCGCTCGGCCTGAAGCCGGTCGGTGGGCGGCTAGGAACACCTGAACGGCAGCTTCCGCAACCCGCTCGATTTCGGCTTCGCTCGGCTGCTCCAGAATACCGAACAGGACCTTCGGAAAGAGCTCGGCGCGACAGAGCGCCGTGAATTGGCAGGCAGCCAGGTTCGCGTCCTCCAGAACAAGAAGGCCCCTTGCTCGGGCCTCGATCAGGAACGTCGCGATCCGTGCCGTACAGAGTTGCGGTCCGGCGCTGTAGAAGGCACGCCCCACCTCGGGTATCCGCCCCGACTCCGCCACGGCGACGCGATACATGCCCTGCGCGAAGGGCGAGACCATGAAGCGGACGAAGGACCTGGCGATCGTCAGGAGGCTCGTTTCCAAACAGGCGCAGTCGGTTTCGACCGTGAAGAGCCGTTGAGACATCTCCCGACATTCCTCGTCGACCACCGCAGAGAAGAGCGTCCGCTTGTCGGCGAAGTAGTTGTAGAGCGTTCCTTTGGAGACTCCCGCACGGCGGACGATCTCGTCGACGCTGGCACCTTCGTAACCCAAATCGAGAAAGGCGCCACGCGCGCCTGCCAAAATCTGCCGGAGCTTGCGTTGCCCCGCTTGCGACGACCGCTCCCGATCGACGGAACGCGACAGATCTGCAAGGCGACCGGGGCGGGCGCTAACGCTCGGCGTCATAAGACTGTCCGCAGTGAAAAAACCGGGGGTCGTTCTTGAACTTGAGTGTTCTATCACTCATCTAAAAATGACTAAACAGTTCAGTTTATAAAATCCTCGCGCTGAGGAGACCGACTGTCCGGCTCTCAGCGCAGACCTCGATGGCTTGCGCTGCGACCCTCCCCGGATCGAGCGTCGGCCATTGGCCGGCCCCGCTCCCAGTGGACCCCTCCCCCCAAAGTCCCTGGAGCGGGACCGGCAGTCATTTTTCGAAGGTCGTTCCTAAGTGAAGAACTCGAAATGCCAAGCGGCGCAGTGACGTGTCTCGCGCCGACCAGTCCTTTCGCCGAGCTGTCTTACTGTCGGTGCCGCGTCCGAAGCTTGCTCAGTTCCGGCCGGAACCGAGCAGGCCACGGGCGATGACGTGGGCCTGGATCTCGGCCGCACCCTCGAAGATGTTGAGAATACGGGCGTCGCAGAGCACGCGGGAAATCTTGTACTCCAGCGCGTAGCCGTTGCCGCCGTGGATCTGCAGCGCGTTGTCCGCGTTGGACCAGGCCACGCGGGCCGCCAGCAGTTTCGCCATCCCCGCTTCGATGTCGCAACGGCGGTCGCTGTCCTTCTCCCGTGCGGCAAAGAGGGTCAGCTGGCGCGCCACCATGGTCTCCACAGCCATCCAGGCGAGCTTGCCGGCCACGCGCGGAAAAGCCAGCAGCGCCTTGCCGAACTGCTTACGTTCCTGCGCGTAGGACAAGCCGAGTTCCAGAGCATTCTGCGCGACACCGACGGCGCGGGCGGCCGTTTGAATGCGGGCCGGCTCGAACGTCTCCATCAGCTGCTTGAACCCCTGACCCTCGACTTCGCCCAGCAGGTTGGCGGCCGACACCGCGAAGCCGTCGAAGCCGATCTCGTACTCCTTCATGCCGCGGTAACCGAGCACCTCGATCTCGCCGCCGGTCATGCCCTCGGCCGGGAAGGGCTCGGCGTCGGTTCCGCGCGGCTTTTCCGCCAGGAACATGGAAAGCCCCTTGTAGCCCGTCTCCTCCGGGTCGGTCCGGGCAAGCAGCGTCATTAGGTCGGTGCGCGCCGCGTGGGTGATCCAGGTCTTGTTGCCGGTCACATGGTAGCTATCGCCCTCGCGCACGGCCCGGGTGCGGAGGGAGCCGAGGTCGGAGCCGGTGTTGGGCTCGGTAAAGACGGCGGTGGGCAGGATCTCGCCGCTTGCGATCTTCGGCAGGTAGGCCTGTTTTTGCGCGTCGGTACCACCCAGGCGGATCAACTCTGCGGCGATTTCCGACCGCGTGCCCAGCGACCCGAGGCCGATGTAGGCACGGCTCAACTCCTCCGTCACGACGCACATGGCCGTCTTGCCCATGCCCAGGCCGCCCCATTCCTCGGGCACCGTGAGGCCGAACACGCCGAGTTCGGCCAGTTGCCCGATCACCTCCAGCGGGATCAGCTCATCGGCCAGATGCCAATGGTGGGCATCCTCGGCGTAGGAGTCGGCGATCTTACGAAACTGCTCGGCGATCATCGCCTCGGTTTCGTCGTAGCCCCGCGCGCCGAAACCGCCGTCCGCGATCAGCTCGGCAAGACGCAGACGAACAGCGGCGGTATTGCCGCGCTCGATCAGCAGGGCCACGGCCGGCGTCCGCAAGGCCGCGACCTCCTCACCGGAGACGCCGAGATCGTTGGGACGAACCACCTCCACCTGGCTCATCGCCAGCCCGCCGGTCATCTGCTGGAGGTACTCGCCGAAGGCGGCCTGCAGCATCAACTGTTCCAGTTCGCCGAAAGCGCCGTCGTCCTGCAGCCGGCGGCCCCAGCGATCCATCTCCCGCAGGCTGGCGACATAGGTCGAGAGCCAGGCCAGCCCGTGGCCCGCGAACTGCTCGCGCTCCAGCGCCGCGGTCTCGACCTTGCCGGAGGGCGCCACGCGGCGGGCCAGGGCCTTCCGGGCCGCCGTCTCGAAGGCCTCCACGGCGGGAAGCGCTTCGCCCGTCAGCGTCAGAAGATCCGACAGCACCAGGGTCTCGTCGTCGGTTTGGGCAAGGGCTGCGTCAGTCATGGCTGTTCCGTGCTGTTTGGTTGGACCGGCCGGGCGATGGAATCTGGGCTAAGATGTCACCTGGGGCCGAGATGTCACCTGGGATCGATGGAAATCTAGCACGTCTGCGCCGGAGGCAAGTCAGACGGCCTGTCCGGGAGGGTGCGGGGAGGCCGTCCGTCCGGCGACTCTCCCCAACCGTGGAAGCTTCGGAGCGAAGCTAGCCCTCGATCGCGTCCTCGAGGGTGCGCAGACCGGGACGCTTAGCCTGCACCAGCACCGCCATGTTGCCGGGCTTATGCTCGTTCCTGAGCATCTTCATATGCGCTTCCGGGATTTCGTCCCAACCGAAGACCTCGCTCATGCAGGGGTCGATGCGCCGCTCCACCATCAGGGTGTTGGCCTGGCTCGCCTGCATCAGGTTGGCGAAGTGACTACCCTGGATCCGTTTTTGGTGCTGCCAGACATAGCGGGCGTCGAAGGTCAGGTTGTAGCCGGTGGTACCGGCGCAGAAGACCACCATGCCGCCGCGCTTCACCACGAAGGCGGAGACCGGAAAGGTCGACTCACCCGGGTGTTCGAAGACGAAATCCACGTTGTTGCCCTTGCCGGTGATCTCCCAGATCGCCTTGCCGAACTTGCGGGTTTCGTTGAACCAGGTCTTGTAGTCCTCGGTTCCGACTTGTGGCATCTGGCCCCAGCAGTCGAAGTTCTTGCGGTTCAGGACGCCCTTGGCCCCGAGCGAGAGGACGAAGTCGCGCTTCGACTCGTCGGAAATCACGCCGATGGCGTTGGCGCCGGCCGTCGCGATCAACTGGATCGCCATGGTGCCGAGACCGCCTGACGCGCCCCACACGAGGACATTGTCCCCGGGACGCAGAATGTGGGGACGGTGACCGAAGAGCATGCGGTAGGCCGTCGCCAAGGTCAGGGTGTAGCAGGCCGATTCTTCCCAGGTCAGATGCTTCGGGCGCGGCATGAGCTGGCGATCCTGCACGCGGCAGAACTGCGCGAAGGAGCCGTCTGGCGTCTCGAATCCCCAGATGCGTTGGCTGGGGGAGAACATGGGATCGCCGCCGTTGCATTCCTCGTCGTCGCCGTTGTCCTGGTTGCAGTGCACCACGACCTCGTCGCCGACCTTCCAACGCTTCACCTTGCTGCCGACCGCCCAGACGATGCCGGTCGCGTCCGAGCCAGGCACGTGATAGCCCCAGTCGTGGTAGTCCAGGACCGAGACCGGCTTACCCAGGCACGCGAAGACACCGTTGTAGTTGACGCCGGCGGCCATCACCATCACCAGAACGTCGTGGCTGTCGAGCTCGGGCGTCGGCACGACCTCAACCTGCATCGCCTTGTTCGGCTCGCCGTGCCGTTCCTTGCGGATGGCCCAGGCGTGCATCTGTTTCGGGACATGGCCGAGCGGCGGGATCTCGCCGAGTTCGTAGAGGTCCTTGGCTGCCTGGCCAGGGTGCAGCTGCACCACCTCGGCTGCTTCCGATAATGTCTGTGTCATGGCTTCGAAAGGTCCTCTGCCTCGTTGGTTGGCCCGAATCGGTTATCGTCCGCTCGGTCTCCGCGGGGCAGCTCGTTCCTTCGGCCGGCCCTCGCCCGGATACGCCTCGCCCGGATATCCCTCGTCGCCGCCGACGGCTTGTCTTGAACCGTCTATCGCGGAGGGTCGCCGCAGCTCCACACTCCACCGCCTGCGCCACTGCCGGGCGGCTTGTACGGCCTGAGTGGTCTGGCTAGCATACCACCACTGCCAGCCAGGACTTGACTCTTACAAGCCAAACATGGCTTTTGCAATGCACAATAACATGTTTATTTCAGATCTGGACGTTTTGTAGCAACTTTAGGTCTGAAACATATGCGCTCAGGCAATTTGGTGACATTTCGGGGGACTCCATGACCCTACAAAGGCTTAGCGCTGACGCAGTGCAGCAACAGTCTTCTCGCACGAGCGAAGGCACGCGCGAGCGAGACAAGCCCTGGTTGATGCGCACCTATGCCGGCCATTCGACGGCCAAGGCCTCCAACGCGCTCTACCGCCGAAACCTGAGCAAGGGGCAGACCGGCCTGTCGGTCGCCTTCGACCTACCGACCCAGACCGGCTATGATTCGGACCATCCCCTGGCCAAGGGTGAGGTCGGCAAGGTCGGTGTCCCCGTCGGCCACCTGGGGGACATGCAGGTGCTGTTCGAGGACATCCCGCTCGACCGCATGAACACCTCCATGACGATCAACGCCACGGCTCCCTGGTTGCTGGCGCTCTACATCGCCGCCGCCGAACGCCAGGGCGCGCCGCGCGCCGACCTGCAGGGCACGGTGCAGAACGACATCGTCAAGGAGTATCTCTCGCGCGGGACCTATATTTTCCCGCCCAAGCCCTCGCTCAGGCTGACCGCCGACGTGGTCGCCTTCACCTACCGCGAGGTGCCGAAGTGGAACCCCATGAACGTCTGCAGCTACCACCTGCAGGAGGCTGGCGCGACTGAGGTGCAGGAACTGGCCTTCGCGCTCTCGACAGCCATTGCGATCCTGGACGCCCTGCGCGAGCGGGTCGATCCGGCCGACTTCCCGCGCGCCGTCGGACGCATCTCCTTCTTCGTCAATGCCGGCATCCGCTTCGTCGGCGAAATCTGCAAGATGCGCGCCTTCACCCGCCTGTGGGACGACATCTGTCGCGAGCGCTACGGCGTGGAGGAGGAGCGTTACCGTCGCTTCCGCTACGGGGTTCAGGTCAACTCACTCGGCCTGACGGAGCAGCAGCCGGAAAACAACGTCTACCGCATCCTGCTGGAGATGCTGGCCGTCACCCTTTCGAAGGACGCCCGCGCCCGCGCCGTGCAATTGCCGGCCTGGAACGAAGCGCTGGGCCTACCCCGCCCCTGGGATCAGCAGTGGTCTTTAAGGCTCCAGCAGATCGTCGCCTACGAGACCGACCTGCTGGAGTTCGGCGACATCTTCGCCGGCAACCCGGAGATCGAGGGCCGGGTCGAGGCGCTCTGCGCCGCCGCGCGAGAGGAGATGACGCGGATCGACGCCATGGGCGGCGCCATCGCGGCCGTCGAGTCGAGCTACATGAAGGAACAGCTCGTCACCTCGGCAACGGCCCGGTTCCAGGCCATCGAGAGCGGCGAGCAGGTCGTGGTCGGCGTCAACAGGTTCGTGGAGAGCGAGCCGTCACCTCTGCTTGAGGGCGTGGACGGCGGCATCATGACGGTCGACCCGGAGAGCGAGCGGGCCACCGTCGCAGCGCTGCAGGCTTGGCGCGCCCAGCGCGACGAGGCCGCCGCAGGGCGCGCCCTGGACGATCTGAAGCAGGCGGCGGCAGGCGGCGCCAACATCATGGAGCCCTCGATCGCCTGCGCCCACGCCGGCGTCACCACCGGCGAATGGGGCGACGCCCTGCGGCAGGTCTTCGGCGAGTACCGCGCTCCCACCGGGGTCGGCAAGGCGGCCGCGCGGTCCGAGGCGGGAGAAAGTCTGGAGAGCCTGCGCAGCCGTGTCGCCAAGGTCTCCGAACAGCTCGGACGTCGGGTCAAGATGCTGGTCGGTAAGCCCGGCCTGGACGGCCACTCCAATGGCGCTGAACAGATCGCTGTCCGCGCCCGCGACAGCGGTTTCGAGGTGGTCTACGAGGGCATCCGCCTGACGCCGCAGCAGATCGTCAACGCGGCCCTGGAGGAGGGCGTCCACGTGATCGGCCTGTCGATCCTCTCCGGCAGCCACGTGGCGCTCGTCCAGGACACCTTGACCGAGCTGAAGGCGCAAGGCCTGAGCGACCTGCCGGTCGTGGTCGGCGGCATCATCCCGCCGGAGGATGCCAAGCTTCTGGGCGACGCAGGTGTCGCCGCCGTCTACACGCCCAAGGACTACGACCTCACGGCCATCATGGCCGACATCCTGGAGATCGTGGAAAGCCGCTGTCAGGAGGCGGCGTAGGGAGCGTCGTTTCCTCAGGTCAACCTCGGCAAACAGAGCGTTTCCACATGGACCGCTAGCACGGCCGCCGAAGCGCGCCATATGGAGGTGCGAAGGAGGACCTGTGCCCATGGCCAGCAATTCGCCCGCCGCTCACCGCGCCCTTGCGTCGAGAGACGACGCGGCCGCCGGATCGCTCCGTCAGGACTACACGGCCGGCGCCAAGGTCTTCCATTGGCTGACAGTCTTGCTGATGGCCGCCGTCTTCCTGCTGGCTTTGATTATGGTCGAGCTGCCGCTCGGTCCCTTGAAGATCGAGCTCTACAATTGGCACAAGACCGTAGGACTGACGATCCTGGCGCTGGCCCTTCTGCGACTGGTCTGGCGCCTGCGCCATCCGCCGCCGCCGATGCCGGACGACATGGCCGCCTGGGAACGCCTGGCGGCTCACGCCGCCCATCTCGGCCTCTACCTGTTTCTCTTTAGCCAGCCGCTCGTCGGGCTCGTCATGTCCTGGGCATCGGGCTTCCCGACGATCCTGTTCGGCAGCTTCACGCTGCCCAACCCGATCGGGACCGATCAGGCGCTCTACGACGCCCTCTCCAACGTACATTTCTGGTCCGCCTGGGCACTTCTGGCCCTGATCGGACTTCACGCCGGGGCGGCCCTGCGCCATCACTTCGTCAAGAAAGACACGGTGTTGCGACGCATGCTGCCGCAGACGCGTCGCTAGACCGAACCGCCATCCCTTCCCGATCAGCCTGAGAGACGTCTTCGCCATGCCTTTGCCGTTTGCCCTTGCCGTCGCGATCCTCTTCGCGACCCCCGCCAGCGCCCAGGAAGCGCCGGTCTGGATCACGGATCCCGACGAGAGCCGCGTGGGCTTCATTGCCATCCAGTCGGGCAGCGACGTGGAAGGAGGTTTCGAGGACTGGACGGCCGACATCGTTTTCGACCCCGAAACCGCGACCGGCCGCATCGAGATCGTCATCGAGACGGACAGCGTCGACAGCGGCGCCCGCGACCGCGACGACGCCGTGAAGGGCGACGGCCTGCTTCATGTCGAGGCCTTCCCCGAGGCTCGCTTTCTGGCGGAACGCTTCGAGGCGACCGGAGAGGGAAGCTTCGAGGCCCACGGCGAACTGACCCTGCGCGACACGACGCGTCCCGTGATCCTTCCCTTCACTCTCGCGGTGACAGGAGAGACTGCGGAGGCCCTGGGCGAAGTCACGGTCGACCGTCTGGACTACGGCGTCGGACAAGGTCTCTGGGCCGACACTTCGATGATCCCGGCCGAAGTTCGCATCTTTTTCGAGATTCTGGCGACGCGACCGTAGCCCTTCGCCGCAAGACCGCAAAGAGAACTCACACGTGAGAGAGGGAGTCGAACAGATGATCCGTAACGTCTTTCCGCGAACCGCCCTGCTGGGCGCCGCCGCCATGATCGCCGTCCTGGCCGCACCGGCCGCACCGCTTCTAGCGGCGGACACCTACGCCTTCGACAAGAGCCATACGGATGTTGTCTTCCGTATCGATCATCTCGGCTTCTCCGATACCATCGGTCGCTTCAACGACGCGGACGGTGTCATCGTTCTCGACGAGACCAATCCGGAAAACTCGCGGGTGGAGGTGACGATTCAGGCCGCCAGCCTGGACACCAATCACGAAGAGCGCGACGGGCATCTGCGTGGCGCCGATTTCTTCAACGTGGAGGCTCATCCGACGATCACCTTCGTCTCTACGGCAGTCGAACGCACCGGCGATGAGACGGCGACTGTGACCGGCGAGCTGACGCTTCTCGGCGTTACCCAGACGGTGGTTTTGGAGACAACGCTGAACGCCCTGAAGGCGCACCCGATTCCCAGCTACGAGGGCGTCATGACGGCCGGCTTCTCGGGCACCACGACGATCAAACGCTCCGACTTCGGGATGAACGCCTTCGTTCCGGCGGTGGGAGACGAAGTGGCGATTATCCTGGAGATCGAGGCCTTCAAGCAATAGCCGCGGCAACTTCCGGCTGGAGAGACGGCGACTGTCGATACCCGGTCGCCGTCTTCACTCCACGGTCGCCTTGCGGGTCATGGGTCCAGCCAAGTCGAGCGTTGCCGATCCACAGGTCTCCGACGCCGTGTAGCTTTCGTCGGCATAGCCGGTATAGCCGTCGCTGTTCAGCAGGGCGAGAGCCGTCCGATCGTCCAAACCGCCGACCCGAACGAAGACCTGGGCGGAGAGCACCATATCGACCGACGCACCCTGGGTGGACAGGGGCATCATCACCCTTTTGGTGAAGAGCGGGTGATCGCGGTCCGTCCCCCCGTAGCGCGACACGGAGAAGATCGGGCGTTTTTCTTGAACGACCCGGCGGTAGAGACCGGTCATGTAGGTCAGGTACTCGCCGAACATCAGCTCCTCGAGCGTCCGTCCCGTCACGGGCGCGCCGAAACTCCGCTCGACTTCGGTCCCGATAAGCCGGTAACGGAACTGCCCGTTCTCCAGCACGTCTGTCAGCATCAGATGCGGCAGAAGCTTGGGAATCTCGGCGGGGTCGATGTCCCCCCGCGCGGGCATCGGACGGTCGCGCCGGAGACTGCACCAATAGGCGTGAATGTTCGAGAGAACCTCCTCATCCATGGTTTCTCTGCCCTCCCGCGCAACTTAAGCCAGCATTTGCGTGCAGCGTCGCGGCGCTATGGTGGCGGTTAGCATTTTACATCCCGTTAACCGTGCCGATCCTTGGCGCGAGACCGCTCGGGTCCTGCGAGGTCTAGGCGCGTTCGGGAAAACCGGCCTTGGCACGAACCTCGGCCGGCGCAAGTCCGGCGTCCCGCAACGCGGCAAGGGAGAGGGCATCGTGCCGCTTGGCCAGGCGCTGCCCGCTTGCGTCGGAAATCAAGTCGTGGTGCCGCCACTCGGGCACGGGAAGATCGAGCAGAGCCTGAAGCAGACGGTGGACGTGCGTGGCGACGAAAAGGTCGCGACCGCGCGTGACCAGAGTGACGCCCTGGGCGGCGTCATCGAGAACGACGGCCAGGTGATAGCTGGTCGGAACATCCTTGCGCGCCAAAACGACGTCGCCCAGCAGCTGGGGCTGCGCCTGCTGTGGGCCCTGGCCGCGCTCGTGCCACGTCAGCGGCCCGACCTGTTCCATGGCCTTTGCGAGATCGAGACGCCAGGCGTGAGCCTCGCCGCCTTCGAGACGGCGACGACGTTCGGCTACGCTGCGGCGGCGGCAGGTCCCGGGGTAAAGCGGTCCGTCGGGTCCATGCGGCGCCGCGCCGGCAGCCGCGATCTCGGCGGCAATCTCCTTACGCGTGCAAAAGCAGGGATAGATCAAGTCGCGCGCTTCGAGTTGCCGAAGGGCGTCCCTGTAGAGGTCGAAACGCTCCGACTGGCGGAGAACCGGCTGTTCCCACTCCAAGCCCAACCAGGCGAGGTCCCGGTAGATGGCCGCTTCGAATTCCGGCCGGCAACGTGCAACGTCGATATCCTCGATACGCAGCAGGAAGCGCCCGCCGGGGTCTGCCGCTTGGGCTGCGAAAAGCGCGGAATGGGCATGCCCCAGATGCAGGCGTCCGCTTGGTGAGGGGGCGAAGCGGGTTATCTCGCCGGGGATTTTTGAGGAGTTGGAGATCATGTTTCGGAGCGACGTGACTGAGGAAGATGTCGGATAACCTTTCGCTGGCGCCTGGAACGGGATCGCCGAAGGCCGAACCGGGTCGGCCGCGCGACAGGAAGCGAGTTACTATGAAGACAGACAGTGCCTTGATCGTCACGCAAGAAACCCTGCCTGCGGCCGTGGAGGCGCTCGGCCGGATCGACCGCGACTTCGCCCGCGCGCTCCAAGAAGTCGGACTGCCGCCTCTGCGCTACCGGGCACCGGGCTTCGCGACGCTTCTGCGCATCATCATCGCTCAGCAGGTTTCGCTCGCTTCGGCGCAAGCAATCGCCGACCGCTTGAACGCGGCTTGCAAACCCGTCACGCCGGAGACCTTCCTGGCACTCAGCGACGACGACCTTCGACAGATCGGTCTGTCGCGCCCGAAGCAGCGCTATGCCCGAGCCCTTGCTAAAACGCTGATCGAGGGCGCGCTTGACCTCGACCGCCTGGTGATGCTCGACGACGAAGCGGCAATCGAAAGTCTGACCCGCGCCAAAGGTATCGGTCGCTGGACGGCCGAGGTCTACCTGCTGTTCTCCCTCGGCCGGCCGGATGTCTTCCCAGCCAACGACATCGGCCTGATGATCGGCGCACAGCTGCTCAAGGGATTGGAGGTGCGGCCCGACCGTATCGCCCTGGAGGAGCAGGCCAGAGCTTGGCGCCCCTATCGCTCAGTCGCGGCCCGTATGCTCTGGCATTACCGGCGCCAAGCAGGAGCGATTCCGGACGACTGGGAATAGACGGATTGAAAGGTCGACCGAGGCCCGTTTCGGAACCGGTTCTGATATGTGCTCCGGCCGCTTATGCCGGAGCTATGCGACTCTCATCGATCACTTGAGAGCATCCTGGATAAAGGGCTGACGCGCCTCACGGCATACAGTAAGACTCGGCATTCAGGCCTGCCGTCATTGGCGCGCGGATCCGCATATTCACCAGTCCTCTTCCGTAAGTCTCCGACCTCGTGGATTGGTGTATCGGTAAGCCCTGCCGTTGGGTGTCGGATGGGTGATCGAACTTTCAGAAGGGCGTGCGGCGCCTCGGGGGAACAGATGCCAGGGGGCAGTCATGACCACGGCGCGTGAAGAGATCATGCTCGACGGTCCTCGCGAGGGTCCACGCAGCGGCGGCGTACCGCGCCAACTGGTGGTGCTGCTGCACGGCCTGGGGGCCAACGGCCAGGATCTGATCGCGTTGGCACCCGTCCTCGGCACGGTGCTACCGGATGCCGTCTTCGTGGCACCCGACGCACCGAGCCCCTGCGACATGGCGCCCTTCGGCTACCAATGGTTCAGCCTGCAGGTTCGCACGCCGGAGTCGCTTTATGTCGGCGCCGAAGAGGCAAGGTCGCTGCTCGACCGCTTCCTGGACGAGGAGATGGCGCGCTATGGGCTGAAAGACGAGAACCTGGTGCTCGTCGGTTTCAGCCAGGGCACCATGATGGCCCTGCACACGGCGCTGCGGCGCCAGGCCGCCTGCGCTGGCGTGATCGGCTACTCGGGCCTGCTGGTCGGCGGCGAGCGACTGACGCAGGAGATTGTCAGTCGCCCGCCCGTCCTGCTGGTTCATGGAGATCAGGACGAAGTGGTCTCGCCCGAGGCACTGAGCGCCGCCGCAGAGGCGCTGCAGGCGGTCGACGTCCAGGTCACGGCCGAGGTTCGCCCAGGCCTGGGACACGGGATCGACGAGCCCGGCGTCGCGATGGCCGCAAGTTTTCTGCGCGATCTCTTCGCGGCAGGGGACGACTGACACCCGGTTGCGTGACCACAAGTCGCAGTCTTGCTGCGATCAGTCGAACAACGGCCATCGCATAAGCGAATCAGTATCTTCCGGTCGAGGCTTATGACAACGACATGAAGATTCCCGGCTAACTTTTACTACATCTTGTGCTCTCTAGGGGTCTGCTCTATGTAGAAGAGGTGATTGCGGCGCTGGCGTCGCGATTCTTTGACCGACAGGGAGACGGGCCTCAGCTATGGCCGACAGTTATCCGTCCTTGGTCTTGAATGCGGATTTCCGTCCGCTCAGCTATTTCCCGCTTTCGCTTTGGTCCTGGCAAGACGCCATCAAGGCGGTCTTCCTAGATCGGGTGAACATCCTCGCCAAATACGATCAGAAGGTGCACTCGCCCTCGCTCGAGATGCAGCTGCCCAGCGTGATCGCGCTGAAGCAGTACGTACATCTCGACCGCCGACCTGCCTTCACCCGCTTCAACGTTTTCCTGCGGGACCGCTTCACCTGCCAGTACTGCAGCTATCGGGGCCGGACGGAAGAACTGACCTTCGACCACGTTATCCCGCGCTCACGCGGCGGCCGTACGACCTGGGACAACATCGTTACGGCGTGTCAGGTCTGTAATCTGGCCAAGGGCAACCGCTTGCCGCAAGAAGCCGATATGCTGCCGCTGAACCCACCGCATCAGCCAAGCACCTGGCAACTTCAGGAAAATGGCCGAGCTTTTCCGCCCCACTTCCTGCACGAAAGCTGGTCGGATTTTCTCTACTGGGATTCCGAACTGGAGTCCTGAGCGTCGATCCCAGGATTTCAGCGCCCTCAGCTCTTCAGTCGAGGCGCAACCACTGCGGCGCGGCCGGCTCTCGTTCGTCTCTGCGAGCTCTTTCGGCAGCGGCGCGGGCCAGAAGCTCGAGGCGTTCGGCCTGCTCTTCGCTATGGAAGAGATCGTGGAAAAACCCGGTCAGCTCGCGCCACCAGCTTTTTCGACCTTGGGGGGTCTCTGCGATAAGGGCCATGACGTCCTGCCAGCCACTGCGTTTGCAATGGCTGCAGCTTGCACCCAAGGTCGTAAAGGAATCGTTTTTCGAGCGAGCTCACCTTGGCCGAACTCGCTGACAGCGAGTCCGTCCGAGGCGTGAGGGCTGTTCCGGAGCGTCAGTAGCGCTCGCTCAACCAGATCGCGAAGCGTGAGCCGGCCTTGATCACGCTCGTAAGGCCACCGTAGGCGACCGTCTCTTCGGCGCCGTGAGCCAGGCCCGTATCGCGATGTTCGATCTCGTCTTCCCGGAACTCCAGGATCGCCTGCTTGAGCTCGCCCTCTTCGCCCTCGTCGTCCAGCTGCTCGGCCTGGCGGGCGTAGTGTTCGTCGATGACTTCCTCGACCGCGACGGTACAAGCCATGGCAGCCTTCTCGCCCATAAGGGCCGTCACCGCGCCCAAGGCGAAGCCGGCGACGTGCCAGGCCGGCTGCAGGACGGTCGGCCGCACCCGATGTTTCGGCAGCGCCTTCTGAAAGTAGTCGAGATGCTTGGCTTCCTGCGCCCACATCTCCCGGATCGTGGGCGCAACAGGCGAGCGGCCGAGCACAGCCAGCTGACCCTCGTAGATCCGACGGGCGCCGTACTCGCCGGCCAGATCGACGCGCAAAAGGCGCTCCAGACGCTCACGGCGATCCGGATCGCCCGGCAGAGGGCGCCGTCGTTCCGGTCGCTCGGTCTTCGCGGTTTCGCTCATGCCTGCCTCCTGCGGCTTCCTAAGGCTACCACCCAGACAATGGCGACACCGACCAGGGCCGACAAGAGCAGGTTCCAGCCGGCCATCGAGATCCCGAACAGCGACCAGGCGACCGCATCGCAAGGCACGACCTCGGCCTGCATCAGCACCTCGCGCAGCTGCGCCACGTCGAGGCCCCGGATGTCAGGGGCACTGCAGCCCGGCAGGCCGGCCCACCAGCCTTGCTCGACGCCGACATGGAAACCGGCGATGCCCGCACCTGCCAGAAGCGCCAGCGCAGAAGCGATCGTGGCAAAGCGTCGCGCTCCTCCCGAGAGCGGCAGGGCGACCAGCGCCAAGCCCAACGCCGCAAGATGGGCGTAGCGCTGCCAATGGCACAGCAGACAGGGCGGATAGCCGCCGATGTACTGAAAGGCGAGAGCGCCCAGAAGAGCGGCCGCCGGGACGCCGATAGCGACCCAGGGCACCAGCTGGCGGGCAAGCTCCAGGCGGTGTGCGGTCGTGACGTGAGAAAGGGTCATGAGACCGGCATCAAATCAGGAATCGGGCGACCAGGAAACCACCCAGCAGCAACCCGAAAAACAGCCAGGTCAGTGCAGGCAGGTTGTTTTCGATGAAACGGCGGATCGGCTGGCCGAACCACCACAGCAGGGCTGCGACCAGGAAGAAGCGCCCGCCCCGCGACACCACCGACGCCGCCATGAAGGTTCCAAGATCGAGCTGCGTCACACCGCTGGCAATGGTGATCAACTTGTAGGGAAAGGGCGTAAACCCAGCACCGGCTACGATCCAGGCGCCCCACTCGTTGTAGGACTCGGCGAAGGCCTCGAAGCGGTCGATGTAGCCGTAGAACTGGAGGATCGGCTCCCCGACACCGGTATAAAAATAGTAGCCGATCGCGTAACCGGCGACCCCGCCCAACACCGATGCGACGGTACAAACCCCAGCGATCAGCCATGCTCTGTCGCGCGCCGCCAGAACCATGGGAATCAGCAAAACGTCCGGCGGTATCGGAAAGACCGAGGACTCGATGAAAGATACGGCGAAAAGCACCGAGAGCGCATAGCGACGCTCGGCCTGCGCCATGGTCCAGTCGTAGAGGCTGCGTACCCAGCGCACCGCCGAAGTCCCCCCAATCAAGCCGCCGCCCCGCTGCTATAGCCGCCCGGCGGGCGTTCCTTCAATCGCCGTTTGCGGTTCTGCCTGTTAGGCTGTTGTGACACGGCCGAAGACCCAAGGGTTTCGCGGTGCCGGAAGGGGGTAGGGGCAGCGGATAGGAAACGGGAGATGCCATGAATCCCTTAGCCGAGCTGCTGGAGGCGAACGAACGCTTCTACAGCGCCTTTAACGACCGCGATCTTCTAGCCCTGGCGGAGCTCTGGGACGATTCCGGGCCGGTCGCCTGCATCCACCCCGGTTGGCGGGCGCTGACCGACCGGCACGAGGTGCTAGAGTCCTGGCGGGCCATTTTCGAAGGCGGCGGCCCGGACGCTATCGACTGCCGGGCGCCCGAAGCTCTGCTGATCGGCGGCGGCGACAGCGAAACGCTGGGCATGGTGGTCTGCTACGAGGCCATCGGCAACGCGCTGCTGGTCGCCACCAACATCTTTCGCAAGGGCGAGGGCGGCTGGCGGCTGGTGCACCATCAAGCCGGCCCCTGTAACGAGCCCCCGGCCGAGGCGCACGCGAAACCGCCGCTCAGTCCCCTGCAGTAGCGCGGGCACTTGCGCCGCGCCGAAGAGCGACTATCCTGCGCCGCACGGTGCCCCTGTGGCGGAACTGGTAGACGCGCGCGACTCAAAATCGCGTTCCGAAAGGAGTGGGGGTTCGATTCCCTCCAGGGGCACCAGCGCGGCGAAGGCTGCCGCCGAACAACGAAGAAACAGCTACGGCGGACGGTTTAGGGACGTGCAAACTTCTGGAACCTTGCTGGCCGGTCTGACGGCGGCCCTGCTGCTCGTCGGCTGCGGCACGTCGGAGCCCGAACGGCCGCAAGGGCTTGGGCAGACGGCGAGCTATCAGTGCGGCTCAGTGCCACTCGAGACACAGGCAATCGACCGCGATCTGTTGGTCACCGTCGGCGACAGGGCCTACCGCCTGTCGCCCAGCCTGACCGGCAGCGGCGTGAAGTACAGCGGCGGCACGCCCTCGGCCCCGGTGGTCTTCCATAGCGAGGCTCAAGCCGCGACCTTCAGCATCGGCTTCCGCCGGCTCCCTCCCTGCGACCGAGTGGACGTCGCCGCGGTCAACCCCGACGAAAGCGGGGGCCCCGGCGAAGACATTGCGTCCGCTCGGCTGGAGGGTAGCGAAGAGGCCAACCTGGCCGTACCGACGGTTCCGGTTGTCCCGTCCGCCTCGCCAGCCGCCCAAACGGCCGCCCAAACGGCCAGGGTTGCGACGCCGCCAGCCAACCTGCAGGGACCGCAGTGGCAGGTGGAGGAAATCGCCGGCGTCCCCTTGCTGGAACGATCCCGCGCAACTCTGGAGTTTCACGAAGACGGATCGCTCGGCGGCTTCGCCTCCTGCAACAGCTACCGCTCCAGTTTCGAAGCGGCCGAGGGAGGCGCTTTGAGCCTGGGTCAGATCGCCGCGACCCGTAAAGGCTGCCCCCTTGCGCTGATGCAGCAGGAACGCAACTTCCTGCGTGTTCTGGAGGCGGCCACCAGCTACCGGATCCTGCCCGACGGCAAGCTGGCCATCGAAACGGCCGACGGCGAGACCTTGATCGCACAGGCAAGCTGACGCCGAGAGACGGCTTGGCGCGCCCTGCGCCGGTGCCGGAGAGCCCGGTGAGCAAGGCAATGGTTGGGGCCTGAGATCGAGGCCGGCCGATCGCCGCTCCTGTCTGGTGTCGACTGGACGTTATGAAATAACGTAGCTTGTCATCGATTTTACCGGGCCCAGGCGCCGGCACCGAACGGAAGACATGGCCTTGAGAAGACTCTCCACCTCGCAGGATCGAGTCGCGCCGGCGAGCCCACCCGCCACAGCCGAAACCCTGCTGACCCTGGAAGGTATCGCGGTTCGCCGGGGCGCGCCGGGGCGCGAACGTTGGCTGCTGCAGGGCGTCGATCTCACGGTCAGGCGCGGCGAGATTGTGACCTTGATCGGCCCCAACGGAGCCGGGAAATCGACGCTGGTGCGGGCCGCCATCGGGGTGCTGCGCCCGGACGAAGGGCGAGTCCTGCCGGCGCCCGGACTGCGCATCGGCTACGTGCCGCAGCGTCTGTCGATCGACCGCACGCTGCCGCTGACCGTTCGGCGTTTCATGACCCTGACCGCTCGCCATGAGGAGAGTGAGATCGCGCAGTCCCTGTCCGAAGTCGGGATCGCGCACCTTGCCGACGCAGAGCTGCAGACCCTTTCGGGCGGAGAGTTCCAACGCGCGTTGATCGCCCGTGCGCTGGTGCGCCGCCCCGATCTTCTGGTCCTCGACGAGCCCGTCCAGGGTGTCGACTTCACCGGCGAGATCGCGCTTTACGACCTGATCGGCAAGATCCGCGACCGTCTGAACTGCGGCATTCTGCTGATCTCGCACGACCTGCACATCGTCATGGCCGCGACCGATACGGTGGTCTGTCTGAACCGGCACGTCTGCTGCAGCGGCACGCCGCGCGCGGTCGCGGAAAGCCCGGAGTACCGACGTCTCTTCGGGGCCCGCGCCGCCCAGGCCCTGGCCGTCTACGAGCACCATCACGACCATGCGCACGACCGGGAAGGCAGAGTGGTCCCGCTGCCGTCCCGCCCCGAAGCCGGTCCGACCGCCGACAGCGAGGGGAACTGACGCGCCTTCATGCTGGACGATTTCTTTTTTCGGGCGCTTCTCGCAGGGGTCGGCGTCGCGCTGGTGGCCGCACCGCTGGGTTGCTTCATCGTCTGGCGGCGCCTTGCCTACTTCGGCGACACCATGGCCCATTCGGCACTGCTTGGCATCGCCTTGGCCGCGCTGCTGGACCTCAACCTCATTCTCGGCGTCTTCGTGGTCGCGGCCGGCGTGGCACTGACCCTGGTGGTGCTGTCGCGCAGCGAGGTCGTGCCGGTCGACTCTCTGCTCGGCATCCTCTCTCACTCGACTCTGGCGCTCGGGCTCGTGCTGATCGCCTTCATGAGCTGGCTGCGGGTCGATCTGACCGGTCTGCTGTTTGGCGACATTCTTGCTGTTTCCCGTCAGGACCTCGCCTTGATCTACGGCGGCGGGCTCGCTGTGATCGCCGCGCTCATCGCTATCTGGCGCCCACTGCTGGCGGGAACCGTCAACGTCGAATTGGCGGCCGCCGAAGATCTGGCGCCCGAGCGCGCCAGACTGGTCTTCATGCTGCTGATGGCGGCCGTGATCGCGACGGCCATGAAGGTGGTCGGCATTCTGCTGATCACCGCTCTCTTGATCATTCCGGCCGCCGCCGCGCGGCGCTTCGCCACGACGCCGGAGGCGATGGCCCTGGTCGCCGCCGGACTAGGCGGGCTGGCCGCCCTGCTGGGCCTGTTCGGCTCTCTGCGATTCGACACGCCCTCCGGCCCCTCCATCGTGGTGGCGGCCCTGGCGATCTTCCTGATCAGTCTCGGCACCACCCGGCTTCGACGTTTCGGCGGCGCGCCGGAGGCCCGCTAGAGCCCCTCGCGAGAGGCGATTGCATGGCCCTGGCGGTTGCGCCCTGGTCGTAGCTCCGTTATCAAGCGCTCGCCGTCTTCCCCGCCAAACCCGTCCAGAAAAAGCAAGTCTGCCAGCGATCCATGAGCCTGCGCATCCAGCCGATCTCCGGCTTTCCAGAGTTTCTGCCCGAGCAGCAGATCGCCATCAACCGGGCGGTCGACGTGATCCGGGCGACCTACGAATCCTTCGGTTTCCTGCCGATCGAAACGCCGGCGGTCGAGCGCACCGAGGTGCTGCTCGCCAAGGGGATCGCGGAGAAGGAGGTCTACGGCCTGCGCCGCGTTCAGGAGGAGGGGGCGGAGGACAGTGCCAAGGAACTGGCGCTGCGCTTCGATCTGACGGTGCCGCTGGCGCGCTACGTGGCACAGCACTATGGCAAGCTGCGCTTCCCCTTCCGCCGCTATCAGATCCAACCGGTCTGGCGCGGCGAGCGGGCTCAGGCCGGACGCTATCGCCAGTTCGTCCAGTGCGACATCGACGTCATCGGCGACGAAGCGCTGAGCCTGGAATACGACGCCGAGATTCCGGCGGTCATCTTTCAGCTCTTCCGCCGGCTCGGGATCGGCAAGTTCACCATCCGCATCAACAACCGAAAGATCCTGACCGGCCTGTTCCAATCGGTCGGCCTGACCGACGACGTGGCGGTGCGGGCCGCGCTGAACGTCGTCGACGACCTGGAGAAGATCGGCGCCGGCAAGGTGCTGCACAAGCTGGGCGAACTCGGCCTCGGCGCCGAACAGGCGGAGCGCATCCTGCACTTCTTCGACACCAAGGGCAGCAACGACGAGATCCTGGCGCAACTGAAGGCGCTGGACGTCAACGCCGCCTTTGCCGAGGGCGTGGCGGAACTGGAGGCCGTCGTCCGCTCCGCCCCGGACCATGTTCTGCCGCGGGTCGACGACGGCGAACTGGTCGACGTGACCGACGAGCGCGCGCTTTTCCCCGACTACTTCCGGATCGACCTCTCGATCGCCCGTGGCCTGGATTACTACACCGGCACGGTCTACGAGACGCGACTCGACGACTTCCCCCAGGTCGGCTCGATCTGCTCGGGCGGACGTTACGACGATCTGGTGGGTACCTTCGTCGACAAGACCTTTCCGGGCGTCGGAATCTCCATCGGACTGACGCGGCTGATGAGCCGCCTGTTCGACGCTGGCATCGTGACGACGGAGGCCGCGGCCATCGCCCCGGTGCTGGTCACGGTGCAGGACCGCAGCGCCCTGCCGGCCTACAAGGAGCTGGCCGCCCGCTTGCGCCGGGCCGGGATCGCGACGGAAGTCTTCCTGGACGACCGCAAGCTGAAGGCGCAGCTGCGCTACGCCGATCGGCGCGGCTTCCCCATCGTCATCATCGCCAGCCCCGAGGAGTTGGAGGCCGGTCAGGTCGTGGTGAAGAACATGCGCTACAACCAGGAAGACCGCGTCGCCATCGCCCAGATCGGCCCCGTGGTCCGCAGCCTCGTGCCAGTGGGGTTCGAGTAGGCTCTCACTGAGGGCGCACTACTCGAGATCGACGTAGGGACCGACGGCCTCCAAAGCTTCGCCGTCAAGCAGCGCCCGGCCAAGAGCCTGCAGTTCGCCTGACAGGACGCGATCCTCGACCACGGGCGGCAGGTGACGCCGAACGGCGGCGACGGCGGCCTCGCCGGCCGGACTGAGACGGCGCGCATCCGGCGGCACAGGGTGCCAGTCCACCGGGGTCTTGCCCGCCGCCGGGTCGTCCCGCCCAGCGCGCGACGGCAGGTGACGCATCTCTTGACGCAATGCGGCGGCCTGACTGGCATAAGCCAGCTCGACGGCCAGCGCCTCCGCCATGCGCGGCATCGCCTCGTAGGCCCGGATGGCGACGTTGACGCCCATCGAGACGTGATCCTCCTGCCCGCTGTCGGTCGGCAGACTCATCAGATGACTGGGCAGGGCCTGGCCCCAGATCCAGTTGGCCAGGGCCGCCGTGGCGTATTCCGGCAGCATCATGCCGGACTGGGTCGCGCGTTCGGCCAGAAGCGCCGGCTGCTCCGCAAGGTCCCGGTCGGCCCCCGGCCATTTGAGCTGTGGTCCGAGGCCCTTGTTCCGGTCGGCATCGACGTAGCGCTGACAGCGTGCGTTGGTCAGGCTCGCGAGAATGCCCAGGGCCTGCAGCAGGCCGTAGATATCGACCGACACCGGCATGCCGTGGAAGTGGCCGCCCGAGACGATCTCCACCATCTGCCCGGCCCAGGCGCCCCAGGACCCGCCGTTGTCCCGCTGCTCGTTGGCCTGCAGCAGGATCGGATTGTCGGTGACCGCGTTAATCTCGATCTCCAGGGTCTTGCGCGCCCGTTCGGCCAGATCCCAGCAGGGGCCGAGGATCTGTGCGGCGCAGCGCAGGTTGTAGGGATCCTGAATCTCGCCGTCGATCTCGTAGGGGCGATGCGCCTCGCGCAGCGGCGAGCCGGCCATCAAGGCGTGGATCCAGCCGGCCAGCCGGACGGATCCCGGATGCGGCCGAAGCGCGTGCAGATCGGGGCGGAAGGGCGTGTCGGCCCCCAGCATGACCTGCGCCGACACGGCCGTGGCGACGGCGGCCGTACGCAGCAATCGCTCCAGTCGCAGGGTCGCCAGGGCGCCGAAGGCAGCCGTGAACTGAACACCGTTGTTGAGGGCCAACCCCTCCTTCATCTCCAGTTCCAAAGGCTCCAAACCGAAAGGGGACAGGGCTTCCGACGTCGGCAGGCGCGCGCCCTCCACCAGAACCTCGCCTTCGCCGATCAGGGCGAGAGCGACATGACTGAGCGGCGTGAGATCGCCGGAGGCGGACACGCTACCAAACTGGGGGACGATCGGCGTGATACCGGCGTTGAGAAAGGCCGCCAACTGATCGACCACTTGGGGGCGGACGCCAGAGTGCCCCCGCATCAGGGATTGCGCCCGCAACAGCATGGTGGCGCGAACCACCTCGACCGGTGCGGGATCGCCCAAACCGACCGAGTGACTGCGGATCAGATTGACCTGCAGGCCCTTCAGCCGCGCCGGATCGACCTTGTCGCGAACGTTGCTTCCGAAACCGCGGTTGAATCCATAGGCAGGCTCGGCCGTCGAGGTCACATAGGCCTCGATCTGCCGCCGCCGCTCCGCCAGCAGATCGCGACTTGCCGGGATCACCGCCACCGCCGCGCCTTCAGCGACGGCGGAGACCTCCTCGAGTGTCAGTCGCCGCTCATGCCCGATCTCGACCGTGCGTGCCATCCTCTTCCCGTGCCCTTCCACCCACTGTTCGCAGCGACGCTACGCCAAGCGATCTTCGGGGGAAACGGGAAAGCGGGAGAGAGCCCTGGCAACCTTGTGAGCGCCCAGCCGGGACGACTCCTCAGACCGGCAGCAGGTCGTGGCCCCAGGCCTCGCTAACGGCCTTGAGCGTCAGGCGCAAGGCCTCGACCCGCTCGACCGTCTCCTGCAGCACGGCGGACCGTTCGAACACCTGGCCGGCGGCCACCGTCTCGGCCCCGCTGCCCGACGAAGGCGCGGCGGCGAGACCCTGCGCCTCCGACTCTCGGATCATCATCTGACGAAAATGCACATAACGCTGAAGCGAGCCGTTCATGGTTGTCTCCCGTCGAAGCGGTTGCGACTGCCCCAACCTCTTGCGGGTCTGCCGAGCAGTCTCTGTTGAACTGCCTCGATAACGGCGGAGCGTCGCACCCTATTCCGCGACGGCCGATTTCGGCGCTGGCGCGGCCTTTCCGGCAGGAGACGGACCCGCTGAAAGCAGGCAACCGCGCATCGTCATCGCGGCCAGCAGGGAGCATGAGAAGCAGACTAAAGCTCTCGAGCAGACACGACGAACGATGACGCCCAAGCATCACGCTTCGCGCTTGTCTTCCTGAACCACGATCAAGGGCCGCGACGTCGAGCGGGAGCGGGAGTCGTCAGGCCAGTTCCAACGTCGCCGCCATCGGACCCTTCTGGCCCATGCGGGTCGTGACGCGCACCCGCTGATCCGGCTCCAGAAGCGTCAGGCCGCTTGACTGCAACGTCCGGGCGGAGACGAAGATGTCCTGCGTGCCGTCGTCCGGCACCACGAAGCCGAAGCCCTTCTCCGCATTGAAGAACTTTACGGTCCCCTCGACCGGCGGTCCCGCAGGCGGAGGGGCCGGACGTCTCGGGCGGTCTCCGTAGAATCCGCCGCTGTTGCCGCCCCCGCCGTAACCGCCGCCCCCGCCACCGAAGTCGCCGCCAGGGCGACCCTCCGGCATGTGCTCGATCGAGGTGATCTGGTGCACCTGGAGGCCCTTGCGGCCCTGAGCGAGATCGCAGATTACCTCCGTTCCCTCAGGCAGGTCCGAGTGACCGAGGCGCTCGATCACCGAAACGTGCAGGAAGGCATCGGGAGAACCGTCGTCGAATTGGACGAAACCAAAGCCCTTGGTCGGGTTGAACCACTTGACCACGGCCTTGACGCCCGTGCGTTCGGGCGTCGAAGGAGCAAACTCACGCATGTCCCTTAACTAACTCCAAGTGGGTTGATCGCAGCGGTCTCCGAAGGCAATTCCGAAGGACCCGCAAGCTCCCCGCGCCTAACCGAAATAGCCAGATATTTTTTCTACTCCCGGTCGCACCTCGGACGACAGGCTGTGCTTTCCTGATAGGCCGCGATCCCGCCTCGAAACGCGAGCCAACACATTGAATTCCTGCCCTACAAGCACGGCAAATTTTACGATATCAGAGGGTCGAAAAGGGCGCACGCGATAATCTAATGACAGTCCGCCGCACACCTCTTAAGTGGTATTTCTGGAGACCGACAACCTCGGACCTTCAACGCCTCTGCGCGCGTACCGAGCAAAACGCTTGCCCCAAGTCCGCTCGCCGGTGTCGGCAGTTCGAAGAGGTCCAGGCCGAAGAGGCCCAGCCGAGTCGCACGACGATCCTGGGCGGAGGCCTCACGGCTCTACAGCGCCCCGCCACCGGCCGACTGACAGATCGCTCCGAGGTGCCGGGAACTTTGGAAAAGCTGAGGCTCTGGAAACTCCGCACCCCGATTCTGGGCCGACTGTCTGAGTGTCGATAATGGGATCTAGATATCGGGGCGCGGGTCCAGATCGGGCGGCGGTCGATTGCTGCGTCTGAGATCGCTTTCCAGTCCTGTCACCTGCCGCAAGGTGGCGATTTCCGGTTCGGCCTGCGCTGCAGAGGCCGGCTCCGCAACGAAGCGGAAACCGAGAACCCGCCAGGCGATATCGGCCTTCACATAGATGCGGTCCCCCGGCCTCAAGGCGACCTCGAGCGCGTCGTCTTCCGCCCCGACGAGATAGATGCGGTAGCGCCCGGGCCGCGCGTCCCGATAAAAGGTCTCGCCGTTCCGCAGGTGGCCGACCCGTCGCTCGTTCACGATCACCTGCGGTTCCGCCGCCCACATGAAGGCCACCGAGGGCCGGTAGAAATGGATCCGCGCCAGATCAGGCGCCTGGGCCACCTCGGGCGTGGGCTGCCAATAGTCCCGATCGGCCGAGGCACAGCCAGCGAGCAGTGCCAGAAGCAAACCGAATATTGCGAGACGGGACATAACCCTGGTCCATTTTCAGGCTGACGCGCGCAAAAGCTAGCAAGGCATCGGGCGCCGGGTCCAGATGCGGCCACGAGACGCAGAGGGCGCCTGAAACCCCGGCACCGGGGGTGAGTCCGTTCTCGTTCGGTCGTGGCGATATTCGCGAATTACCATCGCTCAGGCGCAGATTGCCGCTTCGGACGGGCACTGTTATGGTGCAAGTGCGAAAGAAAATGCCGCAGCGCAGCACCTGCGCTGTGTCGGATCCGGGGGAGCGACGGGCGATGCAGGACTTGCACGGTTATTACCTTGAGGACTTGTCGGTCGGCATGTCGGCGAGCTTCGCAAAGACGGTGACCGAGGCCGATATCGTCAACTTCGCCGGCGTTTCCGGCGATACCAATCCCGTGCATCTCAACCAAGACTTCGCGGCGGCCACGATGTTCGGAGGCCGGATCGCCCATGGCATGCTCTCGGCCGGCTTCATTTCGACCGTCTTCGGAACCCGCCTTCCGGGTCCGGGCTGCATCTATCTGTCTCAGGACCTGCGCTTCAAGGCACCGGTCAAGATCGGCGACACCGTGACCGCCACCGTCACGATCCGGGAGATCGTGCAGGAAAAGGCTCGGATCGTCTTCGATACCGTCTGCAAGGTCGGCGACAAGGTGGTGGTCGAAGGCGAGGCGAAGCTGATGGTGGATCGCCGCGTCGACCTGAAGACCGCCGCCGAATAGCGCGAAGGGCCGGCCAAGCCTCCGGTTTTTCAAAATCGAACAGCAAAAGCAGGCACCGCAGTGGCGCCGACCGCGAGAGACGCTTACTCTTTCATCATGACTGGACGGCCGCAGATCGAACGAGACAGGCTTCGCCGCTGTTCTGGGCGAATTACCGGCCCGGTCCTCTAAACGAGGGCCGGGACAGCTTCGTTCTTGCGTTCCGTCTCGGGGATCCTTCGGGGTCAGGCGTATCCTGCTCCGTCAGCGCAGGCTTTCCCCGAAGACCGCGATCCGCTACCACACCTTGCCTGTCAAGCCCGCGCGCCGAACCGGCGTGCAAAAGGCCGTCCGTCGGGCACCGCAGCCGAAGGCCCTAAGTCCATGAGTGTCGACTACCGCGAAACCGTTTTCCTACCGAACACCGACTTTCCCATGCGCGCCGGACTTGCCAAGCGCGAACCGGAAATTCTGGAAAAGTGGGCCGAAATGGACCTCTTCACGCGCCAGCGCGAGAGCGCGGAGGGACGCGAGAAGTTCATCCTTCACGACGGACCGCCCTACGCCAACGGCCACCTGCACATGGGCCATGCGCTCAACAAGGTGCTGAAGGACGTCATCAACCGCTCGCAGCAGATGCTCGGCAAGGACGCCAACTACGTACCCGGCTGGGACTGCCACGGTCTGCCGATCGAATGGAAGGTCGAGGAGAGCTATCGCGAGCGGGGCGCCGACAAGGACGCAGTGGACAAGGTCGAGTTCCGTCGCGAGTGCCGTGCCTTCGCCGAGAAATGGATCGAGATCCAGATCGAGGAGTTCAAGCGGCTCGGCGTGATCGGCGATTGGAAGCGCCCCTACACGACCATGAGCTACGACGCCGAAGCGCAGATCGTGCGAGAGATCGGCAAGTTTCTGATCGGCGGCGGCCTCTATGCCGGCGCCCGGCCGGTGCTCTGGTCGGTGGTGGAGAAGACAGCGCTGGCCGACGCTGAAGTTGAGTATCACGAGCACAAATCGACCACCGTCTGGGTTCGCTTCCCAGTCGTCGAAGCGCCCGAACGGCTGCAGGGCGCCAGCGTCGTGATCTGGACCACAACCCCCTGGACGCTGCCCGGCAACCGCGCCGTGGCCTATGGCGAAGCGGAAACCTACGTCTGCCTGGAGGTCGACGCGGTAGCCGAGAAGAGCCGCGCTCGGGTCGACGAACTGCTGATCGTGGCCGCCGATCTGGTCGAGCCCTTCTGCGAGGCCGCCGGAATCCTGGAGCGGACCCTGGTCTGGCAGGGCAAGGGGGAGGAACTGGCCGGCACGATCTGCGCCCATCCCCTGCGCGGCGAAGGCTACGACTTCGACGTGCCGCTGTATCCCGGTGACTTCGTGACGATGGACCAGGGCACCGGCTTCGTGCATATCGCCCCCGGCCACGGCGCAGACGACTGGGCGCTCGGGCGCAAGAAGGGCCTCGAGATCCCGCAGACGGTCGACGCCGACGGCAGCTTCTTCGAGCATGTGCCGCTCTTCGCGGGCACCCGCGTCCTGACACCGGAGGGCAAGGACGGCGACGCCAACGGCGCGGTGATCCGCGCCCTGATCGAGGCCGAAAAACTGGTTCATAAGGGCAGCCTGCGTCACAGCTACCCGCATTCCTGGCGCTCGAAGGCCCCGCTGATCTTTCGCAACACACCGCAGTGGTTCATCTCGATGGAGAAGAACGGCCTGCGGGATACAGCGCTCGAAGCCATCGACCAGACACGCTTCGTCCCGGCCGGCGGCCAGACTCGCCTGCGCTCGATGATCGAACAGAGGCCAGACTGGTGCATCTCGCGCCAGCGGCTCTGGGGCGTGCCCCTACCGCTCTTCGTCCACAAGGCCACCGGCGAGCCCCTGCGCGATCAGGCCGTCGTCGACCGCGTGGCCGCGGCTTTCGAGGAGGAGGGCGGCGATGCCTGGTTCCAGTCGCCGCCGCAGCGATGGCTCGGCAACGATCACGATCCGGCCGACTACGCGCAGATCTTCGACGTCGTCGAGGTCTGGTTCGACAGCGGCTCGACCCACGCTTTCGTCCTGGAGGCGCGCCCGGAGCTGCAGTGGCCGGCATCGCTTTACCTCGAAGGATCGGACCAGCATCGCGGCTGGTTCCATACCTCGCTGCTGGAGTCCACCGGTACGCGTGGGCGGGCGCCCTACGAGGCCGTTCTGACCCACGGGTTCGTGCTCGACGAGGATGGCCGCAAGATGTCGAAGTCACTCGGCAACGTGGTCAGCCCCCACGACATCGTCGGCCAGGACGGCGCGGACATCTTGCGCCTCTGGGTGGTGGCGTCGGACTACTCGGACGATATCCGTATCGGCCAACACATCCTGAAGCAGCTCAAGGACAGCTATCGGCGCTTCCGCAACACCCTGCGCTATCTGCTGGGAGCCTTGGAGGGATACGACGAGACCGAAGCTCTGCCGCTGGACAAGCTGCCGGAGCTGGAGCGCTGGGTCCTGCATCGGCTCTGGGAACTGGACAAGTCCATTCGCCGCAACATCGCGGACTTCGACTTCCACGCTGTCTACCAGACCCTCCACGGCTTCTGCGCCGTCGACCTCTCGGCCTTCTACTTCGACGTTCGAAAGGACAGTCTCTACTGCGATCGCCATGACGCCCTGCGTCGGCGCGCCTGCCGAACGGTGTTGGATCTGATCTTCGATCATCTGACCGCTTGGCTCGCGCCGATCCTCTGCTTCACGGCGGAGGAGGCCTGGGGACATCGCGGCAAAGCACCGGAGTCGGTTCACCTGCGGCTCTTTCCCGAGGTCCCGGAGGACTGGAGAGACGACGAGCTGGCCGCCAAGTGGGCGAAGATCCGGCAGGTGCGCCGTGCCGTCACCGGCGCCTTGGAAATCGAGCGGGCCGAGAAACGGATCGGCGCTTCGCTGCAGGCCCATCCAAAAGTCTGGGTCGAGGACAGCGAGGCGAAGGCGGCGGTCGATTCGATCGACTTCGCGGAGATCTGCATCGTCTCCGGCATCGACGTGCTGGAGGGCGACGGCCCCAGCGATGCCTACAGCCTGGACGAGGTTGCCGGGGTCTGGGTGGTGTCGAAGCTGGCCGAAGGCGAGAAGTGCGAACGCTGCTGGAAAGTGCTGCCCGAGGTGGGGCAGGTTCCGGAGGCGCCGCAGACCTGCCGCCGCTGCGCCGACGCGGTCGCTCAGCTCAAGGCCGCGGAGTAGCCGGGTGTCGACCAGCCTGCCCCACGAGGCCGCCTGGCGGCGGTTCCTGCCACTCTCGACGCTGGCACTGGCTGCAGGAGTGGCACTGGCAGACCAGGCAACCAAGGCCTGGGTGCTCGCGAGCCTGACGCATGGCGAGCGCGTCCCGGTCACCGGCTTCTTCAATCTGGTCCTGACCTACAATCGCGGGGTCGCCTTCGGTCTGCTGGCCAGCGACTACTGGTGGAAACCCTACCTACTGGTTGCCATCGCACTTCTGATCGTGGGCGGACTGCTGGTCTGGCTGCGCGGCCAGGTGGCGCTACTGCCGCGTCTGGCCACGGGCCTGATCGTCGGGGGTGCCATCGGCAACGTGATCGACCGCTTCACCCAACCCGGCGTGGTCGACTTTCTCGACTTCCACCTGAGCGGATACCACTGGCCCGCCTTCAACATCGCCGACTGTGCGATCGTCGTCGGAGTCGGGCTGCTGTTGCTGGATGGCTTGTTTGCATCGGGCCCAAAGAGGTAAAAGGGCCCCAGCCGAGTTCATAGGGATACGAATCGACGATGCGCAGAGCCGGAATCTTCTGCCTGGCGCTGGCGGCGCTGGCCTTGGCGGGATGCGAGAATGCACGCGAGCAGTTGGGCCTGGAAAAGCAGGCACCCGACGAGTTTCGTGTCCTGTCCCGCGCGCCTCTCACTGTGCCGCCCGAGTTCGCGCTGCGTCCACCGCGTCCCGGCGCGGCGCGCCCGCAGGTCGGCACGGCCACCGATCAAGCCCGGCGGACGGTGTTCCGTCTCGGCGACCAGCAACCCAGCGTGCAGGAGATCATCCCCGACGACGGACGGTCCCTGGGCGAGCGCGCCATCCTGATGGAGGCTGGAGCCAGCCAGGTTCAGCCAGACATCCGGCAGGTGGTGGACCGGGAAACCCAGCGGGTCAACGAGGAGAGCAAGGACTTCCTGGAGAACCTGATCTTCTGGCGCGACGCGCCGCTCAGCGGCGACATCGTGGATGCCGAGTCGGAAGCCCGCCGGCTGCGCGAGGCGCAGGCGATCGGCGAGCCGGTCACGGGCGCCGGCACGCCGACCATCGAACGCCGCGAGCGCGGGATCTTCGAAGGCATCTTCTGACGCGGGCCGTCCAAGAGAAAAGCCGCTCCAACGACACCGGAACCTCCTACGGACATCGGGGGCCGCGATCGATTGTGTCTTGGAGAGCGAGCGAAGACATCGAAGACTGCGTTTGCCGAACCGACGACGAAGTCCGACGTCGTTTCGGCGAATTTCACACAATCCCCTCTTGATCTTCGGCGGCAAAAACGTCATATCGCGCGGCTTGCTTGCCGGCCGGTCCGGCAGCGCTCATCTGCTGGTTGGGGAGGACGAGATGTCTCGCGATACCGCCCTCTTCCAATTGGGGATGGACTTGGATCGCGGTTCAAGCACCACCCAGGAGGAAGTGTCCGTTACTGCCGCTGTTTCCGAAACCGCCATCACGGCGTCGGAGGAGCGCAAAGATCACTTCATTCTGCGTGACGGCCAGGAATATGCCGGTACGCATCTGATCGTCGACCTCTGGGGTGCGAAACGCATCGACGAGCTCGCGCATGTCGAGGCGGTGCTGAAGCGCTGCGTCGAGGCCGCGGGCGCGACGCTGCTGCATATCCACCTGCACCACTTCACGCCGAACGACGGGATCTCAGGCGTCGCGGTGCTGGCGGAGTCGCACATCTCCATCCACTCCTGGCCCGAGCGTGAATACGCGGCGCTGGACGTCTTCATGTGTGGCGACGCCCAGCCGCACGAGGCGGTGGAGGTTCTGCGCGAAGGCTTCTCCCCCTCTTACGTCGCTGTCACGGAGCACCTGCGGGGCCAGGAACTGTGAGCGACTGGTTCCGGGAGACGCTGCACCGGGACTACGAGAGCGGTTTGAGGATCGAGGAAGTGCTGTTCGAGACGAAGTCCGAGCATCAGCACCTTCTTCTGTTTCGCAACGCCACCTTCGGGCGGGTCTTGACTCTCGACGGCGTCGTGCAGACCACCGAGGCCGACGAGTTCATCTATCACGAGATGCTCGCGCACCTCCCGATCCTGGCCCACGGCGGCGTCGAGCGGGTGCTCATCATCGGCGGCGGCGACGGCGGCATGCTGGAGGAGGTGCTGAAGCACCGCGGCGTGAAACAGGCCGTCCAGGTCGAGATCGACGCCAGCGTGGTGGACTTCGCCAAGACCCATCTGCGCGCCATCTGCGGCAAGGCCTACGAGGACCCGCGCACGGAGCTGGTGATCGCAGACGGCCTCAAGTACGTGGCCGAAACGGATCGCCGCTTCGACCTGATCATCGTCGATTCGACCGACCCGATCGGCCCGGGCGAGGTGCTCTTCACCGAGCGTTTCTATGCCGACTGCAAAAGCTGCCTCGCCTCCGGAGGCATGCTGGTGACACAGAACGGCGTGCCTTTCCTGCAGCCGGAGGAGCTGAAGCAGACGCTCGGTTTCTTCCGGCGGCTCTTCGCCGACAGCACCTGCTATCTGGCGACCGTACCGACCTATGCCGGCGGGCCGATGGCCTTCGGCTGGGCCACCGACGACGCCAGTCTACGCAAGGTTCCGTTGGAGACGCTGCAGGCTCGCTTCTCCGGCGCCGCTATCGACACCCGCTACTACACGCCGGCGGTGCACCTCGGCGCCTTCGCGTTGCCGCCTTACATCGCCGAGCTGATTGCCTGATCCTGTCGCGGCCGGAGACGTCGACGTTTCTTGTCGGAAAAGGGTGGAGCGGGTGATGGGAATCGAACCCACGACACGTAGCTTGGGAAGCTACTGCTCTACCACTGAGCTACACCCGCGCCGTACCCTCATGTAAACGGGCGATAGCCTTGGGCGCAAGCGCCGGCTGCAAGATCTCACATAAGGGTTGGCCGATCTGACGACCGGTCACGCCTGCGTGAAAGCTTGGCGCTGCGGGCTGACAGCGCTGCGGCGGGCCCCTAGCTTGCCGGCTGGCTTACCGCGCCGGGCAGTTTAAACTCCACCGACCGGCCAATCAGTTAGAGAGTCGCCCATGTCCTCTTTGCGCTCGATCCTCTTCGCGCTCGGCGGCGGACTACTCGCCACCGCCTCCTTGGCGGCTGAGCCGCGGGCCGTACCGACCTTCGAGCAGGCCGTGGAATCCGCCGACGGCCAGACCGTCTATTTCAACGCCTGGGGCGGAGACGAGCGGATCAACGCCTACATCGATTGGGTCGGCGATCAAGTATCGGCGCGCTACGGCATCACGGTGCAGCACGTCAAGCTATCGGACACGGCCGATGCGGTCGCGCGCGTGCTGGCCGAGCGCGCCGCCGGCAACCGGTCGACCGGCAGCATCGATCTCATCTGGATCAACGGCGAGAACTTCGCCGCGATGAAGGAGGCCGATCTGCTGTTCGGGCCCTTCGTGTCCGAGTTGCCGAACTTCGCGCTGGTCGATACGGAGGGCAAACCGACCACACTGATCGACTTCACGGTGCCGACCGACGGGCTGGAGGCGCCCTGGGGCATGGCCAAGTTCAATTTCATCTACGACTCGGCCCGTCTGGAGACGACGCCCGAGAATGCGCGGGAGCTGTCCGACTGGGCGGCGACAGAGCCCGGGCGCTTCACCTATCCCGCACCTCCCGACTTCATGGGCTCCACCTTCCTCAAGCAGCTGCTGATCGAGCTGACCGAGGACGCCGATCTGCTGCAACGACCGGTGCAGGACGACGCCCAGTTCGCAGAGGTGACGGCGCCGCTTTGGGCCTACCTGGACACCCTGCATCCGAACCTCTGGCGGGACGGACGCGCCTTTCCGACCAACGGTCCGGCCCAGCGCCGGCTGCTGGACGACGGCGAAGTAGATATCGCCTTGTCCTTCTACCCCGGCGAAGCCTCCTCGCTGATCGCCGCTGGGCAGTTGGCGGAAAGCGCGCGTACCTTCGTCTTTCCCGAGGGCACCATCGGCAACACCCATTTCGTGGCCATTCCCTTCAATGCACGCGCCCCGGAGGCGGCCATGGTGGTCGCCGATTTCCTGATGAGCCCGGAGGCCCAGGCGGAGAAGCAGAACCCGGAGGTCTGGGGCGACGACACGGTCCTGGACCTGGCACGTCTGAGCGACGAGGCGCGCGCGCTGTTCGACGCCGTGCCGCTTGGACCGGCGACCCTGGCCCCCGAAGCGCTGGGCCCGGTTCTGCTCGAGCCGCACCCGACCTGGATGACCGCGCTGGAGAGCGATTGGCGCCGGCGTTACCTGCGGTAGCTTCGCAGTGCGTCTGCCCGGTCTGCCGTTTTCCCCCCTGGCCCTGGTTCCGCCGCTGACCCTGGCGCTGTTTCTCTTGCCGATCGCGGCCGGACTGGTCGGAACCTGGCTACCGGCCTTCGGCATTCTTCCCAGCCTCGGCGGCACTGGTCCGACCTTGACCCCTTGGGTCAGGCTTCTGAACGACCCCGCCTTGCCGGGCGCCTTGACCGCAACGCTGATCTCCGGGTTCGGATCGACCCTGCTCGCCTTCACGCTGACGGTCGGATTCGCTGCAGCGGCCCAAGGCACCTGGGCCTATCGTCAGGCAACTCGGCTGCTGGCACCTCTCCTGGCCGTCCCGCATGCGGCGATCGCCATCGGCGTCGCCTTTCTGCTGGCACCGAGCGGCTTCCTGCTGCGTTTGGTCTCGCCCTGGGCAACGGGCTTGGATCTGCCGCCGGATCTGGCCACCGTCCAGGACCGCTACGGTGTCGCGCTCGCCCTCGCCCTGGCGGTCAAGGAGACACCCTTTCTGCTGCTGATGCTGCTGGGGGCGCTCGGGCAGGTTCAGGCCCCGCAACGCCTCGCGACCGCGAGGTCCCTCGGCTACGGGCCGGTAACGGCCTGGCTCAAGACCGTACTGCCCGCCGTCTACCCGCAGCTACGCCTGCCGATCTATGCCGTGCTCGCCTTCTCCCTCTCGGTCATAGACATGGCCCTGATTCTGGGGCCGACGGCGCCGCCGACCTTCGCAGTGCTCGTGTTCCGCTGGTTCAACGACCCCGATCTGACCCTGCGTTTCGTCGGTGCCGCCGGAGCGACCCTTCAGCTTCTGGTCGTCGTGGCCGGCATCGCGCTCTGGCGGCTCGCGGAAATCGCGGCCGCTCGTCTCGGACGCCGCTGGATCGCGCGCGGCAATCGCGGCGGCCCTGGACAGATCGCCAGGCAGGGGTGGTCCGCTGCCGTCTTCCTGTTGCTGGGCCTCGGACTCGCAAGCCTGCTGGTCATGGCTCTCTGGTCCTTCGCCGGCCGCTGGCGCTGGCCGGATGCCTGGCCGGACAGCGTCACGCTGGTCACCTGGAGCAGACAGCTGGAGCCAGCGGCCGCAAGCGGCTGGACGACGCTGCTGCTCGGCCTGGCAGCCGCGGGACTGGCCCTGGCCCTGGTGCTCGGCTGCCTGGAACAGGAACAGCGTAGCGGGCGCCGCCCGACGCGCGCGCTCTGGCTGCTGTATCTGCCGCTGCTGGTGCCGCAGGTCGCCTTCCTGTTCGGTGCCCAGGTCCTGGCGATCCTGGCGGGACTGGACGGCAGCTTCACGGCCCTGGTCTGGAGCCACCTGCTGTTCGTTTTGCCCTACGTCTTCCTGGCCCTCGCCGAGCCATGGCGGCGGCTCGACACCCGTTATCTTCGCAGCGCGCGTTGCCTCGGGGCGACACCCTTCGCGGTCTTCTGGCGGGTCAAGCTACCGATGCTGCTACGACCGGTCCTCTTTGCCACCGCCGTCGGCTTCGCCGTCAGCGTGGCCCAGTACCTGCCGACCCTCTTCGCCGGCGGTGGGCGCTACGCGACCTTGACCACCGAAGCCGTCACCCTGTCGGCGGGGGCCGACCGGCGGGTCGTCGGCGTCTTCGCCTTCCTCCAGGCGCTTCTGCCGCTGGCCGCCTTCGCGGCGGCCGTGGGTATCCCTGCCTGGTGCTACCGAAACCGGCGGGCCCTGCAATGACCCTGGAACTTCGGTCCGTGTCGCTAAGCCTGACCGGCCGCAGGCTCTTCGCGCCGCTCAGCCTGACGGTGCCGGACGGGGAGATCGTGACCGTAATGGGTCCATCGGGAAGCGGAAAGTCGAGCCTGCTCGGCTATCTCTGCGGTACGCTCGAACGGGGTTTCGCGGTCGAGGGACACGCCCTGCTCGACGGGGCCGACCTGACGGTTCTGCCGCCGGAGCGGCGCCGCGTGGGCATCCTGTTTCAGGACGATCTGTTGTTTCCCCACCTGAGCGTCGGCGAGAACCTGGCGTTTGGCCTGCCGCCGGACGTGCGCGGGCGCCGGGCCCGCCAGGCACAAGTCGTCGATGCGCTGGCCGATGCGGGGCTGGAAGGTTTCGAACAGCGGGACCCGGCAACCTTGTCGGGTGGCCAGCGGGCCAGAGTGGCGTTGTTGCGGACGCTGCTGGCTCAACCGCGCTGTCTTCTTTTGGATGAACCTTTTGCCAAACTCGACGTTAGTCTGCGCGACAGGATACGTAGGTTTGTCTTTTCGCACGCCCGAGCGCGCGGTCTTCCAACCTTGCTGGTGACCCACGACCCGGACGATGCGAAGGCAGCTGACGGACCCTTGGTGGCCTTGGCGGGTACCGACGACGATCAGTGATCGGCCTTCACAACCCGGCGAGAGTTCGGCGCGCCTGGTTACGTCTGGAGGTGGAGAGAAGATCGGGTTACGACACCCGGGAAGACCCCCAAACTACTACCGCCAAAGTTGCTAAAACGAGCTGCCACCAAAGTGGTTAAAACGAGCTGCAAGCCCAAGGAATTGCGGCAAAAACTGACTCGACCCATAACATGGTTTTTTGACATCGCAGCAGAGCTGAACTATTGTTATGGTTGTAGTTCTGACTGGGAGGGGGGGCATTCCTCCAAAGGTTCAGGGCCCAACGAACGACCGGGGCGCTTTTCGTGTATCCGGAAAGGCTTGAGACCCTCACCGCGTATGGAGGACTAGCTTAATGATCCGCATGAAAGTGGTTGGCGCCTTTGCCGCCCTCGGCATGCTTGCTGGCTGCGCCGGCTCTCTCGACATCAAAGACATCGATGCCGTCCGCGGTATGGATGCCATGGGCGGCACGCCCTTCAATCAGGCTCTCTTCTCCGAGTACAAGGAGCTGACCCTGTTCGAAGCCGACCAGATGGGCGATTTGCCGAACGCCAGTCATTTCTCCCGCAAGGCGATGGCCGTTGCCAACAACGACGTCGTCCTGCCGGAACAGCTGGGCTACTGGGATCTGCCTGACAACAGCATCGGCGAACTGACCGAAGCGCGCTCGCGCCTTGTGTCCGTGCTCGACACGACGGGTCGCGTTCAGGCGCCGATCAACGCCGCGCACGCTCAGGTCCGCTTCGACTGCTGGGTCGAACAGCAGGAAGAGAACGATCAGCCGGATCACATCGCGGCCTGCCGCAAGGGCTTCTACGCTGCCATGGCAACTCTCGAAACCGCCCCGATAGTCGAGCCCGCCCCGATGGGCGCTCCCGAGCCCTACATCGTGTTTTTCTCCTTCGACAGCGCTCAGATCGACGCCGGCGGCATGAACACCGTCGACGACGCCGTGGCCACTGCGCAGCAGATGGGCATCATCAACTTCTCCGTGACCGGCCACGCCGACCGCTCCGGTTCCGAGGCCTATAACTTGGCTCTATCGCTGCGCCGCGCCAACGCCGTCCGCGATGCACTCATCGCCAGGGGTATCCTGAGCCAGAACATCTCGTTCGCCGGTCGCGGTGAGACCGAGCCCGCCGTGGCAACGCCGGACGGTGTGCGTGAGCCCGCCAACCGTCGTGTCGAGATCGTTATCCAGTAATCGATCCAGACACGCTCGTTACGACTGGGGCGTCGCGGGAAACCGCGGCGCCCCAAATCGTTTCGGAGTCCGCTTCGCTGGTGACCCAAGACCCGGACGATGCGAAGGCAGCCGACGGACCCCTGGTGGGCTTGGCGGGTATCGACGACGGTTAGTGATCGGCCTTCGCAACCCTGCGAGAGCTCGGCGCGTCTGGTTACGTCTTGAGGTGGAGGGGGGATCGGGTTACGACATCCGGGAAGACCCCTAAACCACTACCACCAAAGTGGTTAAAACGAACCGCAAGCCCTAGGAATTGCGGCAGAAAATCGACTCGGCGTCATAACATGGTCTTTTGACATCGCCGCAGAGCTCAACTATTGTGATCGCTGAAGTTCTGACTTGGAGGGGGGCATTCCTCCAAAGGTTCAGGGCCCCACGAATGATAGGGGCGCTTTTCGTGTATCCGGAAAGCCTTGAGACCCTCACCGCGTATGGAGGACTAGCTTAATGATACGCATGAAAGTGGTTGGCGCCTTTGCCGCCCTCGGCATGCTTGCTGGCTGCGCCAGCTTCTCCGATATCAACGACGTCGATGCCGTACGCGGCATGGATGCCATGGGTGGCACGCCCTTCAATCAGGCTCTCTTCTCCGAGTACAAGGAGCTGACCCTTTTCGAAGCCGACCAGATGTACGACTGGCCGGATGCCGGTCTTTTCTCCCGCAAGGCGATGGCTGCTGCCAACAACGACGTCGTCCTGCCGGAAGAGCTTGGCAACTGGGATCTGCCTGACGACAGCATCGGTGAACTGACCGAAGCGCGCGCGCGCCTGGTGTCCGCGCTCGACGCGACGGGCCGCGTTCAGGCGCCGATCGAGGCCGCGCACGCTCAGGGCCGCTTCGACTGCTGGGTCGAGCAGCAGGAAGAGAACCATCAGCCGGATCACATCGCTGCCTGCCGAGAGGGCTTCTACGCTGCCATGGCAGCTCTCGAAGCCGCCATGCAGGGCGAGCCCGCCCCAATGGGTGCTCCCGAGCCCTACATTGTGTTCTTCTCCTTCGACAGCGCTCAGATCGACGCCGGCGGCATGAACATTGTCGACGACGCCGTGGCCGCTGCGCAGCAGATGGGCATCATCGACTTCTCCGTGACCGGCCACGCCGACCGCGCCGGTTCCGAGGCCTACAACTTGGCTCTGTCGCTGCGCCGCGCCAACGCCGTCCGCGATGCACTGGTCGCCAGGGGTATCCTGAGCCAGAACATCTCGGTCGCCGGTCGCGGTGAGGCCGAGCCCGCCGTACCGACGCCGGACGGTGTGCGTGAGCCCGCCAACCGTCGTGTCGAGATCGTTATCCAGTAATCGATCCAGACACGTTCGTTACGATTGGGGCGTCGCGGGAAACCGCGGCGCCCCAAGTCGTTTCGGGGGGTCGTTTCGGGGTCTGCTTCGATCTTTTTGGGAGTCGGCTGACGAGAGCAGGGGCGCTCTAGGCTCGATCCGGTTGGGTCAGATGCGCATGCAGCGCCTGACCGGCCGCCAGGATGTGATCGCCAAGACGTTCGCAGGCAAGATCTCGCTCTCCTGACCGTATGATCGCGAGCAGGTCGCGATGCTCCTGATCGGAGCGCGGCTGCCAAGCCAGTTCCTTCCAGGTCGCATAGAGATAGCGCGCGGCGACCCGGTTGAGGTCGTCGAGCGTCGCGCGGAGACGCGGCATTGCACAAGGGTGCCAGAGCGCGGCGTGGAACCGCCGGTTCGCAGCCTCCCAAACAGCTATGTCCCGACTTGTCTCGGCGGCCAGCAAAGCCTCCTCTGCGACGGCCAGATCCGGCTCGGCCAGCTTGGGCATCGCATGGCGAAGCGCCAGCGGTTCCAAGACGGCACGCATCTCCGTGACCTCGATCAAGGCGTCTGGATCCAGCGGCGCCACTCGGACACCGCGCCGGGGCGCGGCGATCAGGAGGCCTTGCGCTTCGAGCTTCCGGAAGGCCTCGCGCACCGGCACGTGGCTCGCCTGAAACTCGACCGCAATGTGATCCTGACGGACCGGCGTGTCCGGCGCCAGATCGCCCGCCACAATTCGCGCGGCCAAGGCGCTGGCGATGCGTCCGGCCAGGGAGCGGTCGGCCAGGGAACGGTCGGTCTCGCCAAACTCTTGCTTCGTCATATCGACCATGTTTTCATAGATTATCTATTATTTAGGATATGATCATGCCCCAAAGCGATCACCCTTCACCGGAGGCGACTCGACCGCGCCCGGCACGCTTGCAGTCTATCGCGGGAATCGGCGTCGACCGCATGGGATCGCGCGCCGACCTGTCCGGCCGCGACCTGCTGCGCCTTGAGAACCTGGATGTCGACATCCCACCCGACCCCGAGGTCGTCGCGCGGACGCGCAGCGCTGCCGAGACCGACTCGGACAACAGCTATCTGCCGTTCATCGGGCAGGAGCAGTTGCGCAAGACGGCGGCCCGCCACGTATCGAAGCTTGCCGGCCTGGACTACGACGGAACCCGAAACTGCGTGATCTGCGCCGGCGGCCTCTCCGGCATCCTGAACGTGCTGCTGGCCACTACGGAGGTCGGTCAGGAAGTCATCGTTACGGACCCGACCTACGCCGGGCTGATCAATCGCATCCGTCTCGCCGGCGGCGAACCACGGTTCGTCCCCTTCGTCTTTACGCCGGGTCAGCCCTGGCGCCTCGATCGCGACGCCTTACGGCGCACCGTCGGCCCCAAGACCCGGTCGCTCCTGCTCATGTCCCCGTCGATGCCGAGTGGCGGTCTGCTCGACGAGGAAGACTGGCGCCTGGTCGCCCAGCTCTGCGTCGCACATGACCTGCTGCTGATCCTCGACAGCGCCATGGAGCGACTGCTGTTCGACGGTCGCACCCCGCTGCACCCCGCCGGTCTACCCGGCATGGCGGATCGCACGATCACGGTGGGCTCAGCCTCCAAGGAACTGCGCATGATCGGCTGGCGGGTCGGCTGGATCGTGGCTCCAGAGGCCTACATGCCCGACCTAGTCGCCGTCTCCCTCGCCAACGTCGTCGTGCCTGTCGGCATCGCCCAAGCGGCCGCCGCCCTTGCGCTCGAACGCTCGCTCGAAACCCTGCCGCCCTACGTGGCCGAACTGCAGGCCCGCCGCGATCTGCTGATCGAGGAGTTCGCCGGCCTTCCGTTCGGTGTGCCGGCCGGCGGCTGGTCTCTGCTGCTGCGCGCCTCCGACTTCGGGCTGACGGGTGCCGAGCTGTCCGAGCGGCTGTTCGCGGAGGGGGTCTGCGCAACCGCCATGGAGGGCTGGGGGATCGAGCATGGTGACCAGTATCTGCGCTTCGTCTACGCCAACGAACCGGTCGCGCGGCTGCGCGGACTAGGCGACAAGGTTCGCAGAGCTCTGGGATGCTGAAGCCTGTCGCGAACCTGCGGATCTGATCCGCAGCTCGACCGGCCTCCTGAAGCCCGGCGCCGGGCTGCCGGCAGTCTGCCGTCTCCGCTTCCTGGACTCGCCGCAATTCTGGTGAGCAGGATCGCCAGAGGTGGGAATCCTACTCTCATCATAAGGTTTAGAGGGCGATTCACGTCTCAGGTGGAAGCCAAACGCTTCCACCTGAGACGATCGCGCTCTAGAACCTTCGTCCCATGGCATTGATCCGCGCTTTCGCCACGGTCGGGGGCTACACGGCGATCAGCCGCGTGCTCGGCTTCGTTCGCGACGTCCTGATGGCGGGCACCTTGGGGGCCGGCCCCTTGGCCGACGCCTTCTTCGTCGCCTTCAAGTTCCCGAACCTTTTCCGCCGCCTCTTCGCCGAGGGCGCCTTCAACGCCGCCTTCGTGCCGCTCTTCGCCGGTCGGCTCGAGGCCGACGGGCCGGAACCGGCGCGGCGTTTCGCGGAGGAGGCCCTGGCGTTCCTGCTGTTCTGGCTGCTGCTGCTGACCACGGCGGCGATGGCCGCTATGCCCTGGCTGATGCCGGTGATCGCACCAGGCTTCGTCGGCGACGCGGAACAGTTCGATCTGGCGGTCGAGCTGACCCGCATCTGTTTTCCCTACCTGCTCTTCATGGGTCTGGTGGCCTTGCTGTCCGGGTTGCTGAACTCGATGCAGCGCTTCGCCGCCGCCGCCGCCGCTCCCATCGTGCTGAACCTCTGCTTCGTTCTGGCTCTGCTGTTCGTCGTCCCCCAGACCGAGCAGCCGGCCCATACGCTCTCCTGGGCGGTGGCAGTGGCAGGGATCCTGCAGTTCGGACTTCTGCTGCTGGCTGCACGACGGGCCGGCATGACGCTGCGCCTCCCCATGCCACGTTTGACGCCTGGGGTTCGGCGGCTGCTAAAGCTGATGGGTCCCGGCCTGCTGTCCTCCGGCGCCATGCAGATCAACCTGCTGATCGGCACCATGATCGCGACGCTGCAGGCCGGCGCCGTTTCCTGGCTCTACTACGCCGACCGGGTCTACCAACTTCCGTTGGGGCTGATCGGCATCGCCATCGGCGTCGTGCTGCTGCCCGACCTCGCGCGCAAGCTGCGGGGCGGCGCGCCCGATGCGGCCCTGCACTCGCTCAACCGGGCGCTTGAGCTGGCCCTCTTCCTGACCCTGCCGGCGGCGGTCGCCCTGGCCGTGCTGCCGGGGCCGATCATCACCGTACTGTTCGAACGGGGCGCCTTCGACAGTGCCGATGCCGAGAACACGGCCCTGGCCCTGACCGCCTTCGCCCTCGGGCTGCCCGCCTTCGTACTGGTCAAGATCCTGCAACCCGCCTTTTTCGCCCGCGAGGACACCGTGACGCCGCTGCGTTTCGCGCTGGTGAGCGTGGCGGTCAACATCGTGCTGAGCCTGATCCTGTTCTTCCTGATCGGATTCCTGGGCATCGCGCTGGCGACGACGGTCTCTTCCTGGGTGAACACCGGCCTGCTGGCCTGGAGACTGCGTCGGCAAGGGCATCTCACCCTGGACGCGCGGGCCCGACGGCGCCTGCCGCGCGCCTTGCTGGCGAGTTTCGCCATGGGCCTTGTCGTCTGGGGCGCCGCGCTCGGCCTGGAAACCTGGCTGAGCGGCTCTGAAGTCGTACGATTCCTCGCTTTGGCCGGCTTGGTGGCGTCCGGCTTGGCCGTCTACGGCCTGCTGGCGCTGTTGACCCGCGCCGTCGAGCTCGAAGAGCTGCGCGGCCTCCTGCGACGCAGGAAGGAACGGCCGGCCTAGACGACGCGATACCGCCTCGGCGGCCGTCGAACCCCATCGCTTGACCCGGTCAAATGCAACGGCGATAAGGCCAGGCGCAGCCTCGCTTTTTCTTTGCTAAGTGAATCAAAACACGATGAAACGCATCTTCTCCGGCGTGCAGCCCACCGGAAACCTGCATCTCGGCAACTATCTCGGTGCCATCCGGCAGTTCGTCGCGCTGCAGAACGACTACGACTGCATCTACTGCGTGGTAGACCTGCATGCCATTACCCAGTGGCAGGAACCGGGCGAACTACGCGGCCAGATCCGCCAAGTCGCGGCCGCTTACCTGGCCGCCGGCGTCGATCCGGAGCGCTGCATCATCTTCAACCAGTCGCAGGTGCCAGCCCATGCCGAGCTGGCCTGGATCTTCAACTGTGTAGCGCGGCTCGGCTGGCTCAACCGCATGACCCAGTTCAAGGAGAAGGCGGGCAAGCATAGGGAGCAGGCCTCGGCCGGGCTCTACGTCTACCCTAACCTGATGGCCGCCGACATCCTGGCTTACAAGGCGACCCACGTGCCGGTCGGCGAGGACCAGAAGCAGCATCTGGAGCTGACCCGCGACATCGCCCAGAAGTTCAACCACGACTACGGCACCGACTTCTTCCCGATCGTCGAGCCGCTGATCCTCTCCGCCGCCGCCCGCGTCATGTCCCTGCGCGACGGCACCAAGAAGATGAGCAAGTCCGACCCCTCCGACGCCAGCCGCCTGAACATGACAGACGGCCCCGACGAGGTCGCGCAGAAGATCCGGCGGGCCAAGACCGACACGGAGCTGCTGCCCGGAGCGGACGTGCTGGACCAGGAGGGCAATCTGCCGGACGAGCTCCGCAAGGCCCGGCCCGAGGCCTACAACCTGCTGGGCATCTATGCGGCCCTGTCGGATCGCACTTGGGCCGAAGTGCTGGCGGAGTTCGAGGGACAACAGTTCAGCCATTTCAAGCAGGTCCTGACCGACTTGGCTGTGGCCTCGCTCGGACCCATGGGCGAGGAAATGCAGCGCATGGCCGGCGATCCGACCTACGTCGACGGGATCCTGAGATCCGGTGCAGAGAAGGCCAACGCCATCGCCGAGCCGATCCTGCGCGAGGTTCAGGATATCGTCGGTTTCCTGCGCACCTAGAGCGCGATCGTCTCAGGTGGAAGCGTTTGGCTTCCACCTGAGACGTGAAGCGCCCTCTAAACCCTATGATTTGAGCAGGCGAGCCTGCTCTGAGAGCAGCTTCCAGCCGCCGGAAACTCAAAAAAGGGCCCGGCAGGGTGTCCCTGCCGGGCCAGTCAGGCGGAGGATCGCCGTTAAATCGTAAAAAAGGAGACCGACGTCTTTGGGACACCGCGTTTCCTGCAGTGTCCCAAAGACCTGTCGTCGCTTAGAGGGTCTGTGAGCCCTGCCCGAATTCGGGGTAGGCCTCCATGCCCAGTTCCGACTTGTCGAGACCCATCGCCTCTTCCTCGTCGGAGACCCGGATACCCATCGTTGCCTTCAGCACCAGCCAAACGATGCTCGTGGTGATCACCACGAAGGCGCCGATCGCGGCGATACCGACGATCTGCGTCCCCAGGTTGCCACCGCCGAAGATACCGACAGCCAGAGTGCCCCAGATGCCGGCGACCAAGTGGACCGAGATCGCACCGACCACATCGTCGACCTTGAGCTTGTCCAGCAGGGGCACGGCGAAGACCACGAGGCCACCGCCGATCGCACCGATGATCAGCGAGATGAAGTGGTTGGTCTGATCGGGACCGGCGGTGATCGAGACCAGTCCGGCCAGGGCCCCGTTCAGCGCCATGGTCAGGTCGATCTTCTTGAAGAGGACCTGGGTCAGGATCATGGCCGTCACCACACCGCCAGCCGCAGCGATGTTGGTGTTGGTGTAGACCACCGCGATCCAGGCCGCATCGGCCGCGGAGCCCAAGGCAAGCTGGGAACCGCCGTTGAAGCCGAACCAACCCATCCAGAGGATGAAAGTGCCCAGCGTGGCGAGCGGCAGATTGGCGCCCGGCATGGCGTTGACCTTGCCGTCGGGGCCGTACTTGCCCTTGCGCGCCCCCAGGATGATGGCGCCGGTCAGCGCGGCCCAGCCACCCACGGAGTGCACGATGGTCGAACCGGCGAAGTCGCTGAAACCCATCTCGCTCAGCCAGCCGCCGCCCCAGGTCCAGGAGCCCTGGATCGGGTAGAGGATGCCGGTCAGGATCGCGACGAAGATCAGGAACGGCCAGACCTTGATACGCTCGGCCAGCGTGCCCGAGACGATCGAGGCGGTGGCCGCGACGAAGACCATCTGGAAGAACCAGTCGGACATGATGGAGTAGGTGCCTTCGCCGACGATGGCGGCAGCATCCCCCGTGCCCTGGAGCAGGGCCAGTTCGTCGCCCGTGGTGTTGTAAAGGAAAGTGAAAGACCCGATGAAACCGCTAACATCGGTGTACATCAGGTTGTAGCCGACCAGGTAGTACATGATGCCGGCGATGGAATAGAGCGCGATGTTCTTCAAACAGATTGAGGCGGTCGACTTGGACCGCACCAGACCGGATTCCAGCATGGCGAACCCGGCAGCCATCCACATGACCAGAACGCCGTGGAACATGAAGGACAGCGTGTTGAAGACATACTGCGTTTCGGCCGAAACCTCGGCATAGGCCGGGCCGGTCATTGCCAGGCCGGTCACACCGGCCAGGGCCACCAAGCCCAGAGACTTGCGCCAGAGCTGCATCTCTAGCCCCTCCTTTAGATCTGCTGCTTTACAGTGCTTCGGCGTTGGTCTCGCCGGTGCGGATGCGCACGACCGAGTTCACGTCGAGAACGAAGATCTTCCCGTCGCCGATGCGGCCGGTGTTCGCCGCCTTCTGGATGGCTTCCACCACCTGCTCGGCCTGGTCCGCCGTAACGGCGACCTCGATCTTCACCTTCGGCAGGAAGTTCACCGAATACTCCGCGCCGCGGTAGATTTCGGTCTGGCCCTTCTGCCGCCCGTAGCCCTTCACCTCGCTGACGGTCAGGCCCTCGACACCGAGTCCGGTGAGAGCTTCGCGTACGTCGTCGAGTTTGAAGGGCTTGATGATGGCCATAACCAGTTTCATCGCGCCTCTCCCCCAGTTGTCTCCGTCGAGCCTTGCGCCAACCGTCGGAAAACGAAGCGGCCGGCGCATCTCATCTGCGGTACTGCAGCTCGCGGTTCTGTCGAACGGCGAACTGCCCCCAACCCGGAGGCTTCAAGAACCATGCCAGTTCGCGGTTCTGCCTCGGAAATCCTCGGAAATCTGCCGGGACTCGGGATTCTCCCTGGAGAAAACCGCCTCGCCAGGCAAGGTCTCCGCCGGTCACGGAACAGTCATTGCCTGCCTAAATTTTGACCAGAGACCTATCGCTGATTAGATTCCGAGCAGCGCAATCGGTCGCAGTGGTGGAGGGTCCGCGAAAGCTGGACAGCGCCTGCGCAAGCCTAGATCTTGGCGGCCATGAAAGTCGGTCTTTCCACTCGAAACGAGACACCCACCAGAACTGGAGAGGCACCGGAGCCGACAGAAGTCGCCGTCGCGGGCGGCGGCTTGGTCGGACTAACCCTGGGCATCGCCTTGGCCGAGGCCGGTGTCGAGGTGGCCGTGGTCGACACCCAGGCCCCGGAAGCCTTAATCGATGCGGCCTACGACGGGCGCGCCTCGGCAATCGCCGCCGGCTCCGCGAATCTGCTGCGCAGCATCGGCGTCTGGGCGCATCTGGAGCCGGACGCGCAAGCGATCTTGGACATTCGCGTGTCGGACGGCCAGGTCGGGCGCCGCGCCGCGCCGCTGTTCCTCCACTACGACAGCGACGAGTTGGGCCGAGGTCCCTTCGGCTGGATCGTCGAAAACCGACGCCTGCGCCAGGCCCTGTTCGCCCGGGCCAAGGAACTCCCGACACTCAGGCTGATCGCGCCGGCGGGCGTGGCCGCTGCAGAAACGAGCGACGGAAGCCGTGGCGCGGGAAACATCGTGGCGCGACTCGCGGACGGTCGCGGCCTTTCGGCCCAGCTGCTTGTCGCGGCGGACGGCCGCCGTTCGCCCCTGCGTCAGGCGGCGGGGATACGGACCGTGACCTGGGACTACCCCCAAATGGGCCTGGTTGCGACCTTGAGCCACGAGCAGCCTCACGACGGCGTCGCGCACGAACACTTCCTGCCGTCCGGTCCCTTCGCGGTCCTGCCGATGACAGACTCGCCGGACGGCCTGCACCGCTCCTCCCTGGTCTGGACCGAGCGCAAGGACCTGGCAGCGGCGATCGTGGACCTGGACGACGACACCTTCGCCGCCGAGTGCCAACGACGTTTCGGCGACAGCCTGGGGCAGATCGGCCTGACGGGACCGCGCTGGGCCTACCCGCTCTCTCTACATCATGCCCAGCGCTATCGCACCGGTCGCCTCGTGCTGGTCGGCGACGCGGCCCACGGCATTCACCCGATCGCCGGCCAGGGCCTGAACCTCGGTCTGCGGGACGTCGCCGCGCTTGCGGAATGCTTGATAGACGCCCGCCGACTGGGTCTGGAGCTGGGCGCGGCCGAGCCCCTGATCCGCTACGAGCGTTGGCGCCGGCCAGACACGCTGATGCTGATCGCCGTTACCGACGGCCTCAACCGCCTCTTCTCGAACGACCTGCCACCCCTGCGGCTGCTCCGCGACCTCGGCATGGCCGCCGTGGACCGTGCGGGGCCGCTCAAGCGGATGCTGATGAAGCATGCCATGGGCCTGGTCGGCGACCTGCCCCGCCTTCTGAAAGGCGAACGGCTCTAGCTGGTAGCGGTTTCCGCATAGAGCGTCTGGCCCGTGCGCAAGGTCCAGTGCACCAGGGCGCGCAGCGAACTGCCCAAAGCCTCGTCGAAGGCCCGGACGATCGCCGGCAGGGTATCGTTCTCGGCCGGGAAGCGGACGTCGAAGCTCTCGCTCGCCACGATCTCGCGCCGCGGCATCCGGACCAGCTTCACGTTCAGCCCGACGTGAGCATAGGGGATCGGACCGTCGAAATACTCGGCCTGAAACTCGCGTAATTCGCTCTTGATCACGAAATCCGCGCGCAAACCCAGCGACTCTCGACCGACCGAGACGATGCGGCGCGAGTTTTCGAAGGATTCGATCATCAAGGTCTGGACCATTTTCGGCGCCTGGTCGGTCCAGTTGGCGCGCGCGTAATACTCGACCTCCATGGGTTCACGCATCAGCGCGATCCGCACGGTGTCCAGTGCCGCATTGGCAATCGGCGGCTCCAGAATCAGTTGCCAGTCGACCCTCTCCAGGTCGGGATCGAAGGTACTCTTCGGCGAAAGGCGATAGAACTGCGGCGGCGGACGCTGACCCGGTACCAACTGGGTACAGCCGCCCAGAAGGCCCAATGCAGTCAGCCCGCCAGCCGCACGTAGCAGCCGTCGTCGCTGGGACCGGACGGGCGGCAGAACATCATCGCGGCGCTTCATAGCCCTCCTGCTGATCTCCGAAGATAAAGCGGGCGGGATCCCGCTGAACCTCCAGCGAAACCCGGTTGAGGTTGGTGACCAGGCTGCGGGCCTCGGTCAAGAGATTGGCCAGCTCATATAGCCCCGTCGAGGTAAAGTCACGAATGGGCTCGCGATTTTCCTCGACGAGTCCCTGTACCTCCAAGGACATGGCCTCGAGCGACCGCGCCGCACCGCGCAGTTCGCCGATCATCTGGTTCAGGCTTTCGGAGGAAGTATCCACTTCACCCTCCAGCCGTTCCGCAAGCCGCTGAACGGCCACCAGTGTCGTGTTGGTCTGGGTCGTCAGCGTACCGAACTGATCACGGGCATCCCGCGCCAGATCGGCAGCGACAGCGCTGGCTTCGTTGAGGTTCGCCAGCGTACCGGACGCGTCGTCGATCAGCCGCGCCACGTCCTCGCCGCGGCCGGCGACCGTTGTCGTCAGCGTCTCCACGTTGGTCAGCGTAGTCTCGATGCTCTGCAGATTGGTGTCGCTCAGCAACAGATTGACCCGCGCCATCGTGCCTTGCATAGCGGCGACCGCATCGGGCACGCCTTGCAGAACCTGCTCGAGCGACGAGGCCTCCGCCTCGATCGTCGGCACCTCGCCCGCGGCGATGTCGCGCAAATTCGGCGCTCCGGCCGTGCCGCCCTGCAGCAGCACGTAGCGCCCGCCGGTCAAGCCCTCCAGCTCCAGGCTGGCTGTCGTATCAGCCTTCACCGGCACGTCGGCCTCCAGTTCGACCATGACGCGGACGGTCCCGGGATCATCGGGCTCGAGCCGAATGTCCAGGACTTCACCGACCCGAACGCCCGAGTAGCGGACCGGGCTGCCGACCGCCAGACCAGTGACCGAGTCCGACACCAGCAGGTCGTAGCGCTGGAAGGTCGTGTCGACCTGGAACTTCGCGAGCCAGACGATGAAGGCGAAGCTGCCGAGGAACAGCGCGAGCACGAAGCTGCCGACCAGGACGTAGTTGGCTCGGGTTTCCATGGATCTCTAACGCTCGCTCGCTTCGGGCCCGCCGCTCGCCGGAGGGTCCCCGCACGGGGACCTCTCCCCATATGAGCCCGCCGGGCCGGTTGTGAAGATCAAGCCACCGCTCCTGCGAAAGTTGGCAGCCTTGCACTCAAGGCGCAGTCTGCTCCGCAAGCTGCTTGGCCGAGGACGCGGCGCGGCCGCGAGGACCGAGGAAATAGTCTTGGATCCAGGGATCGGACATACGCTCCAACTCTGCGATGGTGCCGACCTTAACACGCTTGTCGACCAGCACGGAGACCCGATCGCAGATGGCATAGAGGCTGTCGAGATCGTGAGTCACCATAACGACCGTCAAGCCCAGCGCCTCCTGAAGATCGCGGATCAGCCGGTCGAAGCCGTTGGCGCCGATGGGGTCCAGGCCCGCCGTCGGCTCGTCGAGAAACAGGATCTCCGGATCCAGCGCGAGCGCCCGGGCCAGACCGGCCCGCTTGCGCATCCCACCAGACAGCTCGCTCGGGTATTTATGGGCGGCTTCGACGGGCAAACCGACCAGACTGACCTTCAGCTCGCTGACCTCGCGGCGCAATCCGGGCGGCAGCGCGCTGTGCTCCGCCAAGGGCACCTCGATGTTCTGCGCCACCGTTAGTGAGGAGAAGAGCGCACCGTCCTGAAACAGCATGCCTGAGCGCTGCTGCAGGGCCCGCAGATCGGGATCGCCGGCCCCTTCGATCTCCTCCCCAAGAATTTCGATCCGCCCCGCGGCAGGGCGCATCAGACCCACCAGACAGCGGAGCAGAACGGATTTGCCGGTACCGGACCCCCCGACCAGTCCCATGACCTCCCCTTGGCGCACGGAGAAATCGAGACCGTCATGCACCACGTGAGATCCGAATTGAGTCCGGATGCCGGTGGCGCGGATGACCAGATCCGCTGAGGTCCTGCCGCCGGGAGACGCCGTCATATGCCGATAACCGAGTAGAAGACCGAGAAGAGCGCATCGAGCACGATCACCAGGAAGATCGCCTCGACGACCGCCCGCGTGGTCCGCAGGCCGACCGACTCCGCATTGGACGACACCTTCAGGCCCTCATAGCATCCGATGAGGGCGATGACGAAGGCGAAGATCGGGGCCTTGATCATGCCGACCCAGAAGGTGCTGAGTTCGACGGCATCCCGAAGCTGCCGGGCGAAGGTCACGAGATCGATGTCGAGCACCACCGTCGCCATCACGGCACCGCCCAAAAGGCCCATGATGTTGGCGTAGAAGGTCAGGAGAGGCAGGGCGATCATCAGGGCCAGCACGCGCGGCAGAACAAGCACCTCGACCGGGTCGAGACCGATGGTGCTCATGGCATCGACCTCCTGGTTCACTCTCATGGTCCCGATCTGCGCGGTGAAGGCCGACCCGGATCGACCGGCGACGATGATTGCCGTGATCAGCACACCCATCTCGCGCAGCACGGCGACGCCGACCAGGTTGACGGTGAAGATCTCCGCACCGAAGCGAGCCAGCTGGTCCGAGCCCTGGTAGGCCAGTACGACTCCGATCAGGAAAGCCAGAAGGCCGACGATCGGCAAGGCATCCAGGCCGGTTTTCTCAAGGTGATAGACCAGCGACGTGCCGCGCAGGCGTTTCGGCCGCGCCAGGCTGCGGAAGAGCACGACGACCGTCGCGCCCAGGAAGCCGATCACTTCGCGGACGGTCTCTCCCGTCTCGACGGTCGCCTTCCCAAGGTCGGAAAGAATAGAGGCAACGGCACCGGGACGCGGCGGCGGCTCAGGGCAGGGTTGCCGCTGCTCGATCTTCTGCAGCAGGGCCTGGCGCGCCGGCTCCACGCCGGCAAGGCTCACCTCCAGTCCCCGCTCAGCCAGCTGCTGCCGGGTTCTATGAACCAACCAGGCGCCGGCCGTATCAAGTCGCTCAACGGCGGAGAGGTCCAGCACCGCCTTGGCGGTACCGGCCGAGTCGAGTGCCGAGAGGCCGGCATCCCGCGGGCCGACGGTCGCAGTGACCCAAACGCCGGAAAAGCGCAGGATCAGGTCAGTGCCATCCCGCACCACCTCCAGCAGCGCCGCCTCCGCTTCACTCGGCCACTCTTCGACAGCCGCCATCCGGCTTCACCGACTCCCTTGGCAAAACGATGCCGGAGTTAAACACGCAGACGACGGTCGAACCAGCACCCGGAAGAACGCAACAGCCTCAGGATCGCCCCCACCAGGTCCAGGCTTCTTCCAGTTCCAGGCGATGAGCCGCGGCGGCAGCCGGGCCACGGTCCGCGCCGGAGTAGCGGCCGAGTTCCGTCAAGAGCTGGAAGAACCCGGGCGCCGGAATGGCATCGTCCCGGCGCGAGACCGCGAGCGCCGCCAGCAGCGGCCGGCCGGCGGCATGGTCCTCCCGCAGCAGCTCCTCCAACAGCTCCGCCGTCTTATGGATCGTGTGAGGCGCCGGCACCTGCGCCGCACGGGCAAGGTCGGCATAGCGAACCGTGCTGCGGCTGCGCGCGGCCTCTGTCAGAAGACGGCGAAGCTCAAGCTTGAGGGAAAGACGTTCCAACTCGGTCATAGCGCTCCGTCGCTCACTCTTCAGGGGCCGTCGGCGGCGACTCGCTCGCGACGCGAACGATCTTCGCCGATTCGGTTCCGAACCGCCGCGATCCGGTCTACTGTGCCGGCCGGATAAAGCAGACTCGCCGGCGGAATGCCCGGACAGCGCGAATTTGGGGAGGAGATGGACGGCATGAGCGCCACGATCAACCATTTCATCGGTGGCGAGATCGTCGCCGGCACGAGCGGGCGCAGCAGCCCGGTGTTCAATCCGGCAACCGGTGAGGAAAGCCAGCGCGTTGCCCTGGCCTCAGCAGCGGAGATCGACGCCGCCGTTCAGACCGCGAAGGCCGCCTTCCCCGGCTGGGCCGGTACGACGCCCCTCAACCGTGCCCGGGTGATGTTCAAGTTCAAGGAACTGCTGGAGGCGAACCGCGACAAGCTGGCGACGCTGATCGGCCGGGAACACGGCAAGGTCCTGGCCGACGCGGCCGGTGAGGTGACCCGCGGCATCGAGGTGGTGGAGTTCGCCTGCGGTATTCCGCAACTCCTGAAGGGCGAGTTTACCGAAAACGTCGGGACCGGCGTCGACAGCTACTCGATGCGGCAGCCGCTGGGTGTTGTCGCCGGCATCACGCCCTTCAACTTTCCCGCCATGGTGCCGATGTGGATGTTCCCGGTCGCGCTGGCTTGCGGCAACTGCTTCCTGCTCAAGCCGAGCGAGCGCGATCCCTCGGCACCGCTGCTGATGGCCGACCTGCTGATGGAGGCCGGGCTCCCCAAGGGCGTCTTCAACGTCGTCAACGGCGACAAGGAAGCGGTCGACGCGATCCTGCAGCACCCCGACATCGAAGCGGTCAGTTTCGTCGGCTCGACGGCCATCGCCGAGTACGTCTACCACCAGGGTACGGCACGGAATAAGCGGGTGCAGGCCCTGGGCGGCGCCAAGAATCACATGATCGTGCTGCCGGACGCCGACATGGACCAGGCAACCGACGCCCTGATGGGCGCGGCCTACGGTTCAGCGGGGGAGCGCTGCATGGCGGTCTCGGTCGCGGTCGCGGTCGGTGATGCGGGCGATGCCTTAATGGAACGCCTCGCCCCCAAGGTGCGCGGCCTGAAGATCGGTCCCTATAGCGACCCAGAGGCGGAGATGGGGCCCCTGGTCACCCAGCAGGCCCTGGAACGGGTCACCGGCTACGTCGACTCCGGCGTGGAGGAGGGCGCGAAGCTGGCGGTCGACGGTCGCGGGTTGCAGCTGCAGGGCTACGAGGACGGGTATTTCCTGGGCGGTTGCCTGTTCGACGAGGTCGAACCCGAGATGAAGATCTACAAGGAGGAGATCTTCGGGCCGGTGCTTTCCGTCGTACGGCGGCCGGACTACGAGTCCGCCCTGGAGCTGGTCAACGGCCATGAGTACGGCAACGGGGCGGCGATCTTCACCCGCGACGGCGACGCCGCGCGCAACTTCAGCAGCCGCTGCAAGATCGGCATGGTCGGGGTCAACGTGCCGATCCCCGTCCCCATGGCCTTTCACTCCTTCGGCGGCTGGAAAAGATCCCTCTTCGGCGACCATCACATGCACGGGCCGGAGGGGGTACGTTTCTACACCCGCATGAAGACGGTCACCTCGCGCTGGCCGACCGGTCTTCGCAGCGGGGCCGAGTTCGTGATGCCGACGATGAAGTAACCTCTCGGGACCGCACCCCGAGACGGAAAAGATTTCAGCGCAACAGGGGACTGACATAGCCCGGCGGCTTGACGGCGACCACGGCGCAGTCGATGGCGTTCACGACATCCTCGGCGGTGTTTCCGATGATCACGCCCGCCACGCCGGTGCGTGCGAGTGTACCGATCACCAGCAGGTCGGCCCCCAGCTCCTCGACTGCACGCGGCAGAGCCTCGCGCGCGGAACCGGCGACCAGATGCGGCGAGAGGCGCACCTCGGGCAAGCCGTCCTCCGCCAGCCAGCGCTCCGCCGCCGCAACCAGAGCGTGGAGCTTCGCCTGCGCCTGTGTCTCCGCAGTTCGGGTCGAACTGGCGACACGCGCATCCACCTGGCCGCCGGCCCATTGGCGCACCACGGCAGCCAGAGGGTCGCTCCAGGCGTGCAGCAGTCTCAGCGGCTGGCCGCCAACGGCCGCGATGCCCGCCGCAGTCCGCAGGATCTCCCGGTTCAAGCCTTCCAGCACGGTTGGATCGTCTCCGTCATCCGGGAGATCGACGGCGGCGACGACGTTTGCAGGCGGCATCGAGGCATCGCGGAGCAGCCAGACGGGGCAGGGACATTTGCGAAGAAGATGCTGGTCGGTGCTGGCGAACAATGGGATCGCCGGACGTGGGGAGGGGTCCGTCGACTTCATCACCAGATCGGCACCGAGACGGTGTGCGGCCCGGACGATTTCCAGATAGCGTCGCCCGACCACAACCGTGACCTGAGGGAGGTTGGCGGTCGGCAGGTCGGCCGCGACCGCCGCGAGACTCGCCTCCAGCCTTTCCCGCTCGGCGCGTGTTTCGGCCTTCAGATCGCCGGCGTCCAAACCTTCGGGAAGCTCCAGGAGACCGAGCAGACTGAGAGTCCCATCCCGCGCGGTCAGAGAACAGGCAAGCTCGGCGAGAGGGCGGTCCTGCGCGCCGCCCCGGCAGGCGACCAGGACGTGCCGGAAGAGAGTCACTCAGCGAGCTCCCGTTGACCCTCGGGTTCGGGCATGGGCCTGTCCGGCGCCCGGACCCTGTCGTCCCCAAGCAGCAGATCCACCGCCTGATCCGCCGCATCGCGGAAGGGCAGCAAGACCAGGTCGGCCCCTGCGGCCTCCAGTCGCTTGGCGTCGTCGGCGCGATGGGCCGTGAGGGCGACCCGGCCGCGATAGCCAGCATCGCGCAGGGCGGTCATCATCGCTAGACGCGGATCCATGTGGGTCAGTCCCGTATCGTGGTCGGGAACGGCGGAGACGACCCAGCGCACACCGGCCAGGGGCAGATGTCCGACCAGTTCGGGGTCGGTGGCGTCGCCGTAGCGCGCAGGCAGCCCGTTTTCGCGCCAGTACCGCACCGAGGCGGGGTTGAAGTCGACCCCGAGCACCCGGTAGCCGGCGTCGGTCAGGTTCTGTGCGATGGCTCCCCCGAAGCGCCCCAGGCCGAACAGCAGGACGTCGGCTTGGCCGCCCTCCCCGCCACTCTGGGCTTCCGCCTCGGCCTCGCGGTAGGGCCGGCGCCGTTCGAAGACGCCGAGTAGGGGCTCGAAGATCGCGTAGAGCCGGTGGGAGTAGGTGATCATGTAGGTCGAGAGCGAAATGGTGATCAACCCGACCAGCGTCACCAAGCCCAAAGCCTCCGGCACCACATGCCCCAACTGCACGCCGACGGCGATGAAGATCAGGGAGAACTCGCTGATCTGTGCCACGGTCAGTCCGGCTAGGAAGCCTGTCCGCTTGCGGTAGCCCATGACCCCCATGATGATCAGCACGATCAACGGATTGCCGACCAGCACGAAGACAGCCAGGACGATGGCGGGCAGCAGGCTGTCGCCCAGCAGTGCCAGGTCGAGACCCGCCCCGAGCGCAACGAAGAAAAAGAGCAGCAGGAAGTCCCGCAGGCTCGCCAGCCGCGCCGCGATGGCCTCGCGGAAGGGCGTCGACGCCAGGCTGACACCGGCCAGAAGGCCGCCCAGTTCCTTGCCGAAGCCCAGATAGTGCCCGACGGCGGCAAGCAGGGCCGCCCAGCCGATCGCGAAACAAACCAGCAGTTCAGGCGCGCGCGCCAGACGCTCGACCAGCGGATTGGCCGCATAGAGCACGAACAAAGCGACGGCCCCCAGCAGTGCGGCACCCGAGAGGAAGACCATCGCGATATCGGCGAACCCGGTCTCCTCGCCCGCTCCGACGCCTGCCGCCGAAAGCGCGATCATGGCGATCACCACGACGATGTCCTGCACGATCAGGAAACCCAGAGCGATCCGACCGTGCAGGGCGTCGATCTCTTTCTTGTCGGAGAGCAGCTTCACGATGATGATCGTGGAGGAGAAGGTGAGCGCCACGGCCACGTAGAAGCTGGTGGTCGCGTCCAGACCCAGGGCCAGCCCCAGCAGGAAGCCGATCACCGAGGTGAAGAGCACCTGCCCCAGACCCGTGGTCAGCGCCACCGGACCGAGCGTGCGCACCAGCTTCAGGTCGAGCTTCAGCCCGACCAGGAAAAGCAGAACGGCGATCCCCAGTTCGGCCAGCAGATCGATATGCTGGTCAGACCGGGCGATATCCAGAACGCTAGGCCCGACCAGGATACCGACCGCGATGAAGCTCACGATCAGAGGCTGGCGGGCCAGCAGTCCGACAAAGCCGATGGCCGCCGCGAGCACCAGGATCGCGGCGATTTCGTAGAACAGATAGCCCGTGATGACTTCTTCCATCGCGGGCGCTCAAGCCGTCAGGTCGTTTGTATCATGCATAGCGGGAGACTAGAGACGCTGGACGGGAACGTGCCTTGCGGCAAATCAACCGTAACCGGCACGAGCTTGACCTTGCCGGGCCCTGCTCTAAGCTTCGACCTCTTCAGCCAGAGCCTTGGTCCGGCGGACAGCATCGCGCAAGACCCCCTGCAGATGCTCGCCGCCCCTGTCCTGACTGCCGAACTCGTGCCAGTCGATGGTGAAGGTCAAGCGATTGGCTTCGCCGGCCCCGCCCGGCTCGATGCGGTTGAGAACCTTGCCACGGTAGCGAGGATGGTCGACCAGGGTGAACGTCACCTCGAGCCGGCGCGCATCCTTCGTGATGCGCTCCGTCAGATCGAGCTGGTCGGTGATCAGGTGCCGAAGCGTGTGGTCGGCCGTGCGTTCGAGAATATCGATAGATCGCACGCCGGGAAGGTAAGGCTCTGGATTTTCGATCTTGTCGACCAGCAGACGCCAAAGGGTCGCGACCGAGGCGGCGACCTCTTCCGTATGAGTCGCGAAAGGCATCGCGACAGCTTAGCAGTCGACCGTTACAGGATGAACTTGCTGAGATCCGCGTTCTTCGCCAGTTCACCGACCCGGCTGCGAACCTCGTCGGCAGTAACCGTGACATGGTCCCCAGTCCGATCGGTCGCGGTGAAGGAGAGTTCCTCCAGCAGCTTCTCCATGACCGTCTGCAGCCTGCGGGCGCCGATGTTCTCGACGGAGCCGTTGATCTCGGCGGCCAGATCGGCCAGGGCGTCGATGGCCTCGTCCTGGAACTCGAGGGTCACCCCCTCGGTCTGCATCAGCGCCTGATACTGGCGGATCAGGGAGTTTTCCGGTTCCGTCAGGATCCGCTTGAAGTCGTCGCGGGTCAGGGCCTGCAGTTCGACCCGGATCGGCAGGCGGCCCTGCAGTTCGGGCAGCATGTCGCTCGGCTTGGCGATATGGAAGGCGCCGGAGGCGACGAAGAGGATGTGGTCGGTCTGAACCTGGCCGTGCTTGGTCGCGACCGTCGTGCCCTCGATCAAGGGCAGCAGATCGCGCTGGACGCCCTCGCGGCTGACGTCCCCGCCGCCCCGAACTTCGCTGCGCGCGGTGATCTTGTCGATTTCGTCGAGGAAGACGATGCCGTTGTTCTCGACCGCTCGGATTGCTTCCGCGGTGACCCGTTCCTGATCGATCAGCTTGTCGGACTCCTCGGCCATCAAGGGCTCGTAGGCCTCCGAGACCTTCATGCGCTTGGCTTTTGTGCGCCCACCGAAGGCCTTGCCGAAGATGTCGTTGAGATTGACCATGCCCATCTGGGCGCCCGGCATGCCGGGAATGTCCATGGTCGGCAGTTGCATGCCGCCGGCATCCTGGATCTGCAGCTCGACCTCGGCGTCGCTCAATTCACCATTACGCAGGCGGCGGCGGAAGGTTTCCCGGGTCTCGGAGCGCGCGTTCGGCCCCGCCAAAGCATCGATGATGCGGTTCTCGGCACCGAGTTCGGCGCGGGCCGTGACCTCCCGGCGCAGGCGCGAGCGGGTCATGTGAATCGAGATCTCGACCAGGTCGCGGACGATCGATTCGACGTCTCGCCCGACGTAGCCGACCTCCGTGAACTTGGTCGCCTCGATTTTGATGAAGGGAGCCTGAGCAAGCTTCGCGAGGCGCCGCGCGATCTCGGTCTTGCCGACGCCCGTCGGCCCGATCATCAGGATATTCTTGGGCAGAACCTCCTCACGCAGGTCGTCGGGCAGCTGCTGCCGCCGCCAGCGGTTGCGCAGCGCGATCGCGACGGCCCGCTTCGCCTCGCCCTGTCCGATGATGTAGCGATCCAGCTCGCTGACGATCTCGCGCGGGCTGAAGGCAGCGGCCGTGGCGCCGGGCTCGGCGGAGGCCTCAGAGGCTTTCGAGAGTGATGCTGTCATTGGTGTAGATACAGATCTCTGCGGCAATGTGCATGGCGCGCCGGGCGATGGTTTCGGCGTCCATATCGTCTCGGTCGATCAGGGCGCGCGCGGCGGCGAGCGCATAGGAGCCGCCGGAGCCGATTCCCACGATGCCGTCTTCCGGTTCCAGCACGTCGCCGGTTCCGGTCAGAACCAGGGTCGTTTCGCTGTCGGCCACAGCCATCATGGCCTCCAGGCGACGCAGGTAGCGGTCCATGCGCCAGTCTTTAGCCAACTCGACGCAGGCACGGGTCAGCTGTCCGGGGTGCGCTTCCAGCTTAGCCTCCAGCCGCTCGAACAGCGTGAAGGCATCAGCGGTGGCACCGGCGAAACCGGCCACGACATCGCCGGCGACGCCGTCCTTCGCCGCACCCTTTCCCGGCAGACGGCGCACCTTGCGCGCATTGGACTTCATCACTGTATTGCCGAAAGAGACTTGACCGTCGCCCGCCAGGACGACGCGGTCCGCCTTACGCACAGAAAGGATGGTGGTGCCGTGCCAGGGGCCGGCACCCGAAGACTGCGGGGAGGTGTCTGCCATGCCGCACAAATGGCAGCGGTCGTTGGTGGGGTCAAGGAGGCAGAAGGACTGCCTTGCAAGCTGGCCAGGGTCAGCCTGCCGTCACGGCATCCAGAGCGACCTTGGAGCGGTCAGTCGACCTGCTGCGCCGTCAGGAACATGGATTTCTCAAGTGCCGCGAAGAACTGCTGATACGGCAGCGGATCTTCGACCGGGGTAATGTTGTACTGCGCGTTGGCGCGCACGAGAGTCTGAGTCTGGCCGCGCGGGCGCACCGTGACGGTCATCCGCATCGAGTAACCGTCGAGCTTGGTTCCGCTTACGGAGCCAAGCACATTGTCCGCCTTGTCGATCACGAAGCCGAGATCCTGCAGGGTTGCGATCACCGTTCGCAGGGTCGTCTCCTTTTCCGTCGTGTCGAAGGCACGGGTCTGGATGGCTCGCAAAGCGACCTGCGATTCCGTCGTGGCCAGAGCCTGATCCCGCGAATTGGTCTGACAGCCGGCAAGTAACAGACCCATGAGACCGATTACAAAAAAGCTTCTAATCATCGACCGCCACCCCAGTAAACGAAACCGCTAGATTTCCTGCGCTTCGAGAAAAACAGATTGCGAGAGTTTGTCGAAGAACTCCTGATAGAGTTCGGGTGCATCGAGCGATTCGGTCTGACTCACCTGCCCCCTGGTGTTCCAAACCACCCGCTGGAACGTGACCCTGACTGCGACCTCGCCGGCATTGCTCCCGCGCGGGCTGCTCACTAGCGACACCCGGATCTTTTGCTCGTCGTCGACCGCGACGGAAACACCCAACATCAGCGCGAGGAAAATGGCGCCGGCCACCTGCCCCGCCTCTGTGGCATCACGATCCTTGGAGCCGACGATCACACCGAGATCGGTCTCGGCCTCGTCGATGTTGAAACCAAGGTCCTGCAGAACCGACGCCGAAGCGGAGAGGATCCGTTCCTCGTCTCTGGTGTCGAAATAACGTGTCTGCAGCTGGCGTTTCTGAAGGGAAACCTCACTGAGCTGCAGAGCTTCTTTCGGGACCGTGGCCTGCTGGCATCCGGTCAGGAAAACAATTGAGGCAAGCGCGGCCGCCGTAAGCGCACGAAAAGGGTATTTCATTCGGTCACACCGCCGGTCAGAAGGACGACTGCCGGTATGCGAAGTCCCGCACTCGGCTTTCGTTGTCATACTTGATGACGATGGTCAGCGTGCGTTGATTGGTGGCGTCCGCACCGCTCGATCCGCTGTAGCCCGGTGCAACCCCTCCACCGAGGAGCCCCCCGCCGACGAGAGCACCCCCCAGGATCAGGGCCGATACACCCCCGCTGCTGGTCGAGTAAGCACGCTCCGTCGAGATCTTGTCGTAAACCCAGACTTCGCGTCGCTCCTCATCGGTGGTCACCATGTTCGGCGACCCGAGGACCTGCACGACGTCGGCATTGGTCATGCCGACCCGGATTTCACGCTGAACCGTACCAACCGTCAGGCGGTCGCCGCTGTCGTCCCGAACCGCGGCGCGATGCTCTGCGGCAGACTGACATCCGGCCAGGATCAGCATGGCCGCAGTTAGTAAAAGACCTTTGGAGAAAACGTGCATGATCTCTCGCGCGCTGGAGGGGTGGGACACCATTCACCGATCACAGAAATGTCTTATGCACCAATAGTTGATGAATCATGAAGCATCAATATCCTAGAGTGTATACAATCCACCGTCGTTTTTTCGGATTACAGGGTGTTGGCGCTGGTTGGGATCGCCGGTCAATCCACATCGCCGGTCAATCCACGGCGGGCGCGGAGAGCGACCTTCGGTGTCGCCTGGACAGCGATGACTAGGATCTTGTCCCAAAACGGGCAGAACGCCGACCCCTCAACGCCGCTCCATCAACTCGGTCACCGCAGGGCGCCCCGAAAGTGATGGGGGAAGGTCAGGCGGAGATGCGACGTTGGCGAACTTCGCCATGTCCGGCTCCGGCATGGCCCTCGTCGGTTGCCGCCGCCCGGAAGTAGCTGACGATGAAGACGCGCACGGCCGCAGTCAGGCTGGAGGCGGCACGACGATCCGCGATGCGGGTCACCAGTTCGTTGGACGAGGTCTCCTCGCGCCGCACGATCTCGGCCAGCGCCTCCCACATCAGGCGTTCCAGCCGCAGGGAGGTGCGGCGGCCGTTCACCGTGACGTTACGCGAAAGCAGCTTGGAGTCCGCTGCCTTCTCCGCCGCCGCCTGAACACCTCTGGACATCTCGTTCAGCCTCGGCCGGGTGTTCCCATTTGCTCGAACTATGGACCGCCGTTCCCCAAGCCGGCAGTCCGACGATCGGGGCGCGCGGCGTCACAGATTTCCCTCATCGAACTTGACGAAAGCCTCCGGGTAGCGCAACCCCGAAAGACTCTCGACGCACGTTCTTCAGCTTCAGCGTGCAGACGCAAACCTTCGGGCCGGCCCGGCTCACCTAGGGACCGGCCTGGGCCATCGCTTCTTTTTTGGGATCTTCCTCCGGCGCGAAAGTGCGAAGTGTCAGCGCATGCACGCGCTCCTCCAACTCCTCGGCCAGGGCCTGATACACCAGCCTTTGCCGCGCGACGCGCGACTGACCGATGAACGTCGCCGTCACGATCTCGACGCGGAAATGAGTCTCGCCGCCGGGCTGCCAGCCGCTGTGGCCGGCATGCTTGTGAGATTCGTCTACGATCCGTAGACGCAAGGGTGCGAACTCCTGTGTCAGCTTGCGTTCGATCCGCGATGCGATCTCACCTTGCGCTGCGTCATCTGCCATAGCTTAGTCAGCCTTTCCGATCTTTGAACTCAGGATCTTCACGCAGATCCGGATTTCGCGAAACCACGGCGGTCCTCCGCACCTACTTCACGCTTTCGGTCGTATCTCATGGCGCGCATTCCTCTCCCCGGCGGGACAACCGCAGCCGATCCGGGCCGGGCCGCACTGCTGTTGATCGCGGTGATCCTTCTCTGGGGCGTCAACTGGCCGGTGATGAAGGTCGCCCTGGACTCGATCCCGCCTTTCTGGTTTGGCGCCGCCCGCATGGCCCTGGGCGCCGCCACGCTGTTCGCCGTGCTGCTGTGGCGTGGTGAACTCAGACTGCCTGGCCGGCCCGACCTACCGATCATCGTCAGCGTCGGCCTGCTACAGATGGCCTTGTTCCTGGCCTGCATCAACACCGGCCTGGAGGTCGTCGAGGCCGGCCGCTCCGCCTTGCTGGTCTACACCACCCCTCTCTGGGTTACGCCGGCAGCCATGATCATCTTCGGCGAGCGGATGGGTCCGCTCAAGACTCTCGGCTGGCTGCTGGGTCTCGGCGGGCTGGCCGTGCTGTTCAATCCCTTCGGCTTCGACTGGCAAACGACCGAAGTCTTGCTCGGCAACGGCCTGCTGCTACTCGGCGCCTTCGCTTGGGCCGTCGCGCTGCTGCATGTCCGCGGTCACCGCTGGCACCTTTCGCCGCTGCAGCTCGCGCCCTGGCAGATGCTGCTTGCTCTGCCGTTGCTGCTGACCGTGGCCCTGATCACCGAACCGCTGCAGACGATCGAGCCCAGTTGGAGCCTGGCCGCCGTCTTGTTCTACAACGGTCCCATCGCAACGGCCTTCTGCTTCTGGGCCGCGCTTACGGTCACCCGCAGCCTGCCGGCGATCACCACATCGCTCGGCTTCCTCGGCGTGCCCATGGTGGGCGTGGCAGCTGCAACACTTTGGCTGCAGGAACCCGTGACCGCGACGCTGACCATCGGATTGCTGCTGATGCTGACCGGCTTGGCGGTGGTCAATCTATCGGAGCGGCGCACGTAAGCCATGCGGTCGGTAAGCCTTTGGACGGCGCCTTCGGCTTGCTTCGCTCCCGGCCAGTTCCCATACTCAGCCTCATCATGGAGCCGTCCGCATCCCCACAGCCGCAGCCATCCGAAGGCGCGTCCCCAGCGGCCGCTGCAGGAGGATCCACGGCCAGAGGGGCCGGGGTCGCCGAGCGGATCTGCGATCACCCTGGCTGCAGGGAAGTCGGAACGCATCGGGCGCCGCGCGATCGCAATCAGCCCGGGGCGTTTTACTGGTTCTGCCTGGAGCATGTGCGCGCCTACAATCAGTCCTGGGACTGGTTCGCCGGCATGAGCGAAACGGAAATCGAGGCACAGCGCCGCCGCGATCAGATCTGGGATCGTCCGACCTGGTCATTCGCCGGGGGCGATCCGGCCGAGGACCTGCAGGATCCCTTCGACCTCTTCGCCGAAGAGCGGGAGGAGACCCGCAAGCGCCGGGCCGACCGCCGTCGGCGCGCCCGCAGCGAGGAAGAACTGGCTCTGGCAGAGCTGGATCTCAGCGCACCAGTCACGCTGGCCGAAATCAAAATCCGCTACAAGTTCCTGGCCAAGCGCCTGCATCCCGACTCCAATGGCGGCGATCCGGCGGCGGAAGACCGCCTGAAGAGCGTCAATCAGGCCTACACGACCCTAAAGAGGCTTTACGGACCGACGACGAAGAGCTAGGCCCGACGCGAATCAGACCGCAAAGCGAACCCGCGAGAATTTAAGGACTCTAGATGAACGCCGATACGCAGAGCCACGGTCCCGAAGCCGGTCATCAGATGCCCACCGGCGGCCCCGACATCACCATTTCGGTACGCCAGACCTTCGGGATCGACAGCGAGCTGCAGGTGCCGGCCTTCAGCCAGGCCAGCGACTACGTCCCGGATCTGGACGAAGCCTACCGCTTCGACCGCGACACGACGCTCTCGATCCTCGCCGGCTTCGCCTACAATCGTCGGGTCATGGTTCAGGGCTATCACGGCACCGGCAAGTCGACCCACATCGAGCAGGTCGCCGCACGTCTCAATTGGCCCTGCATCCGGATCAACCTGGACAGCCACGTCAGCCGGATCGACCTGATCGGCAAGGACGCCATCGTCCTGCGCGATGGCCAGCAGGTGACCGAGTTCCGCGAGGGCCTGCTGCCCTGGGCTCTGCAAAACCCCTGCGCGCTGGTCTTCGACGAGTACGACGCGGGACGGGCCGACGTCATGTTCGTGATCCAGCGCGTTCTGGAGGTCGAAGGCAAACTGACCTTGCTGGATCAGAACAAAGTGATCCGCCCGCATTCCGCCTTCCGGCTGTTCGCGACGGCGAACACCGTCGGGCTGGGCGACACCACCGGGCTCTATCACGGCACGCAGCAGATCAACCAGGGTCAGATGGACCGCTGGAATATCGTCGCGACTCTCAACTACCTGGATTATGAGGAAGAAGTCGACATCGTGCTCGCCAAAGCAGCGAGCTACGACAGCGAGGAGGGCCGTAAGACCATCGCGGCCATGGTTGCCTTGGCCGACCTGACCCGCAGCGGCTTCATCAACGGCGACATCTCGACCGTGATGAGCCCGCGCACCGTCATTACCTGGGCGGAGAATGCGGAGATCTTCGACGACGTCGGCTTCGCCTTCCGCATTACCTTCCTGAACAAGTGCGACGAGATCGAACGCCCGATCGTCGCGGAGTACTACCAGCGCTGCTTCGGCAGCGACCTGCCCGACAGCGGCGTCAAGGCGACGCTGGTCTGACGGAGCCCTCTCGCCCTGCAGTGATCCAGCTCTTCCCCGCATGACCCAGTCCGCCGATACGCCGATCGAGCGCTTCAAGCGCGCCACCGCAGCCACCTTGCGATCGATCGCGCGCGACGCGGAGCTGACCGTCGGGTTCAGTGGAAGTCAGCCGGGGCAGCCTCCGGCCCAGTCCCAGGAAGCGACCGAAGTCCGGCTGCCCCTGCCGAGCCGGGACCTGCCGCTGGAGGAGGTGCTGCTGGCGCGTGGCGAATGCGATGCCGCCGCACTCCGGCAGCGTTATCACAACGAAAAAGTCCACGGGCGAAGCCGCCCGCACGAACAGGTCGCGCGCGAGATCTACGACGCGGTCGAGCAGGCCCGCTGCGAGGCCCTGGGGGCCAGGCGGATGGCCGGCTGCGCCATGAACCTGGACGCGGTGCTGGACGACCGCTACCGGGCGCGGGGATACGACCGTATCCGCTCTCGCGAAGAAGCGCCGCTGTCGGAGGCGCTGCGGCTGCTGGCTCGCGAAGCGATGACGGGAGAGGCGCCGCCGGCTGCCGCCCGAAATCTGGTCGAGGTCTGGAGACAGGCCCTCGACCCACGCATCCTGCAGGAGCTGCATGACCTCAAATCGGTGATCGCCGACCAAGGCGCCTATGCGAAGGCCGTTCGCCAGATGATCGCCGATCTGGATCTGGAGGCGACCAGCGACGAGGAACTGGAGGACGACGAGCAGGAAGACGAGGGCGGCGAGGATCAGTCGGAAGAGACGCCTGACCAGATGCGCGCCGAAGGCGGCGAGCAGGACAGCGGCGAGAGCGCCGCCGCCAGCGACGGCGACCAGGCCGACCTCTCGGATGCGGAGGCAGCTGACCAGGAAGTAGCCGAAGCCGACGGAGAGATGATGGACGGAGCCGCCGACGAGCAGCCCGGACAGCCGGGCCGGCGCCCGGAACACGACCGCCGCAACACGCCCGACGACGAGCTCTACCGCGCCTTTTCCAACAAGCACGACGAGGTGGTCGAGGCCCCCGACCTGTGCGATCCGGACGAACTGACGCGACTGCGCCAGATGCTGGATCAGCAGCTCAACCACCTGCAGGGCGTGATCGCACGGCTGGCAAACCGGCTGCAGCGCCGTCTGATGGCGAAACAGACCCGGTCCTGGGACTTCGATCTCGAGGAAGGCTTGCTGGACACGGCCCGGCTGGCCCGTATCGTGGCCGCACCGACCCACTCGCTCTCCTACAAGATGGAGAAGCAAACGGACTTCCGCGATACGGTCGTTACCCTGCTGATCGACAACTCCGGTTCGATGCGCGGGCGCCCGATCTCCGTAGCGGCCATGTCGGCGGACATCCTCGCGCGTACGCTGGAACGCTGCGGCGTCAAAGTGGAGATTCTGGGCTTCACCACCCGCATGTGGAAAGGCGGGCAATCAAGGGAATCCTGGATCGCCGCCGGCAAGCCCTCGCTGCCCGGTCGTCTGAACGACCTGCGTCACATCATCTACAAATCGGCGGATACGCCCTGGCGACGGGCCCGCCGCAATCTAGGCCTGATGCTGCGCGAGGGCATCCTGAAGGAAAACATCGACGGCGAGGCGCTGCTCTGGGCGCACAACCGCTTGCTAGCCCGGCCGGAGCAGCGGCGGATCCTGATGGTGATTTCCGACGGAGCCCCGGTCGATGACTCCACTCTTTCGGTCAATCCAGGCAACTACCTGGAAAAACACCTGCGCGAAGTCATCACCTACATCGAAGGACGCAGCCCGGTCGAATTGATCGCCATCGGCATCGGCCACGACGTGACTCGCTACTACCGGCGTGCCGTCACCATCGTGGACGCCGAACAGCTCGGCGGCACCATGCTGGAGAAGCTAGCGGAGCTGTTCGACGAGGAAGGTCCCCAGGCGGGCAGAGGGTCTTTGCGGCGGCTGGCTGGCTAGATCGGACAACTGCGTCGGCGAGCAGAGTATGAAACGCGTTTTTTCGATCGGTTCCTACCTTCTGGTTCTCAGCGTTCTAGCCGCAACCTCTCCAAGCACAGCCGCGTCTCCGCCAACGGAACCTGCCAACGCCTCCGCGCTGGAAACCGGCGGCGTCTCGATCTCTCTGCGCAGCAGGGCCGTCAAACTCAATGTCGAGAACCCTGCGCAACGGTCGGTCGGCCGGCTGCTCTGGCGCGGCGGCCTGGAGCTGATTAGCGACGACGCGCGCTTCGGCGGGCTCTCGGCGCTCTGGATGTCGCAGGACGCGCGCCGCGCCGTCGCCGTCTCGGACGAAGGGCGTTGGGTCTCCTTCCAAGTTACCTATGGCGACGACAGCACTCTGGCCTCCGCCGGAAGCGCCAGACTCGGTCCCCTGCGCGAGCCCGACGGCCGCTCCCTCGCCGGCTTGAAGGACTGGGGCGATGCCGAGGCTCTGGCCGTCTTGCCGACCGGCGATGTCCTGGTCGCCTTCGAACGACATCATCGTCTCAATCGCTACAGGGCGCTGCCGCCGATCGCACTTCCTGACCAAAGCGATCTGCCCGGAGACCATCCGCCAGAGGCGAACGAAGGTGTCGAGTCCTTGGTCGCGCTGCCGGGCGGTGGGCTGCTGGCCATCAGCGAAGGCCTGACGGCCGAAGTCGAGGGCAAGCGCGCCTGGCAAGGTTTCGTGACCAGCAAGGAAACTTTTTCGGAATGGCGCGGCTTTCAGATCCCGCAGGACGGCGATCTGGCCCCGGTCGACGCCCAGATCGGTCCCGACCAGCGCTATCTCTATTGGCTCGAGCGCGGTTTCTCGATCATCGGCGGCGTCAGGGTCAAACTGAAACGGGCCCCGCTGGATCGCGCCCTGGCCGGCACACTATTGCGCCCCGAAGAGCTTGCCTTCCTCAAGGCACCGCTGGCCGTCGACAATCTAGAAGGTCTCTGGCTGCGCAGGGGTCCGAATGGCGAGACGCTGATCACGCTGTTGTCGGACGACAACTTCAGCCCCCTACAGCGGACCCTTCTGCTTCAGTTCGAATTGATCCAATAGCCGAGCCGCCCTGAGCACCGGGTCAGAACCACATCACCGACAGTCAGGCAAGCTCCTGGTACCGGAAACAGTCGATGGTGTGGTCCATAACCAGACCGGCCGCCTGCATGAAACTGTAGACGATGGTCGGGCCGACGAACCGAAAGCCCGCCTTCTTCAGGCGTTTCGAGAGAACGCGGGCGGCCGGCGTTTCCGCCGGTACCTCCGAGAGCTGGGCGAAGTGGTTGATCTGCGGCTTCCCCTCGACCGTCTCCCACACGAAACCGGCGAAACCGCCAGGGTAAGAGGATTCCACCTCCAGATAGGCGCGTGCGTTATCAAGCGTTGCAGCGACTTTCAGACGATTGCGTACGATACCCGCATCGGCCAGAAGACGCGCTTGCTCCGCCTCTCCCCAACCGGCCAACCTCTCCGCATCGAACCCGGCAAAGGCGCGGCGAAAGTTTTCACGCTTGTACAGGATGGTCCGCCAGGACAGGCCGGCCTGGAAACCTTCCAGGTTCAGCAGTTCGAAAAGCGCCGGCGCATCGTAAAGCGGAACGCCCCACTCCTCGTCATGATAACTGAGGTAGAGAGGATCGCCGCTCGGCAGCCAGCCGCAGCGGGGCTTACCGTCCGAGTGGATCTTCGCAGTCACGGCATCTGCCTTTCCACGGCCAGGGGGAGATAGTCGGCCGGCTCGAGTCCGGCAGTCCGGCGGGCGGCTTCGTTGAAGGGCGGTTTCAGGGCGCCCCGGAAATGGCGGCGCACCAGCTCGTGCCAAGTCGCCTGGGGATCGAGCCCGCGACGGGTGCAGAGCCAGAGGTACCAGCGCCGGCCGATGGCCACATGCCCGATCTCCTCCTCGTAGATCGTCCGCAGGATGGCGGCGGAGGCGGGGTCGCCGACCTGGTCCAGCTTGGCGATCATTCCGGGTGTGACGTCGAGGCCGCGCGCCTCCAGCACCTGCGGCACCACCGCCAGGCGCGCGAGCAGATCGTGCGCCGTCTCCTCCGCCGCCTGCCAGAGACCGTCATGCGCGGGCAGATCGCCGTAGGCCGCGCCTAACTCCGCCAGACGGTCGGCCAACAGCAGGAAGTGCTTGCCCTCCTCTTCGGCGACCTGAAGCCAATCTTCGATGAAGGCGTTCGGCAAGTCATCCGAAGCGAAACGCGCCAACAGATCGACGGCGAGATCCACGGCGTTCAGTTCGATGTGCGCCAAGGCATGCAACAGCGCCACGCGCCCGGCCACGGCGGTATTGATCCGGCGGCGCGGCACCTGTGTCGGGGCCAGAAGCTCCGGCCTGTCCGGCCGCGCGGGCCGCGCAGGGGCACCGGGCGACCCGAGCGCGGGAAACGTTCCGCTGCGCCAGTCGGCCGCCAGCCGTTGGGCTGCGGCAGCCTTGTGTCGGGCCTCCGGCGTGGTCAGAACCCGCCGAGCGGCGTTAGTCAGTGTCGATCCGGTCATGACCCGGAGAGAACGCCTTTGTAGAGATCAAATCAAGAACAAAATAGCTGGCTCAGCGGATGAAATCTCAGCGCAGCGCGCCGGCGGGCGGCAGGGCCTCAAGGGCTTCTTCGCTGCCGTCGATCTTGCCGCTGAAGATGCCGCGCAGAAATCCGGGAGCCAGGGCCGACAAGGGATTCACGTCCACATCCGGATCGTCCAGCGAACCGGATACCGAGTAGGTCACGCCAAGGACTCCCTCGCCTTCTCCGCCCGTCAGGAGCGGGCCGAGAATCGGGATCGCCCCCAGCACCTGGTTGATCGCATAGGCCGGAACCAGCGTTCCCTGCAGGTCGATCGCGTTGGCCTCGGTATCCAGCGTGCCGCGCGCGGTGATGCCTAGAGCCGGTCCGTAGGCGCGCAGCAGGTCGGTGGACAGGACGCCCTGTTCCAGGACCAGGTCCCCGACACCGCGCTCGAAGGTGATGCCGTTGTCCTCGGCCAGCATCCCGCCGAGACCGCCGAGCGAGGCACCAGCGACGATCCGGCCGAGCAGGGGCGCGTCGACCAGCGTGTACTGACGCAGTTCGAGCTCCGCCTCGATGGGCGCGGACAGCAGCGGGCCGGGACTGCGTCCCACGATCCTTGTCTGACCGCCCTCCATCTCGTCGACCCAGCCAAACGCGCGCAGTACGGCGCCCAGGTCGTCGGCGCCCAGCTCAAGATCGTAACCGGCACCCGACGGATCGGGGCCCCAATCGAGCCGGAGCAGCTTCTGCGGGATCACGGCGTCGCCCTCGCGGACACGGCCGCTGCGGCGCCACAAGGCGCGCGGAATTTCGGCGGAGGCGCTCAAGCGCTCCCAACCGCGCGGTCCGCGTTCTCCCTCCAGCGCGACGGCCTCCAAGCCGCGATCGTCGCCCAGATGCAGAAACTGCAGCTGCGCGATCTGAAGTCTCAGCGGTGTCTGCGGGGCGTCGGGCTCGGGGCCGAGGTCAGTGCCCGGCGCGGTACTCTCATCCGGCTGTCCCGATGCCTCCTCGTCCTCCAACCAGGGGGCGGCATCCAGACGCCCACCGGCAACCTGCACCTCCCAGCCATCGCCCTCTGGGGTGTTCCAGGGACGAACGCTGATGTCGTCCAAGCTGGTGGCACCGAGCGTCACGTTGCTGAGGTTGGCAAGAATCAGGCTTCCGTCGTCCGGCGAGAAGGTGGCGGCTCCCACCACCGAGAGATCGCCTGCATAGAGTTCCACGTCGCGCAAAGCGACCAGACGCTCTCCCCAAAGCTGAGCGACCAGCCGCGCTGTCGCGGGAACGCCCGACGGCTTACGCCATGCGAGCCTCGGGATATCGATCTCCGCCTCGACGAGCTGCAAATCGATTTCCACATCCGACGTCTCGTCGACCAGGCCCGTGAGCCTGAGATCGGCAGCGACCGGCCCACGGATCCGCTCCGCCAAGGGAAGACCGAAACGCGCGCGCACCTCGGCGTCGAGCGCGTCGGTACGCGCCGTGACGTTGCGCCGAACACCGTCGCGCGCCTCGAAGTACTCCGTCCAATCGAGATCCAGGGGAAGCCCGCCAAGGCGCAGCGGGCCGGAGAGGGACATTGCGCGGACATCGAGGTCCAGGGCGAGGTCGCCTTCCGTGAGGTCCAGCCCGGCGACGGCATCCTGCAGCGCCGCGTCGGTGAGCGCGGCCGTCGCCGTCACTTCGATCTCGTCATCCGTCAGCGCGTCGATCAGTGGGAAGGCGAAGCCGACCTGGGCCGTGAAGGTTCCAGCGCTTCCCGCCAGCGGCACCCCGAGCTTGTCGATGAGCTGAAGCCGGGGATGGTTGAGGATCTCGAGCGCCGGCTTCAGGCCGCCGCCTACCTCGGCATCGATGGCAAGTCGATGATCCTCGCCCGACAACCCGAAGATTCTCACCTCGCTCGTCTCGAAAACCAACTGCTGCAATCGACCCTCGGCAACGGCGAAGGTCAGGCCGTCGCTGTCGAACACCGCGCGTCCCGAGGCCTCGGTCACCGGTGGCAGGGGCCGGTTGTAGTGGATCTCAAGGTCGGTGAAGTCGAAACTGCCCTGAAAGCTGCCAAGCACCGGCTCCCGCGACATCTCCGGCTGCGAGGGAGCGTCCGACCTATCCTCGGTCAGGGTCGCGGCGGGCGCATCCGGTAGGCGTAGAGAGGCTACCACCTCGAGATTTTCGGCGGCGCCGGCCGCGATGTTCTCCAACACCCAGGCACGACCGTTTTTCGAGGCATCGGCCGGCCAGTAGCGCTGTAGGTCCGCAACGGCCACGCGGTCCACCCGCGCGCCGATCCCGAAGTCATGGAAGCCGTCGCCGAAGTCGAGGTTGAAGCGCGCCCGCAGGTTGGGTCCGGCGGTCGCCTGGTTGCCGAGTTGCAGGGAGAAGTCGTCAACGGCGATCCGGCGTTGCTCGGCCCGATAGGCGCCGACCGCCGCGACGGTGGCCACCTCCAAAGGCTCGGGATAGACGTCCGGGAGGCGAAGGCGGCCGGCCCCCGCCGCCAAATCGAATGCGACACTGTCGACTTGCCCCTCGGCATCCAGAACGAGGTCTACCAAACCGTCCAGCGCGACCTCCGCCTGGGACAAGGGCGCCAAGGCTGGCGCCAGTTGCCCGACGCTCGGCAGGTCGAGGTCCTGAAACGCGGCGGCAATCCGCAAACGCGCGTCGGCTACGTCGTAATCGAGCGTCGCTTCGAGCGTCATCGGCTCAGCGCCGATGTCGAGCGACAACCCGGCCGTCCCAGCGATGCCGTTTTCCTGGCGGAACAGCTCGACCGCCGCTCTGCGTGCCACGAGAGTCGTGTCGATGCTGCGGTCGATCAGCGTAACGGTCAGGTCCCGGCCGCGCAGGGAGTTCAGAAAAGACAGGGGTTCGGAAGGATCGGCCGGGGAGAGAAGCCGGGCAGCCAGATTCGGAAGCAGAGCCGCGATCTCCGGCAACTCCGCCTCGGACACCGCGGCATCGCCGCTGCCCGCCTCCCCGGGCCGCTGCGTTTCTGCCACGGGCACGGGCACAGGGGCGAAGGGAGCTTGCGCGGCAAGGCCAAAGCGACCATCGCCATCGCGCTCCAGCGTGAGACTGGCACCTGTCACGGCGATGGCGGTCGGAGCCACGACACCCTGAGCCAGAGCCCGCAGGCTCAGCGTTATATCTACCTCTGGAAATTGCGCCACTCTCTGGCCGTCCGGGCCATCGACGCGCCAGTCGCGGGCCCGCAGATCGAGGGTTCGATCCCAACCACCCCAGACCAGCTCGGTCGAACCGACCTCCACGATCAGGTCGCCATCGGCCGCAGCGAAGGCCTGCTCCAGGTGCGGTGTCAGAAAATCGACGGAAAGCGGGCCGTCGGACAGGCGCCACAGCACCGCCGCCACGATCAGAACGGCGGCGAGAAGCAGCCCGACCAGGATCTCCAGGGCGATGCGGGTGGAACGGCGAATCATGACCGAGAGAGTAGCGGAGCCGAAGGCGTCGAAACCAGTGCACTCCGTGGGAAACGGACATTCCCGCACAACTTGACGCTAGAGCAGGGCGCAGCGCAGTCTGGCCCGCCATTCAGGCCATTCGCTCATCTTCATGCAGTACGCCTTCCTGCCTCCCCCCGAGTCTCTGCCCCGCGCTTTCGATTCCGTCCAAGCCGCCAATGGTCGGCAGGACCTGGTCGAGCGAGCCAAGCGGTCGGACCCCGAAACGGCGGAGGCCGTGCAGACGCTGCTCGACGATCCGGCCGGTCGAAGCCTGCTCGAAGCCGTCTTCGGCAATGCGCCCTTCCTGGGCGGCTGCATCCTGGCGGACCCCGCCGGCTTCCTGGCTGTTCTAACCGAAGGGCCGGACCGGCGGATCGAGGCGCTGCTGGAGCAGACGCGCGCGGCGGCCTTCGCCGAAGACGCCCGAACGGCAGGCATTGCCCTGCGGCAGGCCCGCCGCCACTGCGCGCTGACGGTCGCGCTGGCCGACATCGCCGGCCTCTGGCCGCTCGAGCGGGTCACCGGCGCGCTCTCCGACTTCGCCGCCACGGCGATCGACGCCGCACTCGGTCTGCTGTTGCGACGTCTCCATCAGCGCGAGGAGCTGACGCTGATGGACCCGGCAAAGCCGACCGAGACCTGCGGCTATCTGGTCCTGGGTATGGGGAAACTGGGAGCCGGAGAGCTCAACTACTCCTCCGACGTCGATCTGATCGTCTTCTACGATCCCGAGCGGATCGACTGCCACAGCAAACGCGGCACAGCGGAAACCATGGTCCGGCTGACCCGCGACCTGGTTCAGCTGTTGGAGGAGCGCACGGCCGAGGGCTACGTCTGCCGGACCGACCTGCGGCTGCGGCCCGATCCGGGTGCCATGCCCGTCGCCATCTCCTTCGGTGCCGCCATGACCTACTACGAGTCGCTGGGTCAGAACTGGGAGCGGGCGGCCATGATCAAGGCACGGCCCGTAGCCGGCGACCGTGCCCTCGGCGAAACCTTCCTGCGCGAAATCCGACCCTTCGTCTGGCGCAAGCACCTGGACTTCTGGGCCATTCGGGACATCCACTCGATCAAGCGCCAGATCGCGACGCACAAGGGCGGCAATGACATCGCGGTCGAGGGACACAACGTCAAGCTGGGACGGGGCGGCATTCGCGAGATCGAGTTCTTCGCCCAGACCCAGCAGTTGATCTTCGGCGGCCGCAATCCGGAACTGCGCCAACCTCAAACGCTCATCACCCTGGACACTCTGGTCCGCTTCGGACGGGTCGAACCGGACACGGCGGCGGATCTCGCCGAGGCCTACCGCTATCTACGCCGACTGGAACATCGCCTTCAGATGGTCGGCGACCAGCAAACCCATCTGATCCCGAGCGACGCGGAGGGTGTCGATCGTATCGCCGCTTTCCTGGGCGCGGCCGACGCGAACATCTTTCGGCAGGAGCTTCTGCACCACCTGAAATGCGTCGAGCGCCACTACGCCGAGCTGTTCGAGGAGGCACCCAGCCTGTCGGGTCCGGGCAACCTGGTGTTCACGGGTGGAGAACCGGAGCCGGGCACCCTGGAGACCCTGGCCAAACTCGGCTTCACGGACGGCGCCCGCGTCTTCAATCTGGTGCGCGCCTGGCATCACGGCCGCTACCGTGCCACCCGCACCACCCGCGCGCGCGAGTACCTGACGGAGCTGATGCCGAGCCTTCTGCAGGCCCTTGGCCGCACCGCCCAGCCGGACGACGCGCTGCTGCGCCTGGACACCTTCTTGGCCGGGCTGCCGGCGGGCGTCCAACTCTTCTCCATGCTGCACGAGAACCCCAAGCTGCTGGACCTGCTCGCCGAGATCATGGGGGACGCTCCGGCTCTGGCCCAACACCTGGGACGGCGGCCCGGTCTGCTGGAAGCGGTTGTCGAACCGGGCTTCGGTGACGCGCTGCCGAACGCCGCCGGGCTCGATAGCGAGCTTGAGGAAACGCTTGGTCAGGCTCGTGACTTTCAGGAAGCCCTCGACCTCATTCGTCGTTGGGCCGGCGATCGCCGCTTCGACGTCGGTCTCCGGATTCTCCGCGGCGATTATGACGTCACCGGCGCGGGCCACGCCTACACCGCCATAGCCGAGGCCACGGTGCGGGCGCTGCTCCCTCAGGTTCAGGCGGAACTGGCCCGCCGGCACGGCGAGATGCCCGGACGCGGACTGGCGGTGCTGGCGCTGGGCAAGCTGGGTGCGGGCGAAATGACGGCGACCAGCGATCTGGATCTCGTGTTCGTCTACGACGTCGCGGCAGGAACCCGTGAGTCCAGCGGACCCAAGCCGCTCGATCCGCCGATCTACTTCGGCCGCCTGAGCCAACGCCTCATTACGGCGCTGACAGTGCAGACGGCAGAGGGCAGCCTCTACGAGGTCGATCCCCGCCTGCGGCCCTCCGGCGCCACCGGCCCGATCGCCGTCTCCCTCACGGGCTATCGGCGCTATCTGGAAGAGGACGCCTGGACCTGGGAGGAGATGGCTCTGACCCGCGCCCGGCCCATTGCCGGTAACCCTGGCTTGGTCGACGACCTCAAGCAGACGATTCGGTCCGTCCTGATGCGCTCGCGCGACCGCGACCGGACCCTGATCGCGGTCGCCGAGATGCGGGAGCGCATCGCGAAGGAACGTCCCGCACGGGGTCTTTGGGACCTCAAGTACCTGCGCGGAGGGCTCTACGACCTCGACTTCGTCGCTCAAGGACTTCAACTCCTGTCCGCTGAGGACCAGCCCGAGGTGCTGAAAACCTCGACGGTCGAGGCTCTGGAGGCGTTGGGCGCCGCCGGCGTGATTGGTCCCCAACGGACTGCCGGACTGATCGAGGCGGAGCGGCTGCTCAGTGCCGTGCAGCAGATCCTGCGGCTGACAGCCGGCGAGGCCTTCGACGAGCAGCAGGCACCCGAGGGCCAGAAACGCGCCCTGGCCCGCTTCACCGCCAAGGCGGACTTCGGCAGGTTGCGCGACGACCTGATGCTTGCCGTCGAGCGGGTCTGCGAAAGCTACGCCGAGCTGATCGAGGAGCCTGCGCGCGTGCTGACCGCCGAGCACGAAGAGTCTGAGGACGCAAAGCGGGGCGACGAAAACCCTGGTTAGAGTAGAACCGCCCTCGCTCCGCCGTCAGCTTTGCCTTCGCGGTGTCTGTCGAACGCTCCGCGCGACGGTGTTCCGTCGGCTTGACTTTCGTCCCCTCGGCGTCACTTTTGCCACGACCCCTGCGAGATGGAGAAGGCCTGTATGAGCGTTGAAGTTGGCAAACCTGCCCCGGATTTCACCCTACCGACTGACGGAGGCGGCTCGGTTTCTCTCAAGAAGCTGCGCGGCAAGAAGGTCGTCCTCTATTTCTATCCCAAGGACGACACCCCCGGCTGCACGAAGGAAGCCTGCGGCTTCCGCGATAGCCTGCCGGACTTCAGCGGGCTTGATGCCGAGATCATCGGCGTGTCGAAGGACAGCGTCGCCAAGCACGATAAGTTCAAGGCCAAATACGAGCTGCCCTTCACCCTTGCATCCGACGAAGAGGGTACGACGGTCGAAGCCTATGGGTCCTGGGTGGAGAAGGCGATGTACGGCAAGAAGTATATGGGCATCGACCGTTCCACCTTTCTGATCGACGAGAAAGGCGTACTGCGCGCCGAATGGCGGAAGGTGAAAGTACCCGGTCACGTCGAGGACGTCCTGGCCAAAGCCAAAGAACTCTGACGGCGGGAAATTTCGTTTCCGGAACGCCGTGGCGACGGACTCAGGCCAGGCAGCAGTGAGGCTCCGCCTGAGTCCATCGCCGGGTCTCCGGTGGCCTGACCTCGAACGACCCAGCGCACCATAAACCAGCACACCGCAAAAAAAGCGGCGTCCCGAAGGACGCCGCAATAGTTACCGCGAAGCAACCTCTCAGCTAGGGATGCCGATCCGTCTGACGGGGAAACCCGCGAGATCGCGGACGACGAACCGGCATATTGGCCGAGCTGAGCCGGAAGGCTCGGTCCGACCAATCCCTTTTCGGGAGATCGATGCAGGCAGCCTCTCGAAGCGCCGCCGCATCCTTCTCCGAATTCCTCAACGCAAACACGAGATTATCGTATTTGCGCATTGCCTATGCGGAAATGTGTGTATCTGTTGCGTGGTTGCAAGAGGGGTGGTGAAAAAATTTCCGAACCGGTTGCAACTCTTGATTCACCCCGGTTTCCCATCGACTGTCGCGTCGCGCTATAGCCTCTGCGATAGGCGCCGCAACCTCGAGCGAACCATCAGTTCCCCACTTAGGCCTGCGGTAAAGGTTCCCGGCGATGATCACTGCGTTAGCCGCAACCTGGAGCCTCTTTATCGGCCTGGTACTCATCATGGCCGCGCATGGTCTGCAGTCGACCCTGCTGGGCGTACGCGCCGGGCTGGAGGGCTTCGACGAAACGGTGACCGGCGTCATCATGGCCGGCTACTATGCAGGCTTTCTGATCGGCTCACTCGTGACTCCCCTGATGGTCAAGCGGGTCGGTCATATCCGGGTGTTCGCCGCCGTCGCCTCGGTCGCCTCGGTCGCCGTGCTCGCCCATTCGGTGCTGATCGAGCCGATCAGCTGGACCGCCATGCGGATCGCGACCGGCTTCTGCGTCGCAGCGCTCTACATCGTCGCCGAATCCTGGCTGAACGATCGCGCCACGAACGAAACCAGGGGCCAGGTGCTGGCGATCTACATGATCGTGGTTATGCTGGGCATGGCCGCCGGGCAATATCTGCTGATCCTCTCCGACCCCAGCGGCTTCGTTCTTTTCATTCTGGTGTCCGTGCTGCTGTCGATCTCACTGGTCCCGATGTTGCTGTCGGCCAGCCCGGCTCCCTACTTCGACGCGCCGCAGCCGGTGTCCTTGCGCGTGCTCTATATCAGCTCGCCTCTGGCCGTGGTCGGCGCCGCCCTGCTCGGCGTGGCACAGGGCGCGTTGCTGGGAATGAGCGCCGTCTACGCGACCTCCGCAGGCCTGACGGGCGCCGATATCTCGATCTTCGTGTCGGCCTTCATGATCGGCGGCGTGTTGCTGCAGTTTCCCGTCGGACGGCTGTCCGACCGCTTCGACCGCCGTCTGGTCATGACCGTCGTCACCTTGATCGCCGCCGGCGTCGCCGGCTTCGCTTGGTGGATCGGGGATCTGGACCGCTGGCTGCTGTTCGGGCTGGCCGCGCTGTTCGGTGGACTCTGCCTGTCGATGTACGCGTTGGTGCTCAGCCACGCCAACGACCATCTGGAGCGCGAGCAGATGGTGGCCGCCTCCTCGACGCTTTATCTGGTCTATGCCGTCGGAGGCATCCTCGGCCCTCCGCTGGCCGGTATGGCCATGGATCTAACTGGACCGAGCGGCTTCTTCGCCACGGTGGCGGCGCTGCATCTTCTGCTCGGCGGCTTCGCTCTCTACCGAATGGCCCGGCGCCCGGCCGTTCCCCTGGAAGAACAGGGCGGCTGGGTTGCGGTATCGCAGGGGTCGACGCCGATCGTCGCCGCCATGGCCGCCGACGAATACGCGGAAATCCAGTCTCAGCAGGAAAGCTGAAGCAGAATCGCCTCTAAGCCGCCGTTCGCCCGCCCCGCAGGCCGTGCAGCAGGAAGACCGTCGCGGCGATCAGACAGAGAGCACCGGCCTGATGCAGCGCGCCGAGCCAGATCGGTACGGCCATCAGAAGCGTGGCGATCCCCAGGGCCGTCTGCGCCAATGCCACTCCGGCGACGGCGGCGAACCCCTGTCGGATATCTCGGGTCAGGGGGCGACGGAGGGACTGGAGCCACAGAAGCACCGCGGCAACTGCCGTGGTCACGGCCAGCAGGCGGTGATTGAACTGAATCGCCTCGATGGTTTCGAACCAATTCAGCCACCAAGGCTGCAGAGCCGCGTAGCCGGTGGGGAGAAGACGCCCATCCATCAAAGGGAAGGTATTGTAGGTCATACCCGCGTCCGTGCCGGCCACGAAACCGCCCGAGACGACCGTCACGGCGAGTAGCCCCGCAAAGAGCTTGGCTTGGACGCTCAGCGACCTGTCCGTCTCGGCGACCGCCGAGGCCCTGAGCAGGCTGAGCGAAAGCCAGAGCAGATAGGCGTAAATGACAAGAGCCAGCGACAGATGCAGCACCAGACGGTACTGGCTGACATCCGTGCGCTCGCCGAAGAACCCGCTGGCCACCATGAACCAGCCCATGAAGCCTTGTAACGCGCCGAGACCGAGCGCGAACAGCAGATGCGGCTTGATCCAGCCCGGCAGACCGCCGCGCAGCCAGAACCACGCCAGCGGCAGGGCATAGGCCAGGCCGATGAAGCGGCCCCACTGGCGATGGATCCACTCCCACCAGAAGATCTCCCGAAACTCTGCCAGGGACATTCCACGGTTGATCTGCTGGTACTCGGCCGTCCGGCGATAGAGGTCGAGCAGCCGCTCCCACTCGGCTGTGGTGAGCGGGGGCAGGAAACCGGAGACCGGCGCCCACTCCATGATCGAGAGCCCGGATTCGGTCAGCCGGGTGATCGCCCCGATGACGGCCATCGCGAAGATCGAAGCCGCAACGCCCAGAAGCCAGAGCGCGACGGCGCGCGGGGCGGCGCGCGCATCCGAACCAGTTGTCGAGTCGGGGGAAGACAGAGCGGAAAAGGTCACGGTCACTGGGTCCGTCGTTGCAAAGGGAACCGACCCGCAACCTATGCGCCGCGCTGCGCAAGACCAAGCGGCGAAGCGTCACTCCCCGCTTGAGACGATCACGCTTTAATGGAGGGTCAACCACGCCTGGGCGACTCGCGCTTCGGGCGGCACCAACAGCTTCTGACCGGCGACCTTCACCGAATGCAGCGGTCCGTCGAGTTCCCGGATCCAGAAATCGAGGAACTGACAGAGGACGGGGTAGCGCGGAGCTTTATCGTAGTCCTGCCAGACGTAGGTTTGAAGCAACCCCGGATGGTCGGGCATGTGATAGAGAATCTCCGCCGTCGTCAGGCGGTAGTCCTTCAACAACAATTCCAGGCTCACGGCACGAAACCTCCTGTCCCGGCGACCGTAGTCGGAACAAAAAGCCTGCCGTGCGCTGCGTATCCAATGCAACGCAAAAATGACATAAAACCAGTAGATTAGCAGCCAGATCGCCTGGCTGCTGCCGAGTCCGCACGCCGCTACAGCGTCTGGTGGCGTGCCCGCGCTGCGCGCTCTATCGCAGCGGCCGGAAGACGGCCGACCCGCAGGCGATAGCGGATCAATTCGAGCAGACGCATCTCTTCCTGCGCAACCTGCCCGTCAGCGGCCGCGACGTCGCAAGCGAGCACGTAGGCCGTCTCCCGCAGATGATCGGGCAAGGCGGACTCGATCGCGTCCAGCGCCTTGTCCAGGCCGTCTTCGTCGCTGAGCAGGCTGGCGCAGGCATCGGCGATCGTGGTGAGGCGCTGCGATTCGAAACCACTGAAAACCGGCAAGTAGCGAACGATCTCCCCCATCGTCTTGAGTTCCGCGTCGGTCATATCGTCGTCCGATGCGGACACCAGAACCATGACGTAAACCAAGGCGGAATGCGGGTCGATCTGCACTGGGAGCCTCCAGGTTTCGAGAGCGTGGCCAGTGATGCCTAGCCGATCGATCCGCGTCAAGCGGAGCCGGAAAAGCTCCGCGACGCCCCTATCGCTCGGCGCTGACAGCCAGAAGCACGGTCATCACCGCAAAAAACTGTGAATATCCGACTTCGGAAGACCAAATTATGGTAAATTTTTCCCGGCTATCTTGAGCGAAGTGGCTGAAACAAGCCACCGGGCAACGCCCGAGCCGGAATCCGCCGGGCCTGCCTTTCAGCCGCATAGACCGCAGAGACGTCCAAGGGGACGGGCGCGGCGCGGACCATCGACAACCGGAGGACCGATCATGTCCACCATACGCAATCCCATCGAATGGGGAATCCAGCAGTTCAGATCGGCGGCGAAGCACGCGGACGCCATGAGTCGCCCGGGACAGACCGCAGCCCCCCAGGTTCGACGCATTCGCGTCGCCGACTTGCGCGACGTCTTGACGCGCGGCGTGGAGGACTTCGCCGCCTACCGCAGCGACATCGTCCTGCTCTGTCTCCTCTATCCGATCGTCGGCTTTGTGCTGGCGCGCGTCGCCTTCGGCTACGATCTCCTGCCGCTTCTGTTCCCGCTGGCCTCCGGCTTCGCGCTGGTCGGCCCCGCGGCCGCCATCGGCCTCTACGAGATCAGCCGCCGTCGCGAGCAAGGCCTCCAGACGACCTGGGCCGATGCCTTCGCCCCGCTCCGCGCTCCAGCCTTCGGGTCGATTGCGGTTCTCGCGTTGTTGCTCTTCGCGACCTTCTTCATCTGGTTGGCATCGGCGCAGGCAATCTACAGCGCGACCCTGGGTCCCGAACCGCCGACCTCGCTGAGCGGTTTCCTGCGCGACGTGCTGACGACCGGCGCTGGCTGGACCTTGACCCTGGTCGGCCTGGGGGTCGGCGCCCTCTTCGCCGTCGCGACTCTGACGATCAGCGTCATCTCCTTTCCCCTGCTGCTCGACCGCAACGTCAGTCTGTCGACGGCAATCGCGACCTCGATCCGGGCCGTACGCCTGAATCCGCTGCCGATGGCCGTGTGGGGTCTGATCGTCACAGGCGGACTGGTGATCGGATCGGTTCCGCTATTGCTGGGCCTGATCTTCGTGATGCCGGTCCTTGGGCATGGCACGTGGCACCTCTATCGGAAAGTGGTACCGCACTGAGCAAGCGTCTCAGCAGAAAGCCGGAGGGAAAGCAGCTCCGTCTGCGTAACGCTGGACCGACTCCGGCGGTCGGTCCGGTCTCTCCGCCGCGCCCCAGCGGCCTCCTCATCCCATCTGCGCGGGCATAGGAGCCTTGCCCTACACGGTCTGGACGGATCGGCCGCGACCGGGCTACTTGCGGCCGCCATGGAGGCCATCCTCAACATCGTCCTGCCGGTTTTCGCGATTATGGGCTGCGGTTACGCCGTCGGCCGGGTCGGGCTGCTCGGCGAGCAGGCGTCCGGCGCCCTGAATGCCTTCGTCTTCTACGTGGCCCTGCCGGCTCTCTTCTTCGGCACCATGGCCCAACTCGAGATTTCCCAGATCCTTCACTGGCCCTTCATCGCCGCCTTCGGCGGCGGGCTGATCGGAACCTTCGGGTTGGCGATGCTGGTTGCCGCCTTCGCATTCCCGGGGCGACTGGCCGTTCTGACACTGCACGGCGCGGCGGCGATCTTCTCCAACACCGGTTACATGGGCATTCCACTGCTGCTGATCGCCTATGGGGAGGCTGGGCTGCCGGCCGGCATCATCGCGACGGTCATGACCGGCGTGGTGGTGATGGCGGTCGCCACGCTGCTGATCGAGCTGGACGGCAACGGCGACGAGGCCGCTTTGGACCTGGCCAGGAACGCCCTGGGGGCCGTCGTCAAATCGCCGCTTCTGCTCTCCGCCGTCGCCGGGATCCTCTGGGCCTGGTCCGGCCTGGAGCTGCCGACGCCCGTCGCACGCTTCTGCGATCTCATGGGTTCGACCGCAGGCCCCTGCGCGCTTTTCGCCATGGGCCTCTTCATGGTCGGGAAGTCACTGACCGCCGGCCTGGGGGAGGTCGGATGGCTGTCTCTGCTCAAGCTTCTGGTAATGCCGGCGGTGACCTACTGGCTGGCCTTCCATGTCATGACGATGGACACGATCTGGGCCCAGAGCGCCGTGATTCAGGCGGCCTTGCCGACCGGCGCCCTGGTCTTCGTGCTGGCCCACCGCTACGGCGTCTACATTCAGCGCGCTACGGCGGCGATCGTCATTTCGACTCTGCTGTCGGTCGGCACAATCTCGGGGATCTTCATCTACTTCGGGGTTGGCTAACAGCCAGAAAAGACCGGGTTTCCGCCAGGGCCTCGGCCAGACCGACCCGCACGAACTCGACCCCCTCGGGAAAGGCGCTGGCGAAGCGCGACGGCACCATGGGGTCCAGCAGCACGAAAACGCCGTGGTCGTCGGCGCGTCGCACCAGCCGGCCATAGGCCTGACGCAGCTTGAGGCGCGTGATCATGTCGTCGTACCGCTTGCCACCGAAGGCCGCGCGCCGGGCCTTGTGGCGCAGATCCGGCCGCGGCCAGGGCACGCGGTCGAAGACGATCAGGCGCAGCGCCCGACCCGGCACGTCGACGCCGTCGCGAACGGCGTCCGTTCCGAGCAGGCAGGAGTCGGGCTCGGCCCGAAAGATCTCGACCAGCGTCGCCACGTCCAGACCGTCGAGGTGCTGGGCGTAGAGTTCCAGCCCGGCCTGCTCCAGGGGCCGGCCAATCCTTGCATGGATGGCCCGCAGCCGGCTGATCGCGGTGAAGAGCCCGAGCGCGCCGCCGCCCGCCGCCAGGAAAAGCTCGCGCACGGCCGCGGCCACTTGATCGAGGTCGTCTTTGCGGACGTCGGTGACCACGAAGATCCGCGTCTGGGCCGCATAGTCGTAGGGCGAGGGTACCTGGGCGCGGATCGCCGGACTGGGCAGGTGGATGCTCCCGCTGCGCTGCGCTGCGGCTCGCCAATCCTGTTCGGGATCGCCCGACTTGTCCGTCAGGGTCGCGGAGGTGACGACCGCACCCTGGGCCTGCGCCAGCACCGCCTGGGCGAAGGGCTCCGTCGGATCGACCCAGTGGCGGAAAAAGCCGACATCGACATCCCGACCGTCGATCCGCTCGACCGCCAGCCAGTCGATGAACTCCGGCGGCGAGCTGTCGGCTTCCAACACCCGCAGCATCTGGCGCCACGCCCGCAGCGGCCGTACCGCCCGGCGCTCCAGGGACCGCATGGTCGCCTCGATCCGGCGGCGCGTGTCGCTGTCCAGCGTATCCGCCTCTCGGTCCAGGCGATCGCCGAGACCGTCGCGCAGCTCAACCAAGGGCTTCTCCAGCTTCTCCAGCGCGCCCTCCAAGGCAAGCGCGGTTTCCACCAGACCGTCGGCCGCCGGGCGCACCTCCGTTTCCAGGCTGTAGCCCTCGCCGCGCTGCGGCGCGCGGGCATAGACCTGCTGACGCACCAGCGCGAGAAAGCGTTCCGTCGGTCCCTCACTGCTATCGGCGTCGGTGATCCGCTGATGCCAGCCTTCGGCCGCCAGCATGCGGGCGCCGCGCAAAGCACGCTGCAGCAGGTTTTCGAGACGATCATGGCCGGCCACCAGATCCTCGATGCGCCGCTGTAGGCCCCGCTGTCGGCTCGAACCGCCGCGGCGCGACGCCTCCGCCCCTAAGAGCCAACGGCGCAGTTCGGTCGTCTCCTGGCCAGAAAGGTGCGCGGCAAAGGCACTGTCGGCAGCCTCGAAGAGATGATGCCCCTCGTCGAACACGTAGCGCTGGGGCAGCTGCCCCTCCTCGCCGCCGCCGAGTGCGGCCTGCACCATCACCAGGGCATGGTTCGCCACCACCAGTCGGGCGCGGCGCGCGCGGCGCACCGAGCGTTCGATGTAGCATTTCCTGTAGTGCGGGCAGGCTGCGTAGATGCACTCGCCGCGCCGGTCAGCCAAGCCGAAGGTGCGGCCGCGCCCGGTCAGATCCGCCAGCCAGCCTGGCAGATCCCCCCCGACCATGTCGCCGTCGCGCGTCGCCGCGGCCCAACGGGCGAGCAGCCCCAGCGGCACCGCGCTGTTGGGGCGGGCCGCCAGTCCGCGGACCGCCTCCTCGTAGTTCAGAAGGCAGAGGTAGTTTTCCCGCCCCTTCCGGACCACGACCTGCCTGAGCTTCTCAGCGCGCAGGGGAAAGAGGCGATCCAGCTCGCCGTCGATCTGCTGCTGCAGATTGCGGGTGTAGGTGGACAGCCAGACGGCACCGCCGTTCTTCTCAGCCCAGAGGCTGGCCGGAGCGATATAGCCGAGCGTCTTGCCGACGCCGGTCCCGGCCTCCGCCAGGACGAGATGCGGATCCGCCTCCCGGTCGCGCGGTGCGAAGGCCGTCGCGACCGCACTGGCATAGTCGGCCTGCTGGGGCCGCGCCTCCGCATCCGACCCCAGCAGCTCGGCCAGCCGCCGGCGGGCCTCCTGCGGGTCGACCGCTTCGCTGCCGGCCGGGGGCTCCGGCGCGTGTTCGGACCATTCCGAAAGCCCTTCCCAGACCTGGTAACCGGCGGCGCGGCGCGGCGCAGTCTCGGCCTTGCCGAATCCGAGCGCCTGCAGAACGGCCGGCCCCCAAGGCCAACCGGCCTGCGCCATGGTCCAGGCGATGGACAGGGCCGCGCCGTTACCTCCCTCCCGGGCTGCCAACTCCGCCAGCAGGCGGTCGGCCACCCGGCCCAAGGCAACGGCCTGCGCCTCCAGGCTATGGGGATCGCCCAGGTCGAGCGCTTGGGCGAGCCCGCGCGGCGTCGGCGCGCAGAAGCGCGCGGGCCGCACGAAGGCGAAAAGCTCCAGCAGATCGAAGGCCGGAAAAGGGTCGACTCCCAACCGTGTGGCGGTCGCGCGGCGATGGCAGAGCAGGGGCGGCTGCCGCCCGGCGCGCCGAGCGGCCTCGGCAGGGGCGAGAGAGTCCACCTCGCCGTCGGGCGTCAGCCAGACGGCGGCCGTCACGGCGGCAACGAGGGTCGGGGGCGATTCGCGCATGGCGCGCGGAGTATAGGGGGGAGGCGCCTCGCGTGGCACCGATTCGGCATCCTCTGGCGTCCAAGCCGCGCGCGACGGCCGACTCGCCCCCTCCCGCCGCAGTCTCGACCTCGAATGGAGCCGGGAAACGCGGCGCTGAACGTTTGCAGGCTGGCCTCAGGCGGCCACAGGCTTTATTGCCTACCTGCGGAATGCGCGCAGATGCCCATCAGATCAAACGGCTCGTGCAGGGCGACAAGCCGGCATGGGACGGCTTCGTGGCCGACACGGCTGCGGTCGTCTACGCCGCCGTGCAAAAACGCATGGCCCCCGCCGGCCGGGGCGACGAAGCCGACGACGTGGTGCAGGAGGTCTACCTCAAGCTCTGCCGCAACGACTACAAGCTGCTGCGGGGCTACGACCCGGCCAAGGCGAAGATCACCACCTTCCTGACGGTGATCGCAACAACGACGGCGATCGATGCCCTGCGCCGCGGACGACCGACCGGCGTCCATGCCGATCCGATCGACGATGTGCCGGAGTACCGGCTTGCGGTGGATCCGGTCGAACCCGTACAGCCGGTTCGCATCCCGGAGGGCCTTCTGTCGGAACGCCAGGCCGCTGTTTTGCGGATGCTCTACGACGAGGAAAAGGATGTCGCCGAGGCCGCGGCGTTGCTCGGCGTCGAAGCACAAACGGTGCGCTCCATGCACCACAAGGCCTTAACGAAGCTGCGTCAGCATTTCGCTAAAGTAGACCAGGGATGACGGCTGCCGGCGGCGCGTACAAGTTTTCGTGAGATAGGGGTGTTGCGAAATGATCGGGGAGCGAGAGTTCGAAATTGGCAGCGACGCTGCGCGGCGCCTCGTGGCGCGCACGGGGCGGAGCAGGACTTCGCTCGAGCGGCCGGAGCCGATCCTTCTGGCGTCTTGGCTGGAGGGCCGCCTGAGCGAAGCGGAAAGCGCACGCGTGGAGGCCTGGATCGCGGACGCGCCGGAGGCCGCCGAGGAGGTAGCCCTGCTGCGTGCGGCGACGGAGGCTGCGGAAACGGAGGCTGCGGAAACGGGGCGACTTGCGGCACCGGCAGCTTTCGTCAGCCGCGCCCAGGCCATCGTCCGTACACCGGCGAGAGTAGAGTCGGATGACGGGAGTTGGATAGCCCGTTTTCTCGGTCAGCCCATCGTGCGCTGGAGTGCGATGGCAGCTCTGGCGCTGGTGGTGGGTGTCGGCGGTTTCGGAATCGGGACCGAAGGACTCGCTCCTTCGCTCGCCAGCTTCGACAGCGTGCAGGTCACGGTCGCCGATTTCGGCGCCCAGCCTGCCCCGTTCCTCTAGGCGCTGGCCGTGCGCGCTCCGCTGCTGACCGTCGCTCTGGTACTCTCGCTTCTGCTTAACCTGGGGCTTCTTGGTGGCGCCGTCTTCGGCCACTTCGCCGCCGAGGAGGATCGTCCCGATCCCGAGGCGCACATCGCCAGGGTCGCGGAGCAGCTGGCCTTGACGCCGGAGGAAACCGAAGGCCTGCGCGACTTTCGTCAACGCACGATCGAAGGCCTCGCCCGCCAGCAGACCGACGGAACGCCGGCGCGCACCGAATTGATCGAGATGCTCGACGACGAGGTCTACGACACCACGCGTGTGCAGGAGATTCTCAACGGGCGCGGACGCGAACGCAACGCGTTCTGGGCGGAGGTCGGCACCGACCTGCACGGCTGGGCAGCCGATCTGACCCCCGATCAGCGGGTCCAGCTCGTCGAGATGGCGAAAGAAGAGAATTTCTTCCGGCACCTCTTCGCAAGTGCTGAGTAGGGCGCGCGCCGCGCCGGCTCCAACAGGCTTGCATGACCCCTCTGTGACAATCGCAGCCCGGGCGCGTTGACGCGCTCCCCCTCACCTGCCTAGCTTGCCCGCCCTTCACGTAGGATAAGCAGGACGATGACGAGCGAACGCGAGCTGGCGGAGACGGCGAAGGCCTGGCCTTTCGAGGAGGCCCGCAAGCTGCTCAAACGCCTGGGCGGCAAGACGCCGGACAAGGGCTATGCGCTCTTCGAGACCGGTTACGGTCCGTCGGGTCTGCCGCACATCGGCACCTTCGGCGAGGTGGTGCGCACCACCATGGTCCGCCGCGCCTTCGAGCGCCTGAGCGACATTCCCACGCGTCTCTTCTGTTTCTCGGACGATATGGACGGCCTGCGCAAGGTTCCCGACAACGTCCCGAACAAGGAACTCCTGGCCCAGCATCTGGGCAAGCCGCTAACGGCGATCCCAGACCCCTTCGGCGATCGGCACGAGAGCTTCGGAGCCCACAACAACGCGCGCCTGCGGGCTTTCCTGGACGCCTTCGGCTTCGACTACGAGTTTCAGTCCTCCACCGACTTCTACCGCTCCGGCCGTTTCGACGCCGCGCTGCTGACGGTGCTGGAGCGCTACGAGGAGGTGATGCAGGTGATGCTCCCGACCCTCGGCGAGGAGCGTCGGCGCACCTACAGCCCTTTCCTGCCGATCTCACCCAAGACCGGTCGCGTTCTGCAGGTTCCGATTCTGGAACGCAGGGTCGAATCCGGCACCGTTGTCTTCGAGGACGAGGACGGCAGCAAGACCGAACTGCCAGTCACCGGCGGCCACTGTAAGCTGCAGTGGAAGCCGGACTGGGGCATGCGCTGGGCGGCCCTGGGCGTCGACTACGAGATGTCCGGAAAGGACCTGATCGAGTCGGTGCGCCTAGGTGCGCGTATCTGCAAGATTCTCGGCGGCCAACCGCCCGAAGGTTTCACCTATGAACTCTTTCTGGACGAGAAGGGCGAGAAGATCTCGAAGTCCAAGGGCAACGGCCTGTCGGTCGAGGAGTGGCTGACCTATGCGCCGCCGGAGAGCCTGTCTCTTTTCATGTTCCAGAAGCCGCGCGCGGCGAAGCGGCTCTACTTCGATGCGATTCCCCGCACCGTCGACGACTATCTGACCTTTCTCGCCAAGTACGAGGAGGAAGCCGTCGAGAAGCGGGTCGAGAATCCCGTCTGGCACATCCACGACGGGACACCGCCGCGCGAGCCGGCCCATCTCTCCTTCAGCCTGCTGCTGAACCTCGTGGGCGCCTGCAACGCCGATGCGCCGGAGGTTCTCTGGGGCTTCATCAGCCGCTACGCACCGACTGCGAGTCCGCAGAGCGATCCGATTCTGGCGCAGCTGGTCGACTACGCCATCGTCTACTATCGGGACTTCGTGAAGCCGGCCAAGCGCTACCGGGCGCCGTCACCGGAGGAGCGCCCGGCCTTCGAAGACCTGCTCACGGAACTGGAAGGGCTGCCCGACGACGCCGACGGCGAGACCATCCAGAACCGCGTCTACGAGATCGGCAAGCGCGAGACCTTTCCCTCCCTGCGCGACTGGTTCAAGGCCTGCTACGAAGTCCTGCTGGGACAGGAGCAGGGACCGCGCCTGGGCAGTTTCTTCGCTCTCTACGGCCTGCCGGAGAGCCGCGCCCTGGTCGCACGCGCGCTGGCCGGCGAGGACCTGGCCCGCGCGTGAGACCACTCCGGCAGCGACGGCCTGCGCTCGCGCAGTTGCGCTTCGACGAACGACGCGCCGCCTTCGCCGGCTTGCCTCTGAATGAGCGCTTCGCGTTGATCCATCGAACCAATCTCTGGGGAGCGGTCGAAACACCCTCCGGCCTGGGCTCCGAGATCTCCGCAACGACACAGATACGGTCAGGTCTCCAAACCCTGTTGGACCGTTACAGGATACGCCGTTTGCTGGATCTGCCATGCGGTGTATTCGGCTGGATGGCGGCCGTCGATCTCACCGGAATCGACTATATCGGCGGGGATATCGTCACGGATGTCGTGGCAGCGAACCGGGCGAAGCATGGCGCACCGGGACGCGACTTCATGCAAATGGATCTTCTGGAAGACGCCTTGCCGCAAGCCGATCTCGTGCTTTGCCGAGACTGTCTGGTCCATCTATCCTTCGCGAATATCGACCGTGCGCTGGCGAACCTGCGCGGCTGCGGTGCGCGATACCTCTTAACAACGACCTTCCTGGATCTCCCTGATAACGGCGACATCGAGGATGGAGACTGGCGGCCGCTCAATCTTCAGGTTGCACCCTTCAAGTTTCCTGCGCCCATAGAAACTCTACTGGAAGGCTGTGAAGAAGCGGGCGGCGACTACAGAGACAAAGCGCTTGCGCTTTGGTATCTTGACGACTTGGTTCCTGAGTGATTGCGGTCCCGACGTCTAAGAGGCGTCAAACAAGAGACGTCAGTCCGCCAGGAACCTTGTCACGGCATCCAGGAAGCTGTCGCGACCGTGTTCCTCCCGGTCGAGATGTACGAAATGGGTTGCCTCAGGAATTTCGATAGAACGCACCTCGCCGATGCCACGCGCACTGAGGTGCGCCTCCAACTGCGTGATGTCTTCCGGCCGCGACCAGAAGTCGTTTTCCGACCGCACCAACAGTACGTCGGCGGTGATTAGACGGGCATCCCACAGGGCCGCTCCCGTTGCGAGCAGGAAGCTGTCAGCCATGGCGCCGGAGGGGGCACGAAAACTGGGGGGATCGCGTCGCGCGCTCGTCGGGTCACTGGCCAGAGCGGCCTGGACGTAGGCCTGCGCGACCGAGGGATCACGCCAGGCCGCCTTGTCCTCAATTGGGATGGAACGGTCCCAGCCCGGAAGAAGGCTGTCGGCCGTGTTCAGCCGGTAGTTCTGGAACCGCCCGATGTTGAAACGCTCGGGATCGTCCGGGTCGGCGAGACGCGATCCGCGCCCCAGGACGGGGTGCCCCGTCGTATAGCCGTAGAGGCTGTTGTAGAGAACCAGCTTGGACACCGTCTCCGGCGCATGAGCGGCATAGGCTCCGGCCCAGTGTCCGCCGGTCGCCCAGCCAAGCAGCGCAACTTGCTCGACGTCGCGGCGCTCGCGGATGGCAGCGACGGCCGCCGTCAAGTCGCGCACCGCTGCGCCCGTTCGCGTCAGAGGACTCTCCGGACGTTGAGGCGCGTTCATGGCCGCGAGGCGGGTCGAGGCACCATAGCCGCGAAGGTCGACAATATAGACGGCCAAACCCGCGGCCGCGAGATCGCGTGCCAGGCTGCCTCCGGGTACATCGAGATCGAAAGACGGAACGCCGGGAACACGGGCACCATGCAGGAGGATCACGGGATCACCAGTCGGAGGCAACAATGGATCGATCACCTCCCTCACGGCGATTTCGATGCCAGGATCCGACACCACCGTAAAAGACCTGCGCTCGACAGCGGCGGATAGATCCGAGGATGCGAACAACAGCATCGCGATCGACAGAAGGGTACGCGCCATCGACTTCATCTCCGATAACTTGATCCGGTCGTGGAGAGCGATATGACGCGGCTCGCGATCCTTCCAAAATACTTTATTAGGCCCTGACGATAGCTTAAACATATCGCATGCTTGCCCTCGACCATCGTGTGCTCCGCCAGTTCCTGGCTGTCGCGGAAAGAGGAACGGTTAGAGCGGCGGCTCGTGCGCTCAACATGAGCCAACCACCACTGACCGCTGCGATCCGGCAGTTGGAGGAACGCCTGGCTGTGCAGCTCTTCGAGCGCAGCGTCGCCGGAATGGCTTTGACGGAAGCCGGCCAGGAACTGGCGAGGGACGCAGCCGCCATCCTGGGTCGGCTCGAACGTGCGGAGGCCCGCCTCCGCGAGATCGGTGGCCAAACCCAGCCGCTGCGCATTGGCTTCGTCTCGGCGGCTTTGAATGCCGCACTTCCGGCATTGCTGCGCGGTCTCAAGGCCAAGGGACAACCGCTGCCTAAACTCAGCGAGCTCTCGACCCCACAGCAAGTCGAGGCCCTGACATTGGGCCACCTGGATGTCGGCCTCTTGCATCCGCCTGTCGCACAGCCAGCCGATTTCGAGAGCCGCTCCCTCGGCCTGGACCCTTTCTGTGCCGCGCTGCCGGCCGACCATCGTCTGGCGCGCCGGACATCATTGCGTTTTTCCGACATCGCACAGGAACCCCTCGTTCTTTTCCCGGAATCGCAGGGGCCAGATCTCTATCGCCGCATCCGTTCGCTGGTACGGGAGGCCGGCGGCGACTTTCAGGTTGCCGCGGAAGCGAAGCGTCTGCACAGCCAGATGGCGATCATCGCCGGCGGACTGGGAGTCGGTCTCGTCGCGAGCCAAGCTGCGGCGAACTTGAGGTTCCACGGGGTCGTAACCGTTCCTCTGACGGATACGAAAGATCGGCTGTTCGTCGAGCTGGAACTTGTGGCCCTGGGCAGCAAGATCGAGGCGCTATTGGCCATGCTCGGTCAGCAGTCCTGAAGCAACGGGTAAAGTTACGGGGAAGCGATAGGCTCTCGCGATCGACCGATAGACAGGATGAATTTTCGTTCTGGGCAACCGCTACCTAGGTCGAGCTTTCGACTCAGGTTGGACGAGGTACCTGATGAAAAAGTTCTGTTGCCTCCTGCTGTTCGTCTCCATGGTCAGTGGCATGGCCACGACGTCCGGCTTCGCTAACGAGGAGGCTCCAAAGCCGAACCGGGCGATTCTTCTGAAGATCGACGGCCTGCATCCCGAGACTATCGAACGCTTCGATCTACCGCATCTTCAGGCGCTGCGAATGCGCGGCACAAGCGCGGAGACGGGTATTCTGCACTTCCCTGCTCATCCGACCGTCGGGGCCTACGGTGAGTGGCACACCACATCCTTCCCTAATGTCTCTACGCTTGCCGGAACGGCCTTTCTCACCGAACGGCCACGGTTTCTCCAGCATGTTCTCCGCAGTCGCGGCAAGACACTGCACGCTGCCGGCAGCGCAGCCTACCAGTCGCTCAATAGCGGATTCGACTATGCTCTCACTACGTCCGGGATTTCGGACGAGGCACTCATCGATTTCGTCATCGGCACCTTCGAAGCAGAGGGGGATATCGCTTTTGCGCGCATCATGCTTCAGGAGACTGGCATCGCCGGCAGAGTCGAGTCAGGCAAGAACCTCGCGGATCAACCCTGGGCACAGAACATCTTTCATCCCAACGCGCCCTACCGAGCAGCCTTGGAGAAGGCCGACCGGCAGATCGGGCGACTACTCGACTTCCTGCAGGCTCGCGGGCAACTCGAAGACACTCTCTTTGTTGTAATGGGTGATGGTCAGTCACCTTACGGCTGGCATCTTACGCTCGATGAAGAGGCCGCACTGACGCCGCTCATCTTCGCTGGACCTAGTGTGGCGGAAGGGCGAACCATCGATCATGCCGAGAACATTGATGTGGCGCCGACAATTGCCGCCTTGATGGGACTGTCTCCACCGAATTCCGACGGCGGTGCGGGACTGGTTCTGTCCGACGTTCTCTCTAATAGTGAGACGGTCGAGCACCCGCGGCCGCTGGCAAGGATCAACGATCAGATCAGATCCTACCGACTGATCCACGCACGTGCCGTTCTTGCTGCCGCAACAGACCCGCGCATGAATCTGCTCTTGATGGAACTGGCGCACGAGCGCCTTTCCGAACATCAGTTCTTCACGCCCGAACGCATCATGGAATGGCGAGAAGCGAGGGATCTGACCGAAGTCATCGCCGCAAACGACTGGGTTCTGGAAACCCTGCGCCTCGCCTTGGACGAGAAGGTCTACCGCTTCGGAACACTCTAGAAAGAGTTCCCCGGAAGCCCGGAGCCGCTACGCGGCGCCGCAGATCGGACACTTGAAACCGCTGCCCTGCGGCGGTTTCGGATGTTCGCGGTTCTCCAGGCTGCGACCTTCACCGAAGGCATGGTAGTTGCGGCACTGTTTCTCATAGGCCGCTTGAGCCGTGCTGGCGTAAGAGAATTTAAAGGCGTTCGCTACGGGCTTGCCGCCGAGCATGCGGCCAAAGAGACCCGGCTTGCCGATGCCGCGATTGACCGCAATCATCAGGGCCTGCGCCAGATTCTGGTCGTCCCGGCCGATGTATTGGACCTGGAAGCGACCGGCCTTGTCCTTGTGGCCGATTGCGAAGGTACCCGGCAGCGGTTGCGTGACGGAAGCCTGTACGACCCGTTTGTCGAGGTCGAAGGGTCCGTCCATGTCGAGATTTGCCAAACCGGGCGCTCCCTGCTCGAAACTTCGAAGACAGACCCAGTAAATCCTATCTACATTTCCGCTTGGTTAATGCTGAGGCGCCTTTCGGTTCTATCGGCGAAGCCAAAAAGCGGCCAACGCTTGCTAGTTCCGGGAAAGGACGAGCCTTCGTTGCCCCCCGAAACGGTCGGAAGCGACGGCGCGAAGAGTTCGGACGTTTCTAGAAAGGCGCTAGATCGGGAGCACCTAAGTCTAGAGTGCGAGTTACCTGTTTGACGGAAGCGGCTTCGCTTCGATCAAACAAGGAGCGCCCTTTAGATCGGAGAAGTGTCGTGCGCCCACTGCCAGTAAAGCTCGCGGGCTTTGCGGTAGATCGGCCCCGGCTGCAGCTCGCGCCCCTCGATCCGGGTGATCGGCATGACCTTGCCGTAGTTGCCGGTCGAAAAGATCTCGTCGGCTTTCAGGAAGTCGTTCCAGGTCAGAGGCCGTTCATGGACCTCGATGCCGGCCTGCTCCATCAGTTTGTGACTGCGCTGCTTGGTGATGCCGTTGAGGAAGGTGCCGTTCGGCGCCGGCGTATGGGCCGCGCCGTCCAGGCCGAGCCAGATATTGGCCGTGGCCAACTCGGCCACGTTGCCGAGCGCATCGCAGAGAACGGCATTATCGAATCCGCGGCTCTTCGCCTCCAGCATCGCACGACCGCTGTTGGGATAGAGGCAGGCGGCCTTGGCGTTGGTCGGCGCCATCTCCAGCGTCGGGCGGCGAAAGGGGCTGAGTGTGACTGAGAAACCGTTCGGCTCGGGCAGCGGCGATTCGTGCAGAGAGAGGCAGAAGCGGGTCGACTCCGGGTCGGCCGCGACGAACCCCGACTCCGCCCAATACGTCGGCCGTACGTAGAGCTCGGCATCCTTCGGGAACTTCTTTAGGCCCTCGGCAACCAGCTCCAGCATCTCGCCCTGCGTGTGCAAGGGCTTGAGACCGAACGCGGAGGCGGAGGCATTCAGGCGGCCGCAGTGCAGGTCCATGTCCGGGATGACCCCCTCAAAGGCGCGTGCCCCGTCGAAGACCGTGGAGGCCATCCAGAAGCCATGGGACATCGGCCCCATGATCGCCGGGTTGCCCTCATGCCACTGCCCGTCGAAGAAATGCCAAGCGGTCATTACGATCCTCGTTCCAGTCCCTTGCGATCCGCGCGGGAGGGCGAGTCTCACTCACGCCCGGCGCGCTGCCAGACCGCAGCATAGCGGGCGATTCGGCACACGCAATGCCGCTCAGCGTCAGCGACGGTCGAGGAAGCGGTCGGTCAGACCAGCGGCCGCGATACCTGCCGCGAAAGCGACGACGACGGCAACGGCGGTGATGAGGCTTGCGATTTGCAGGATGCTGAGATCTTCGAACATAGCGACTGACTTTCCTTTCTTGCCGGGCGATTTCCGGTCGTTTTCGACCGTAACGGCTCAGCATTAAATTGGTATTACCATTGTGAAAATTGGTGATACCAATTTCAAGGAGATATCAGACGACAGTCTTTGCAGGAGGTGCAAACCAGCTTTGCAGCTAATGATTTCGAAGGAACTGCGGCGTGGTCCCGCGAGCGTTCTACTCGGCCAAACGCACCATAGCGCGGTAGATCCGTTCGGCCGTCGCACGGTCGACGCCGGCCACGGCCGCACCCGTCGCAACCATCAGGGCATCGGGCTCGCGCGGCACCGCCACGCGGTCGCCTTTGCTCGATCCGGTGATTGCCTCGAGAGCCGCGGCCAAAGCCGGACTGTCGACGCTGCGGCTGAGAACAGCCACTTCGTTGTCCGCTAGACCGGCCAGGGAATCGCGATCGACGGCAAGGTCGCAGGGCCGCAAAGAAGCCTGCATCGAGGACTGAAAAGACCCGTCGCCGAACCGCAGCGCCGAATCCTCAACGCTGCCGGCGCCGCTGCAGAGGCCACCGTCGATGACGCGGAGGTGGGGCTTACCAGCGCGCTTATGCGAAGTGGAACTGGACATGGTCCGTCAACTCCCAAACTGCAAACTAAAGCGATCGCGGCGCGGACAAACGCCGGGCTACTATCGGTGCGGTTTCTATCGGGCCAATTGAAATCGCGTACGAGCCCAATGAATCTTTATGTAAATGAATACAATCCAATCTAATGATGAACAAATCACTTCTATTCGCCTAACCCGCTCCCGGATCTTTCAGCTCCTTCCGACGATTCCATTGGGCCGCAAACTGCTGTAGAGCAAGGTCCCAATCTGGAAGTCTTCCCGAACGCTGTTTCAGCCGGATCCCGCATGTCATTGATTTTCCACGTCTGCCCGCGCGAAGCTTGGAGCGCCGCCCAAACGACGGGCCGCTATAGCGGGTCAGCGGACGACCACCGCGACGGCTTCATTCACTTTTCCACCGGTGAACAGCTCGAGGCCTCCGTCACCAAACACCGTGCCGGACAGGAGGGACTGGTGATTCTCGGCGTCGAAGCCGACGCGCTGGGGCCGTCGCTGAAGTGGGAGCCCTCACGCGGCGGACAGCTTTTCCCGCATCTCTATGGGCCGCTGCCGGGCGAAGCGGTCGTCTTCGTGCGGGATCTGCCGCTGGGCAGCGACGGCCGACACCTCTTTCCGTCCCTCGAACCATGAGCCTCTACACAGCCTTTCGACCGCTGCTGTTCCGCCTGCCGCCGGAGCGCGCCCATGCTCTGACGCTCCGGGCCTTGAAATCGGGAATCTTTGCCGGCGACACCGGATCCGACGACCCGGTGCTGGCGACGGAGGTCTGGGGCAAACACTTTGCGAACCCGCTCGGGATCTCCGCCGGGTTCGACAAGAATGCCGAGGTCATGGCGCCGCTCCTGAAACTCGGCTTCGGGTTCGTCGAGGTCGGCTCGATCACGCCCAGGCCTCAGGCCGGCAATCCGCGCCCGCGCGTCTTTCGCTTGCCGGCGTCCCACGCCGTGATCAACCGTCTGGGCTTCAACAACGAGGGTATCGCCGGCGCCGAGCCTCGGCTGAAGTCCTTTCGTGCGAAGCGGACTCCCGGATTGCTCGGCGTCAATCTGGGCAAGAACAAGGATGGCGAGGCGGCCGCCGACTATGCCGCCGGAACCCGCGCGCTGGCGCGCTACGCGGACTACCTGGTGATCAACGTGTCCTCACCGAACACACCCGGTCTGCGGGCCCTGCAGGGTCGCGCCGAGCTGGAGAACCTGATCGCCGCCGTGCGCGCGGACCTGCCGGATCCGGCGCCGCCCCTGGTCTTGAAGATCGCTCCGGACCTGACCGAGGCGGACAAGCGCGACATCGCCGCCGTGGCGCTCGCGAGTCTCGACGGCCTGATCGTCTCCAACACGACGCTCGCCAGGCCGGAGAGTCTTCAAGGTTCGGCGCGCGCGGAAACCGGCGGTCTCTCGGGGCGGCCTCTGTTCGCGGCTTCGACCGACCTGCTCGGCGAGATGTACCGCCTCACCGAAGGGCGCGTTCCGCTGATCGGCGTTGGCGGCGTAGAGGACGGCGCGACGGCCTATGCCAAGATCCGCGCCGGCGCCAGCCTGGTGCAGCTCTACACGGCCCTGATCTACCACGGCCCCGGCCTGGTCAAGCGCATCAAGCGGGACCTCCACGACCTGCTGAAACGCGACGGCTTCACCCGAGTCGCAGACGCGGTCGGCGCCGATGCGAAAGAATGCGTCTGAACAGGCCTTGGCGGAATCGCCCCGAAACGATCGCGCTCTCATCATAAGGTTTAGAGGGCGATTCACGTCTCAGGTGGAGGCCGAACGCTTCCACCTGAGACGATCGCGCTCTAGAGAATCTCCAGCACTTGCTCCGGCGGCCGGCCCAACGCGGCCTTGCCGTCCTTCACCACGATCGGGCGCTCAATCAGAATCGGGTGCGACGCCATAGCGGCGAGAATCTCCGCATCGCTTTTGCCCGGATCGCCAAGCTGCAGCTCCTTGTAGGCTGCCTCCTTGGTCCGCAACAGCTCGCGCGGCCGCAAGTCGAGCTTCTTGAGAAGATCCTTCAGGATCGCGACGGACGGCGGTGTCTCCAGGTAGGCGACCACCTTCGGCGAGAGCCCGCGCTCGGTCAGTAAAGCCAAGGTCTGCCGGGACTTCGAGCAGCGGGGATTGTGATAGATGGTAAGGCTCATGACCCTCGTTATCCTGCCTGTCTGGGAGGCTTGGCTAGCTTGTGGTTAACGCTTGCGCAAGCCCTGATGGCTCACTGTGGCGGCCATGCTCCGCACCTTGCTTCTCCTGCTGGCGCCGATCGCACTCACCGGCGCCCTCTGGTCCGCCCTGCCGACGTGGCTGCCCGATCTTGGGGCGGACACGCGGGGCGCGCTGACCGGCGCCCTCTTCATCTTGCTGTGCGCGGGCATCGCGACGCTAAACCAAGGCCGTCGATTGACGCTGCTACGGGGCGAACTCGACGAACTGCAGGCGCGTTTTCACGATACCGAAGAGGACCTGCTCTGGGCCCGGCGTGAGCTTCAGAGCCTACTTGAGGCCTTGCGGACGCAGGCGGCGAACCGGTCCCCAGCGCCCGAACGGGCGCTGAACGAGGCCCGCGCGGAAGTCCGGCTGCTGAAATCGGTCGCCACACAGCTCGATAAGCCGCAAAGAGAGACGGCAAGCCCGGCGAAACCGACCGAGGCGGCGCCCATGCTGCGACCCGAGACCCTCGACGGCGAGGGGACTCGACAGGCCGCATCTCCGGATCCGGCACGTGCCCTGACAGCCGTTCGGGAAGCGCTCAAGCATGATCGCATCGACCTGGTGCTGCAGCCGGTTGTCAGCCTGCCGCAGCGCCGCCGCCGTTTCTACGAGTGCTTCTCGCGCCTGCGCGACGCGGAGGGACGGACACTTCTGCCAAAGGCCTACATCGCCGTCGCAGAACGCGCCGGCTTGATGGCCGCCATCGACAACATGCTGCTGTTACGCTGCATTCAGCTTGTGCGACGCATTCAGAAGAAGGGAGAGCGGGTCGGCTTCATCTGCAACCTCTCTCCCAACACACTCAGGGACACCGAGTTCTTCGGCGACTTCGTCGATTATCTGGACGCCAACCTGGAATTGGCCCCCAGCCTCATCTTCGAGATGTCGCAAGCCGACTTCGCCAAACTGGACGACCAGGCCGAGGACTATTTGGAGCGCCTCTGGCAGCTGGGCGCAGGTCTATCGATCGACGGCGTCCGAGATCTCGAGTTCGACGCCGCCAAGCTGGCCGCGCGCCGGGTCGGGCTGATCAAGATCTCCGCCAACGCCCTGCTCGACAGCTCGCCGCAAGAGGTGATCGCGCTGCGTCGCAGTTTGGCCCAAGCGGAAATCGACCTGATCGTCGAGCGTATCGAAACGGACGCGCAACTGGTCGAACTTCTGGAACTCGGCATTGACTACGGCCAAGGCTACCTCTTCGGCGAACCGCGCCCGGCCCGCCTGGCGGCCTGACTGGCGGCCTGACCGGCGACTTCAAAAGCGCGCCCCGCGAAGCGAAGCGTCCTCCGCCTCGGCAAACCGGAGGGATCGCTTTTCCCGTCGCAGCGGATGTGGCAGAAGAACGCCGCTGCCCTTCCAAGCTCACGAGCGGACTTCCCATGACGATCCCCCTCCACGCCGGCCTGGCACCCCTGGCCGCGGCCTACGACGCCTATATCTGCGATCTCTGGGGCGTTCTGCACGACGGCGTGCGCGCCTTCCCCGAAGCCATCGACTGCCTGGAGCATCTGCGCGACGCAGGCGCCAAGATCGCCGTCCTGTCCAACGCGCCGCGCCGTGCCGCCGAGGTGGAGGCCAGGATGAACGAGCTGGGCATCGCGCCCGGCCTGTACGATTTCGTCCTGTCGTCGGGTGAGATGGCCTGGCGCAATCTGGCGGAGCGACGCGACCCCTGGCACGCTGGGCTTGGACGCCGCGCTTACCACGTCGGCCCGAAAAGAGACGAGGGCATCCAAAAGGGTCTCGACTACGAGTTCGTGACGGAGATTTCGGCGGCGGATTTTCTGCTCAACACCGGCGCGCATAGAACCGACTCCAAACTCGAAGACTACGCGGAGGTGCTGGAGACGGGCGTCCGTCTGAGCTTGCCGATGATCTGCGCCAACCCCGATCTGGAGGTGATCCGCGGCGGCCAACGCGAGATCTGTGCCGGTCTGTTGGCGCAGCAATACGAGACCCTGGGCGGCGAAGTGCGCTATCACGGAAAACCCTTCGGCGAGGCCTACGAGATCTGTCTCTCCGAGCTCGGGCTATCCGATGCCTCCCGCACCGCCGCCTTGGGAGACTCTCTGCGCACCGACATCGCCGGCGCCCAGGCCGCAGGGATCGCACCGATCCTGATTGCCGGCGGCATCCATGCCGAAGCGCTGGGTATCGCGGAGGGTGAGACGCCGAACCAGCAGGCGGTCGACCGCCTCTGCGCAGATGCCGGTCTGACGCCGGCCGCCTGCCTCCCCATTCTCCGCTGGTGATCGCAAGCGGGTCGGAGCAGCCTAGGTTACTGCGGGGTGTCGCCGTCCGAGGGTGGCAGTTGAACGCGCCCTTCTTCGCGGACCTCCTGAACCCCCGCAATGCGCGCCGCCCGAGGGAAGAGGTCGCTGTCGCCAGCGCCGAAGATCGCACCGATTTCCGGACGGACCTCCTCCACCTTGAACCCGAGCTTTTCCAGTTCCGCGCCGATGGCAGCGGTCTGGCGCAGGTACCTTGCGTCTACTGTCACCGCGATCGCGCACCAAGCCATTGGAGAAATCGCCTCCGATCCAAAAGCCCCGCCCTCCGAGGCGCGAAGGTCCCTCCGCGACGTTCGCCGTCCCACAGCAGGTAGGGAACGGTCGTCATGCGTCAAGCTGGCGCTTGCACCAGCCCGCGACCCACGTCCCGTTCGGATGCCGACAGAGGGGCCGCGGTCGACAGCAGCCTGTCCCACAGGGCCCGGCCGCGCAAAGCAGGGTCGCTCTGCGCCCAAAGCGCCGCACAGCCGGCCACATGCGGACAGGCCATGCTGGTGCCGCGCAGCGAACCGTACTCGCGCGGCAAGGGCAGGGACGAGAAGACGCCGACGCCCGGCGCCGCGAGATCGACCTCTCCGCCGTCGCCGTTGATGCCGCCGCTCGAGAACTCGGCCACCTCCAGCGCCTGATCCACGGCGGCGACCGCCAGGATCGACGGTGCGTTCGCCGGCGAACCGACAGGTGCGATGTAGCCGGCCTCCCGCGAGCTCTCGTTTCCGGCAGCCGCTACGATGAGGCTTCCGGCGTTGAGGGCGGCTTGAGCCTCGCGCTCATAGAGCGTGTTGAAGGTTTCGCCCCGGCGGACGGCAGCGCCGAGGGACAGGGAAAGGACCGCGCAGCCCTCGGCGACGGCCCAGGCCATCCCGGCCAAGATGTCCCGCTCCCGGCCGGCGCCACGGTTGTTCAGCACCTTGCCGATGTAGAGATCCGCCTGCGGCGCCACCCCATAGCGCAGTGCGGCCGGGTCAGCCGAGCGGCCCGCGGCGGTGCCCGCACAATGGGTGCCGTGGCCCTGCAGGTCGTCCACGGCCTCGTCCGGCACGAAACTGCGACTGATGACATTGCGGCCGCTGTAGTCCGGGTGCTGCAGGTCCAGCCCCGTATCAAGAACCGCCAGCTTGATTCCCTCGCCGGTGAAACGGCTCTCGAACGCGCCGGTTGCGGCGAGGCCCCAGGTACGCTCCGCGGTGTCCTGAAAGGGTGCCGTCGCAAAGAGATAGAATTCCGGACGCGTATCGGCGATCGCCTCCTGGCGCCCGAGCATGCCCATCAGCTCCTCGGCGCGCCCCGGCGCGCAGTCGGGAACGAAGGCTACGCCCAGATCCGTCAAGACCGCACAGACCTCCCGTTCCGCCGACATGAAGTCGGTCAGGTCTGCGATAACCGACAGCGACGTGGCCCGCAGTCCGCCGGCCTCCAACGCCCCGATCTGGGCCGTAGCGCCGGCGCCCTCGCGGAAGACGACGACCAAGCCGCCTGTCGGAACGGGCCTCTGGCGATCCAGCAAAACATCGATTTGAACCTCTTCGCGACCGCTGTCGGACATGTTTTCTGTTCCTTTCCTTGCTGCGGTTGAACGCAAGGGTGTCAGGGCATTGCTCGCCGAGGAAGAGACCATTTCGCCCCATCGCTACCGTGAAGCGATCACATAGCCTGATGGAGCGGCCGCCCCGAGAGATCGCCGAGGTCTGCCGATTCGCAGGCTTCGGTCCGATGCCGCCGCGTGGACAGCCCACGCGCCAGCATGGTTATATCCGACGGAACGAACCGCGGTCTGCGCTAGAGACCGGCACGGCGGCACGGCGGATACCTGACAGATGGTGGATTTCCCCAAGAAAAGCCTCCAGGACTGGCAAGCTCAAGCAGCCAAGGAGTTGAAGCGGGATTCGCTTGACGGGCTGACCTGGACGACACCCGAGGGCATCGAGGTCAAGCCGCTCTACACGGCCACCGACCTGGACGCACTCGCGGATACCGAAACCCTGCCGGGCTTCGCGCCCTTCACCCGTGGCCCCCGTGCGACCATGTACGTCGGACGGCCCTGGACCCTGCGGCAGTACGCCGGCTTTTCCACGGCGGAGCAATCGAACGCCTTCTATCGGGCCAATCTGAAGGCCGGGCAGAAGGGCCTGTCGGTGGCCTTCGATCTGGCGACCCATCGGGGCTACGACAGCGACCACCCCCGCGTCGTCGGCGATGTCGGCAAGGCCGGCGTGGCGATCGACTCCGTCGAGGACATGAAGATCCTGTTCGACGGCATTCCGCTGGATCAGATGTCGGTATCCATGACCATGAACGGCGCGGTTCTGCCGGTCATGGCCGGCTACATAGTCGCCGCCGAGGAACAGGGCGTGGAGCCCGAGAAGCTCAGCGGCACCATCCAGAACGACATTCTGAAGGAGTTCATGGTCCGCAATACCTACATCTATCCGCCCGAGCCCTCGATGCGGATCGTGGCCGACATCATCGAGTTCACGGCGCAGCGGATGCCGCGCTTCAACTCGATCTCAATCTCCGGCTATCACATGCAGGAAGCCGGGGCGACGGCGGTGCAGGAGCTGGCCTTCACTCTGGCGGACGGCCTGGAATACGTGCGCGCGGCCCTCTCCAAGGGCCTGAAGGTTGATGCCTTCGCGCCGCGCCTGTCCTTCTTCTTCGCCATCGGCATGAACTTTTTCATGGAGGTGGCCAAGCTGCGGGCCGCCCGCATGCTCTGGGCGCAGTTGATGACCAAGCATTTCGATCCGCAGGATGCGCGCTCCCTGATGCTGCGCACCCACTGCCAGACCTCCGGCGTCTCGCTGACCGAGCAGGACCCCTACAACAACGTGATCCGCACGACGGTCGAGGCGTTGGCCGCCGCGCTGGGCGGGACGCAGTCGCTGCACACCAATGCGTTGGACGAGGCCGTCGCGCTGCCTACGCCCTTCTCCGCCCGCATCGCGCGCAACACGCAGCTGATCCTGCAGGAGGAAACCGGCATCACCAACGTCGTCGACCCCCTGGGCGGCAGCTACTACGTCGAAAGCCTGACGCACAGCCTGGCGGCCCATGCCCTGGAGCTGATCGACGAGGTCGAGGCGCTCGGCGGCATGACCAAGGCGGTCGATACCGGCATGCCGAAGATGCGCATCGAGGAGTCCGCCGCCCTGCGTCAGGCCCGGATCGATCGCGGCGAGGAGACGATCGTCGGCGTCAACAAGTACGCGGCGGACACCGCCGAGGAGATCGACATCCTCTCCATCGACAACGCCGAAGTTCTGACCAAACAGGTCGAGCGGCTGAAGGGCGTGCGTAAGAACCGGGACGAAGCGCAGGTCCGGGCAACGCTGGACGCGCTTTCGACCGCAGCGGAGACCAAGACCGGCAACCTGTTGGAACTCGCGGTCAATGCGACCCGGGCGAGGGCCACGGTCGGCGAAATCTCGGATGCGCTGGAGCGGGTCTTCACCCGCCACCGGGCCGTCGTCCGCTCGATCTCTGGAGTCTACGGCTCCGCCTACGAGGGCGACGAGGGCTTTCGGCGCATTCGCGGCGAGGTCGAGGACTTCGCGAAGGAAGAGGGACGACGGCCCCGCCTGCTGGTGGTCAAGCTGGGGCAGGACGGCCACGACCGCGGCGCGAAGGTCATCGCCACGGCCTTCGCGGACATCGGCTTCGACGTCGATATCGGCCCGCTGTTCCAGACGCCGGAGGAAGGTGCGCGCCAAGCGATCGAGAACGACGTGCACGTCATCGGGATCTCGAGCCAGGCCGCCGGTCACCGCACGCTGGTCCCGAGCCTGATCGACGCCCTCAAGCAGGAAGGCGGCGACGACATTCTCGTCGTCTGCGGCGGGGTAATCCCGCCTCAGGACTATCAGTTCCTGATGGACGCCGGGGTCTCCGCTATCTACGGACCCGGAACCAACATCCCTCAAGCGGCGAGCGAAATCCTCGGTCTGCTGCGCCGCGCCCGCAAGGCGGCTTGACCGCCACGATGACGGCCGGCAGGGGTAATCGCAGAAGTCGAGAGGGTCCGACGAGATACGGGTCCGAGACGAGCCCGTCGGCACAGAGGGCTGGGTGATATGGAGCACTGGCGCCGCACCCTTCCGATCTTTGCCGCCGCCGTTGTGGCGACGCTGATCTGGGCCGGCTTCGTCGTCTGGTACCTGGAGCGAACCCTTGGCTGGACCAATCTCGGACAGCTGCTGCCGACCGATCTGGCCGCCGGCCTCGGGGGCATTCTGCTCCCCGTCGCGTTGATTTGGCTGATCGCCTTCACGCTGGTCAGCGCAACGAGCCTTCGCTCCGAGAGCCGGGATCTGCTGAGGAAGATCGACGCACTGGCCTATCCGCCGGACACGGCCGCAGTTCAGGTCCGCGACATCACCCAGCAGCTCGCCGAGCAGGGCGAGATTCTCCGCCAGACCGGCGCGGAGGTGGCCGAGAAACTGGAGTCCGTACGCATCGCCTTCGCCAAGCAGAGCCAAGAGCTGACCGGCGCGGGGGTGCGCGCCTCATCCCAGGCCGAACAGCTTCGCGAAGCTCTGTCCGCGCAACAGATGGAGCTGACGGAAGCGCGCGGGCATCTGGCAGCCCTGGTTGCGGAAAGCCGGACGGCCAGCGAAACCGAGATCGCAGCCTATGACGCGGTGCTCGACCGGGCGCGCAAGACGGCGGAGGAGATCGCGGGGACGCTGCGTCATCCGGCCGGAGAGTTCGAAAAGGCTATTGAACAGGCCCTGGACGACAGCGGGCGAGCCGCCGAGCAGATGGCCGACCATGCCCGCGCGATGGCGGCGGCCACCGAGGAGGTCAAGGGCGCCGCCGTTTCTCTGCGGGCGGATCTGGAGGGCGACAGCAAGGCGGTGCTCTCGGCGGCCGGGCGGCTGGCACGGGAAGCCAAAGCCTTCTCGGACGAGGTGCAGGACTCCCTGGCCCGCCTGACCGGCGCCTTCGAACGCACGACCTCGCAGGCCGACTACCTGAAGGCCACGCTGGATCAGGAAGCCGAGGCCATGCGCGGTCTTTCGAGCGAGATCGAGACCAAGGCGAGCGGTGTGACCGAGCGGCTGACCGAGGGGAGCGAGGCGGCGCGCGAAACCTTCGCAGCGGCGGCCACCGGCGCCAAGGAGATGACCGTCCTCTTCCGGGCGCAAGGCTCCGAACTGTCCGGCATCGCCGAACGATCCGGCCAGCGCTTGCGCGAGCAGGTCGAGCAAGCCACCGTGGAACTCACGGCCCTGGCCGAGGCCAATTCGGAGAGCTTCACCGAGTTGGCCGCCTATGCCGGACGCAAGCTGCAGCAGGCGGGGGAGTTGGTTCGCCCGCATGTAGAGTCGCTCAACGCCGCCTCGGACCGCGCGGTGGAGAAGGCGGAGCGCGCCGGACAAGCCTTCCAGACCCGGGTGTCGGAGTTGAGAGCCGCCGCCGAGGAAACGGGCCGGAGGGTCGGCGAGGTTGGAACCGGCCTCCGCAGTCTTTCCGCCGAACTGCGCGAAACGGCGGGACTGGCCGAACAGCGAGAGTTGGAGGCCGCTGCAGAACTGCGCACACAGAACGAGGCGCTGGCCGCCTCCGCCGCCGGCGCCCAGAAGGCGGCCGGTGCCCTGCGCAGCGCGGTCGAGGAGGAGTTGGCTCGTCTGCAAGTCCTCAGCGGCGAGCTCAATCGCCTGACCCGCTCGCTACAGGACGAACTGGCGGGCCAGACCCGCGCCCTGCAGGAGTCAACGGCCAATGCAACGGCTGCCGGCTACGACCTGCGAGAAGAAGCGCAGGCGCAGCTTGCCGACCTGCGGGAGGTTTCCGAGAGTTCGCTGCAGTCGCTCAACAAACTCGGCGATGTGGTCGCGGCGCGCAGCGAGGCCCTGGGCAGCTCCGCAGAAGCCGCCCTGTCCAAGGCGGGCGAACTTGGGCAGCTGCTCGATCGCCAGCGCGCCCACTTCGACACCTCCGTCAAGACAGTGGCGGAACGGCTGGAGGAGATCAGCGGCCAGTTCCAGCAACGCAGCGGCGAACTGCGCCAAGCGGCCGACGAAGCGGGTAAGCAGGCTCTCAGCCTCAAGCAGTCGGACCTGGAGAGCCGCCGAGACCTCTTCCTGCGCAGCGCGACCGTGATGATCGAGGACCTGAACTCCCAGGCCATCGACCTGACCCGCCTGTTCGAGGGCGAGGTGCCGGAGGACCTGTGGAAACGGCATCGCAAGGGCGACCGCTCGATCTTCGCACGCAGACTTGCCCGCCAGAAGGACGAGAGCTACGTCGCACCGAAGATCGCGGAACGCTTCAAGGAGGACGAGCGTTTCCGCGAGCAGGCCACGCGCTATATCAATCAGTTCGAAAGCCTGATGAGCCAAGCCACAGCCTGCGATCCCGAGCACGTCCTGAGCGCGACCTTCCTGACCGCAGATGTCGGCAAGCTCTACCTTCTGCTGTCGCGTTCACTTGGACGGACCCAGTAATCCGGACTCGGCAAGCCAGGCCCGGTAAGCTGGGGGAAACCCAGGCGAACCGGCTCTAAAGACCCGACGGAGCCCTTGTCGATGCCGTCCGATCCCGTTCCGGCCGCCGCGCCTGGTGCGCGCAGCCATTGGCAGACCCTGAAGGATCTGCTGCCTCACCTCTGGCCGGCGGACCGGCCGGATCTGCGGCGGCGCGTCGTGCTCGCGATGCTGTGCCTCTTCGCGGCCAAGGGCGCGATCGTCGTGGTTCCGCTGCTGTACAAGGAAGCCGTGGACGCCCTGACGCTGACCGGCGACGCAGGCGGCCCGCCCCCCGAGATCACGGTCCCGGTCTTCGTCATCCTGGCCTACGGCGCCGCCAGGGTCTTCAGCCTCTCGTTTCAGGAGCTGCGAGACTTCTTCTTCGCGAAGGTCGGTCAACGGGCGATCCGGCAGGTCGCGCTCGGGACCTTTAAGCACCTGCACGGCCTGTCGCTGCAGTTCCATCTCGACCGCCAGACCGGTGGCCTCAGCCGCGTGATCGAGCGCGGCACCAAGGCCATCGATACGCTGCTGAGCTACGCACTCTTCTCGATCCTGCCGACCTTCGTCGAACTGGCCTTCTCCGTAACCATTCTTTGGGTCCTCTACGGAATCGAGGTCGCGGGGATCACCTTCGTCACGGTCGGCAGCTATATCGTCTATACCTATCGGGTCACCGAATGGCGTCTGAAGCTTCGCCGCCAGATGAATGAGAGCGATCAGCAAGCCAACACGCGCGCGATCGATTCCCTGATCAATTATGAGACGGTCAAATACTTCGCCAACGAGTCCCATGAAGCCGCGCGCTACGACGTCGGTCTCCGCGCCTATGAAACGGCCGCCACCGCCTCCAAGACCTCGCTGTCGATTCTGAACATCGGCCAGGCCGCGATTATCGCCAGCGGCGTCACAGCCTTAATGCTGCTCGCTGCCTTCCGGGTTTCCGAGGGCACCATGACCGCCGGCGATTTCGTGGCGGTCAACGCCTACATGATGCAGCTCGCCCAGCCGCTCAACTTCTTCGGTTTCGTCTATCGCGAGGTCAAACAGTCGCTCGTGGACATGGAGACCATGTTCCAACTCCTGAAGGTGAACACTGACGTCGAAGATCGGCCCGGAGCAGCGGATCTGCGGCTTACGGGCGGGCAGATCGTCTTCGAGAACGTCCACTTCGCCTACGACCCGGAGCGCGAGATCCTGCGCGGGATCGACTTCACGGTTCCGCCCGGCCACACCGTCGCGGTCGTCGGCCCCTCGGGCGCCGGAAAGTCGACGCTGTCGCGGCTGCTTTTCCGTTTCTACGACGTGACCGGGGGGCGCATAGAAATCGATGGGCAGGATCTACGCGACATCACGCAAAGCTCCCTGCGGAAGGCGATCGGGATCGTGCCGCAGGACACCGTGCTGTTCAACGACACCATCGGCTACAACATCGCCTACGGCAATCCGACGGTAAAAGCGGCGGAAATCGAGCGCGCCGCCGATCTGGCGCACATCGGTGGCTTCGTGCGTGGACTCCCCAAGGGCCTGGATACCTTGGTCGGCGAACGCGGTCTGAAGCTGTCGGGAGGCGAGAAACAGCGCGTCGCCATCGCACGCACCATTCTGAAGGCTCCCTCGATCCTGCTGTTCGACGAGGCCACCTCGGCCCTCGACACCCAGACGGAACGGGAGATTCAGGCCAACCTGCGCGAAGTCAGCCGCGGCCGCACCACGCTGGTGATCGCCCACCGGCTCTCGACCGTGGTGGAGGCTGACGAGATCCTGGTGCTGGAGGCCGGCCGTATCGTCGAGCGGGGGCGGCATGCCGCACTTCTGGCGGCCGGGGGCGTCTACGCCGCCATGTGGCGGCGCCAGCAGGAGGCCGAAAAGAAACCGCTGGAGGAGACGGTCCGGTAAACGGTCTGGACAGAGCGGGCAATCTAAAGAGCGACGGCTACAAACTGTCGAGTACCGTCGCAAGCAAGCTCCGAAGCCCCGCGTCGCCGCCTTTCTGGTCGAAACGGTTCAGTACCAGGGCAATGACCAGATCCTCCTCCGGCACCATCCCCAGAATCGCGTACCAAAAGGTATTGGATCCGTTCGCCCAAATCATCGTGGCCTGACGATTCGGAATAGGCTGAACGACCCAGCCAAGACCGATCTCCGCAGTGACCGGGCGGCGCAGTAGCCTGCAGCTCTCGCCGGCCAGGAAATCCGGCCGCTCATCCCGGCAAGCCGCGAGATGTGTCTGTCCCCAGATAGCGAGGTCGGCCAAGTTCAGATGGAGGGTTCCGGCCGGCCCCATCCAGGCCGGGTTGTCGGCCCCCTCGCGAGACGGGTCCCTAGCCCGCGACAGACCAAGGAGCTTTTGGTGTCCCCAAGCCGCATCGGCTCCGGTCGGCGGGCCGAAGCCAAGGGAGGAAAGCCCCAGAGGTTCGGCGATTTCCGTGACGATCAGCTCTTCCCAGGGCCGTCCGGCGACAGCTTCGACCACGCTGCCGGCGAGAACGTACCCGACGTTGGAGTAAAGGAACTCGCCGACTTTCCCGCTGGGCGGATCGACCCACAGCTTCCGCAGCCGTGCTAGACGCTCGGCGACGAGATCGTCGCCGACAGACCGCAGCAGCTCGACCATCGACACGTTCGCAGGAAGGCCGGCTGTGTGACTCAAGACCTGGCGCAGAGTGATGTTACGCCAGGCGGGATGCATTTCCGGCGCCTGTGCTACGAGAAGCCTGTCGAGGGGTTCATCCAAGGTCAGTTGGTCACGCTCGACCAGCTTGAAGACCAAGGAGGCTGTAAAGGACTTGGTGATCGACCCGATATGCCAAGGCGCCGTGAGGGCGACCGGTTCGTCGCTTCCCTTGTGCCGACGTCCCGATACAAGAACCAGCGGTTTGCCGCCACCACGCGCCACCGCGGCGCCGATGGCGAATCGTCCCTGTTCACGAGCCAGAGCAGCGAAAGCGCTACGAAAGGGATCCTCGATCACGTTGGTCATGATCCAAGAGGACCTAGCTGACCGCGCATAGACAGTAAAGGCGGTCTGCAAAGCAGAGTGAGCCGCCGGTCGCCGGGTCTTTCGCCTTCCCCTCGGCTTCGCTAGCTTTCTGCTGCCATGCCCGAGTCGAACGCCCCGGTTTCTCCCTCTCTCACGCAGGATCTGCTTGCCGGCAAACGCCGGGCCCTGGCGCGCGCCATCACCCTGATCGAGTCGACCCACCCGAACCACCGCGCCCAGGCGGAAGCCTTGCTGACCGAGGTTCTGCCGCACACGGGCCGCTCCATCCGACTGGGGATTTCCGGCGTGCCCGGCGTCGGCAAATCGAGCTTTATCGAAACCTTCGGCGCACAGCTGATCGAGGAGGGGCACAAGATCGCGGTCCTGGCCATCGATCCCTCCAGCCGGCGAACCGGTGGGTCCATTCTGGGCGACAAGACTCGCATGGAGGAGCTTGCGCGCAATCCCGACGCCTTCATCCGTCCCTCGCCGACAGGCGGGTCGCTGGGGGGCGTGGCGCGACGGACCCGCGAAGCCATGCTGGTCTGCGAAGCCGCCGGCTTCGACGTGGTGATCGTCGAGACCGTCGGCGTCGGGCAGTCGGAAACCGCGGTCGCAGATATGGTCGACCTCTTTCTGCTGCTGCTGCTGCCCAGCGGCGGCGACGAACTTCAGGGTATCAAGAAGGGCGTGGTGGAAATCGCCGATCTGGTGGTGGTGAACAAGGCCGACGGCGACATGACCGAAGCAGCCGCGCGGGCGGCAGCGGAGTATCAGTCGGCGCTTCGGATGCTGCGGCCCCTGTCGGCGGCTTGGCAGGTCCCGGTCCTGCGGTGCTCGGCCTTGACCGGAGCGGGTATCGCCGAGGTTTGGCAGGCCGTCGGCCGCTATCAGGATGCGCTCGGCGAAGACGGCTTGGCACGCCGCCGCGCCGAACAGGCGCGGGCATGGCTCTGGAGCGAGATCGACGACACGCTGCTGGCATGCTTCCGCCGGCATCCGGCGGTGTCCGAAGCGCTGCCGGCGCTGGAGCGCGCCGTCATGGCCGGAGAGGTCACCCCTGGCCTGGCGGCGGAGCGCCTGCTCACCGCTTTCGGTGTGGAAACGCAGAGGTGAAGATCGCGGTCGCCCAGCGGTAGGGCCTGGCAGCGAGAAGGGTTTGCCATCGCCAGGAGGGGCCGCCGTCCCTCAGCGCCTGCTGCCGACCGGCCACTTGACGCAGGGCCCGCACCTCCCTACAACACCGCCTCGCGCGGCGGCCAGGGTGGCCGCCCGTCGTGTTTTGTCTGGAACCGGCGCTTTGTCAACGCCTCCCAGATTGGCTACCACAGAGTTTTCTAGCTTCGAGGAAGAGATCGATGGCCCGCCGTTGCGCTTTTGTCGGCAAGTCGGTGATGTCCGGCAACAACGTCAGCCACGCGAACAACAAGACGCGCCGGCGCTTTCTGCCCAACATCCAGTCGACGGCGCTTTACAGCGACGCGCTGAGCAAAATGGTGCGCCTGCGCCTCTCCACCAGCGCGCTTCGGACCATCGAGCACAAGGGCGGCCTGGACAGCTTCCTGACCGGTACGCCAGACGCCAAGCTTGGCCTCGAAGCCGTCCGGATCAAACGCCAGATCGAAAAGGCCAAGGCGCGCCAGACCGCGGCAGCCTGAGACCGACCTGCGAGATAAGCTGTTTCGAAGGCCCGCCACTCGGCGGGCCTTTCCGTATCTGGGCGGCGCTCGGGCGCGGCGACGGCTGGAGCGCCTCTAAATACTTCTTCGTCGCAAGAGGTTGAGCGATCCCATGAGGGCGCCGCTGACGATCAGGGCACAAGCCAGAGCGACATGCCAGCTTGCCTCACCCTGGCCCATCAGAATCAAAACGACGGTCGAGATCAGCGGCGCCGTATAGGCAAGCGCGGCCAGCGCCTGGATATCGCCGTGCTTGGTCCCGAAATCCCAGACGAAGAACGCGAGCCCGACAGGCCCCAGGCCGAGCAACAGCACGGCACCCCACTGGCAGCGGTCCGGCAAGACCCAGCTTTCGAACAGCAGATGACAGAGCAAGCCAAGACAGGCGGCTCCGGCGCAGAACCCCGTCACGGCCTGGCTCGGGACCCGTCCGAAACGCCGGTTCATGACTGAGTAGATCGACCAGGTCAGAGCGCAGGCGATGGCCGCTGCGTAGCCGAGCGCAAAGCAGAGATCGAAGTCGAACCCACGCGTGCCCGTGACCAGAAAGCCGGCGCCGACGAGGCCCAGAACAACCGCCGACAGGTGAAACCAGCGCAGACGCTCGCCGGGCAAAGCTGCGGAAAAGAGCAAGGTCAGCAGCGGCCAGAGGTAAGTCAGAAGGCTGGCCTCGACGGCCGGGGCGTTTCCCAGAGCCAGAAAATAGAAGACATAGCAGCCGAAGAGGCCGGACACGCCAAGCAGCCAGGCTTGCCAGGGTTGCCGTAGACAGCGCCAGGTCGCGCCACCGGTCAGCAGGAGCGTGCCACACCCGGTTATCGTCGCGACCGAGAAGCAGAGAAAGGCCAGCTGGAACGGCGGGATCCCCTCCGCCCAAGTGGTGAAGAGCGCCAGCAGTGCCCAGAGGAGAATCGCGAGGCTGCCCGCAAGCGTCGCGAGGAATCGCCTCGCCTCCCTCGTCCTAGCCAAGGTCATGTCGCAAGAGTTCCCTCAAGCCGATGCGCGCCCGACAAACGCGCTACGCGCGGTCGAGCCGTAGGGCTTTGCGTTCTTCAGAGGACGGGAGAGGTCGACTGGAAACGACCCGCGAAGGTCGCCGGTCGCCGCGAAACCTAAGGCAGACGCGGAAAACGCGCTTGCCTGAACCGCTGGGGAGCCAACTCGCGCCGACCGCCGCTGCCGAGCCATCCCGGTAGCCGCCGCGTCGGCGCGCCTACCGTGATCACGACATCTCTAGGTTCAACCGCAACGGAGAAAGGCACGGAAGAGTATCGCATGACCATAGGAAGCCCCCCTGAGGACTGGCTGACCTGACACAGCGGTCGTCAGCTTTTGACTAGGTCGATTGTTTAGCGCGAGAGCGCATTAAATAGGTATATGAAATACGTATTTAATCACGTCAAAGGGCAAAGTTGGGTCACTAACCTTGCGCAAGATATATGAATGCGATCTTCAGAAGTGGCTGAGACAGCTCGGGACAAAGTGGTCACAAGACTGGCGTAAGCGCCGCATGTCGGCGCCCTATAGAACAGAATAAAAAGGTGCTAATCTGTAGAGACCATGGTTCAGCCGACGTTTGTGCCGACAGTATAATCGGTACTTTCTATTCCTGTTAGGTGGTTTAGATGCGCCTGAATATGCAGACGGACTATGCCTTGAGACTGCTGACGTACCTGGCGGTGATGGAAGACGCGCGCACGACGACGGCAGAGGTCGCCGACCGGTTCGGCATCTCCAGAACGCATCTGACGAAGGTGGCGAACGCCCTCAGCCACGAGGGTTTCGTCGAAACCGCGAGAGGCCGCGCCGGCGGTCTGCGGCTGGCCCAGCCGGCCAGTGAGATCGTCATCGGCAACGTTGTGCGTCGAATGGAGGCCGACTTCGCGATCGCGGAATGCTTTCAGGCCGCGAAGGGAAGCGGCCAGAGCGGCGGCTGTCTGATCTTTCCGGCTTGCAGGCTGCGCGGCGTTCTAAGTCGAGCTCTGGAGGCCTTCCTCGCCACACTCGACGAAGTCACCCTTCATGACCTCGTTACGCTCAATTCGGATCTTCAGATGCTGTTGGCACCGGAAAGCAACGCCCGGATCTGATCCCGGAACGGTGACGGCGGTTACGACAGCCCGACCTTACCCATTTCCAGAAACTTGGTCCGGCGCTGCTGGCGCAGGTCACCCGGCGCTACGGCCTTGAGGCTGCCCAAGGCCGACAGAACCGCATCGCCGACTGCCGCGACGATCTTCGCAGGATCGCGATGCGCACCGCCGACCGGTTCCTCGATCACCGCATCGATCACACCGAGGCGATGAAGATCCTGGGCCGTCAGCCGCAAGGCTTCGGCGGCTTCCTTGGCATGATCCGAGGAGCGCCAGAGGATGGACGCACAGCCCTCCGGAGAAATCACGGAGTAGATCGCGTGCTCCAACATCAGGACGCGATCCGCAGTCGCCAAGGCCACCGCACCGCCGGATCCGCCTTCGCCGATCACCACGGCGATCACCGGAACCGTCAATCCCAGCGATATCTCCATGGACTTCGCGATGGCTTCCGCCTGGCCGCGTTCCTCCGCGCCGACACCGGGATAGGCGCCAGGCGTATCCACGAAGGTCACTACAGGCAAGCGGAACCGCTCGGCAAGCTCCAGCAGACGCTGGGCCTTGCGATACCCCTCGGGACGGGCCATGCCGAAGTTTCGGACCTGCCGGCTCTGCAGGTCCTTGCCCTTCTCCTGACCGAGAATGACGCAGGCATAGCCCCGCAAGCGCCCGAGACCGCTCAGGATCGCCGCGTCTTCGCCGTAGAGACGGTCGCCCGCCAGCGGCACGAAGTCGTCGACCAACTGGGCAATGTAGTCGCTCGCCTGGGGACGCTGCGGATGGCGGGCGACCTGGGTCTTCTGCCAGGCCGAGAGCTTGGCATAAGTGCCCCGCAGCAGACGGTCCGCCTTGCCCTGCAGACGACCGACCTCTTCCGCAATGTTCAGATCGCCGGCATCGGAGAGATGTTTCAGCTCCTCGATCTTGCCTTCAAGTTCGGCAACCGGCTTCTCGAAATCCAGATAGTCACGCATGGCGCGGGAATACCACAGGCCCTCCCAATCGCACAGGTGCAAAACTCGCCGGGGCGAAGTTGACGACAGAAACGCGACGGCACGAACCTGACGGCATGAACGCGAAGGCAAAAACAGGACTGAGCAAACCTGTCAAAGCTCTTTCGCCGAAGCTGTCGACGCGGTTAGTCTAGGTCCATCGTTCCTAGGGGTGTCCCTGCCGTTCGCCTTTCCGCGACCGGCCCGGGGGCTGAGAGACCGTCCGGAAAGACGGTGACCCTTCGAACCTGATCCGGGTCATGCCGGCGCAGGGAATGGACGGTCGGCACCGCTCCGGGCATCCTCCGGATCAGGCTTCGGCATCCTCCTAAGCGCGGCGAAAAGGAGATGCCAGACCATGTTTCGTTTTGCCCTTTACCTTTCCTTCGCGCTGCTCGGGACAGCAGCGCCGGCCCAGGCCGAGAAACTGACCGTCCTGCTGGACTGGTTCGTCAATCCCGACCACGCCCCGCTGATCGTGGCATTGGATCGCGGCTACTTCGCCGAAGAGGGGCTCGAGGTCGAGTTCCTTGAGCCCGCCGACCCCAACGACCCACCGAAGCTGGTCGCCGCCGGGCAGGTGCCGATCGCGATCTCCTATCAGCCGCAGCTGCATATGCAGGCGGCCCAGGGCCTGCCGGTCGCCCGAATCGCTACCCTGGTGGCAACCCCATTGAATACCTTGGTGGTACTCGCCGACGGGCCGGTCGCCAGTCTGGCCGATCTGGAGGGTCGCAGGATCGGCTATTCGGTCGGGGGTTTTGCCGAGGCGATGTTGAGCGGCATGCTCGCCCCGGTCGGCATCGGTCTGGACGACGTCGAACTGATCAACGTCAACTTCGCGCTCAGTGCCTCGCTGCTGTCCGGACAGGTCGATGCCGTCATCGGCGCCTATCGCAACTTCGAGCTCAATCAGCTGGAGATCGAAGGCTCGGAGGGCCGCGCCTTCTACCCGGAGGAGCACGGCGTTCCGGTTTACGACGAACTGGTGGTGATCGCGAATTCGGCCCGCCTGGACGACCCGCGGCTACCCGCCTTCGTTAGGGCCCTGGAGCGCGGGACGATCTACACCATCAACCACCCGGAAGCCTCCTGGGAGATCTTCAAGGCCTACAAGCCGGGCTTGGACGATGAACTGAACCGCCGGGCTTGGTGGGACACACTGCCACGCTTCGCCCTGCGGCCCGCGGCCCTGGACGAGCAGCGCTACCGCCGCTTTGCCCAATTCCTGATCGATCAGGGGGTGATCGATCAGGTTCCGGCGCTGGAAACCTACGCGGTGGAACTGGAGTAGGCCGCGCTGGAGAGCCCACGCGCGAATCGCGTCTCAGGTGGAGGCCAAACGCTTCCACCTGAGACGATCGCGCTCTAGGCTGCCCGAATCTCAGCCAGGAACTGCTCGACCTCCGCACCCAGCTCGTTCGACTGGTTGGACAGATCGCCGGACAGGCCCAGCAGCTGCTGTGCCGTCTCCCGGTTGGTCTGAGCCGCTGTGGAAACACTTGAGATGTTTCGGGCCGTCTCCTGAGTCCCGCCGGCCGCCTGCTGAGCGTTGCGGGCAATCTCCTGCGTCGCAGCGGACTGCTGCTCGACGGCGGCCGCGATGGTGGCCGAAATCTGCTGCATCGAGCCGTTGGTGGTCCGAATCGTCTCCATGGCCTGGGCCGCCTCAACCGAGATTCCTTGCATGGAGCTGATCTGCTGACCGATCTCTTCGGTCGCCTTGGCCGTCTGGGTCGCCAAGTTCTTCACCTCGCTCGCCACCACCGCGAAGCCCTTACCCGCCTCGCCAGCACGCGCCGCCTCGATGGTCGCGTTCAGCGCCAGCAGGTTTGTCTGTTCGGCGATCTCCTGAATCAGCGTGACGATCGCCCCGATCTTCTCGGCCGAAGTCTTCAGGCTGCCGACCGTCTCACTGGTCTGTTCGGCCTTGCTGGAGGCCTCGTCGGCGATCCGGGCCGCCTCGCCGACCTGACCGCTAACCTCCCGGATCGAGGCCGAAAGCTCCTCGGCGGCGCTGGCGACCGTCTGCACGTTCTGAGCCGCCTCGTCGGTCGTTGCGGCAACACTGACACTGGACTGGCTGGCGCTCTCCGCACTCTCCGCGACGGTCTGGGAGGCCTGCTGCATGCTGCCGGCGGCGCTGACCAAACCGGCGACGAGACCACCGACCGAGCTTTCGAAGCGGGAGGCCAGCTGCTCGAAGGTGCGCCGCCGCTCGGTCTCCGCCTCGCGTTGGGACTGTTCGGCCTCCGCCTGCAGCGCCTGCTTCTGCTGCGCCTGCTCCTTAAAGATCTGCAAGGCCTCGGCCATGCGACCCACTTCGTCGCCTCGGTCAGTCTCCGCAATCGCCACCTGCAAATCGCCGTCGGCAATCTGCCGCATTTTGGCTGACAGACCTCTGAGGCTGCTGACCAAATCCCTATGAATCGCATAGACGATGCCGACCGCGATCAGAGTGAGCACGACGATCGCCGCGCCCACCCGCGTTGCCAAGGCCATGAAGGCGACCCGAAGATCGTCGAGGTAGACACCGGTCCCGACGAAGGCATCGAGACTGGGAACCGGAACGACATAAGAGAGCTTCTGTTCCGGCACATCCGAACCGGCGCGCGGCCACATGTAATACTCGCGCCCTCCGCCGGCCCGCGCTACGGCGGCCAGATCTCGAAACAGGTACTTACCCTCCGGATCCTGCGTGTCCCAGAAATTGCGCCCCTCCAGATCGGGCTTGGCAGCGTGCGCCACCATGGTGCCGTCGAGACCAACGACGAAAAGGTACTCGTTTTCGGCGTACCACATATTGTGGATGACGCTACGAAGCTGTTCGAGCGACTCTTCGGCTGTCAACTCTCCGGCACTCACACGCTCGGCGAGAGAGGCCGCATAGCTCTGGGCCGTCTCGGAGATGTTCTGAAGCTTGCTCACCCGATCCTCGACCATCTGAAGTCTAGCGAAATGCAGGCCGATGCCGGCGGCAATCAAAAGGGAGATGACGGTGAGCCCAAGCAGACTCCACAGCTTGGTAGCAATCGACAGCGATTTCAAAGACATGGGTGCCTCGGTCAGACGGAAGAAGCGACCCACACGGTCTAGAATAAATAGGTCAATGAAAGGTTATTTGATCTCAAATTGTGCGAAAATACAATATAAAGTAGAAGAAGCACTGACACAAAATGGGCCGGCGCTGTCTCGGCGCCGGCCCATTTTCAAGCTGCTGACTGCCTGCTTTATCTTCAGGCGGCTGCGATCTGCTCGGCTTTCTTGACCATGACTTCGGCCTGCTTGATTGACGCGATGTCAATCAACCTACCGTCGAGACTCACGGCGCCCTTGCCTTCCTTCTGCGCCTGATCCATCGCCTCGAGAATGCGCTGGGCCTTGGTCACCTCTTCGTCGGAGGGGCTGTAGACCGTGTTCGCGAGTTCCAGCTGGCTGGGGTGGATCGCCCACTTGCCTTCGCAACCCAGAACGGCGGCACGATAGGCCTGCGCCTTGTAACCCTCGGGGTCGGAGAAGTCGCCGAAAGGTCCGTCGACGGGACGCAGGCCGTTGGCTCGCGCCGCGACCACCATGCGCGCGATGGCGTAATGCCACATGTCGCCCCAGTGATAGTCCCGGCCGCCGTCACCGTTGGCGTCGGTCAGAACGCCGTAGTTCGGGTTCGGCCCGCCGATCACCGTGGTGCGCGCCCGCGTCGAGGCCGCGTAGTCGGCCACGCCAAAGTGCAGGGACTCGTTGCGCTTGCTGGCGCCGGCGATAGCGTCGACGTTAGCCATGCCGAGTGCGGTTTCGATGATCATCTCGAAGCCGAGCCGCTTCTTGCGCCCGACCGCGTCCTCGACCTGGGTCACCAGCATGTCGACGGCGTAGACATCGGCGGCCGTTCCGACCTTCGGGATCATGATCAGATCCAGGCGCTCCCCGCCCTGTTCGATCAGATCCACGACGTCGCGGTACATGTAGTGGGTATCGAGACCGTTGATCCGAACAGACATGGTCTTGCTGCCGAAATCGATCTCATTGAGCGCCTTGACGATGTTCTTGCGCGCCTGCTCCTTGTCGTCGGGCGCGACCGCATCCTCAAGGTCGAGAAAAATCACGTCGGCGTTGGCCTCGGCCGCCTTCTCGATGAACCGATAGTTACTACCGGGCACGGCAAGCTCGCTACGGTTCAAACGCGGCGGTGCCTGCTCAACGATCGTAAAGCTCATTCAGTCTGCCCCTCAATTGGCTGGTTTCCTCGCGACGGACGACCGCCGCCGGCACGGGACTTGCGCCGCTGGCGCGGCCGCGACGCAAGGGTTATGAAAAATCGCGGCTCTACTTACTGGCTGGTAATACCAATCGCAACGGCAAAGCGACGGTGAGGCTCAGTCGCAAAGGCGACTCCCCAGGATCACTCCGCCGCCTCGGTCTTCCGCGACTTGGCCGGATCGGTCCGTTCCGCCAGGGGGTGATGATCCTCCACCAGCGTCTTGAGCCGATCGCTGAGCACATGCGTGTAGATCTGCGTCGTCGCGATATCGGCATGACCCAGCAGCTGTTGGACGGAGCGTAGATCCGCTCCGCGCGCCAGCATATGGCTGGCGAAAGCATGGCGGAGGACGTGCGGAGAGATCTTGCCTGGCTCCAGCCCGGCCTCGACGGCCAACTCCTTCAGCAGCTGCGCAACCCGATGTCGCGTCAGATGCCCCCCCAGACTGCGCGAGGGAAACAGCCAGGCATCGTCCTCCGGCCGGCGCAGGAAGCGCCGGCGGACGTCGCAATAAGCGTCCAAGGCAGCGCGCGCCGGACGGCTGACCGGAACCATGCGCTCCTTGCCGCCCTTGCCGCGAACGATCAGAAGACGGGGATCGCGCGTGACCGCAGAGACCGGCAGGCCGACCAGTTCGGACACACGCAGTCCCGTCGCGTAGAGAACCTCCAGAAGCGCTGTCAGCCGTAGGCCTTCGGCGCCGTCCCGCTGGCGCGCGGCCTCGAGCAGACGGTCGACCTCGGCTTCCGACAGAACCTTGGGCAGGCTGCGGCCCTGCCGCGGGCTCTCCAAGGTTGCCGTGGGGTCGTCCTCGCGCAGTCCCTCGCCGTAGAGAAATCGGTAGAACTGACGGAGGGCCGACAGGCGCCGCGCCGCCGTCCGCGCGGACATGCCGGTCGCAGAAAGATGGCTCAGGTAGCGCCGCAGCGCCGGCGTGTCGGCGCTTTCCAACGGACCCCCCTCCTTGGTCAGGAAGTCCCCGGCATGGCGCAGATCGCGCGCATAGGCATCCAAGGTATTCTTCGCCGCGCCCCGCTCGACAACCAGCATCTCGAGAAAGGCTTCGGCTTGTGCAGACAGGGCAAATCCGCGCGCGGACTTGCGGTTCGAGGCGGCCGTCATGGCGTCGAGTCTCCGACTCTTTTTCCGATCTTGTCCTGTTTTATGGCGTCACAGACCCCGTGATGCCAGGGCCTCCATCGCGAATTGTCGTGCTTCGCGCCCCAAATCGAGGGAAACCAAGGCTTCCAGGATGGCTGCAAGTTCAAGCGGATGCAGCTCGCCGGCCGTCCGTGCCCCTAAGACAGCGGGCATATGCAGCAGGGCTTCACCTGCACGCGACGCCTGCCCCGCCGCCTGCAAGGCGGCCAGACGCTCCGGACGCGGCGGCGAGACAGCGCTCGCACCCTGCAGACCCGCAGCGCTCAACGCATCGGGCTCTCCGAGCCCGAAAAGCGCTGCGGCCAACAAGGCCACGGTCTCGCTATCCAACCCAGCGGCCATGGCATCTCCCGCCCAGGAGTCGAAGTCGGTCCAGCCTGCCGCCGGCGTCCCCGCCAGCCGCGCGTAGGGCCAGAGAAGCCGCCGCGCGGCCATGGCCTCCGGCCATTGCGCAGACGCGCTGCCAGCGTTTTCGAACCAGGCCAGGGCTTGCTCCAACCGGGCACCGTAGAACAGAGTGCGACCGGGGGCCGCCGCCCAGCGCGCCAAGGCGGCGGCCGGCGGCAACTCCACGACGACGGGCAAGGCGGCCTGAAAGCCTGCCAATGCCACGCCCTGGGCGCGGGTTCCGCTCAGGTAGCGCGACAGCAGTTCAACGCGCTCGGGCGGCAGCGATCTGGCAGTGAGCGCCTGAAACAGTAGCGCGCGGGCTTGCGGATCGGCGGGATCGAGATCCGCGTCGAGGGCACCTTCAAGAGCGGCGCTATCGAAGCCGAAAACTCCGTAGAAGTCAGCAAGACGCTCGCCCGGCAGCACGCCGGCTGCCGCCGCGCGCTCCGCCAGCGCCACCCGGTCGGAGGCGGGGAGAGACTGCAAGCCGAGCAGCTGTTCGCTCCGGCCCAGCGGCGCCTCCGACAGCAGCGTCACGTCCGGTCGCGCCTGTAGCTTCGCGAGCATGGCCAGGTTCAGCGCCGTCGGCTGCGGGCGGTCCGGCGCGCGGCCGATCCCCAGGAGAGCGTTGGCAAGCTGCAGAAAGTCAGAATCGGCCTGATCGCCCCCCTGCAGTCGCTCCTGTTCTCTCAGAAGATCGAGTCCGAGCAGAGCCGCATCTTCCTCGCCTGCCGCCAGTTGGCAGAAGATTAGCGCTCTTGACCACCAGACGCCGCCGTGTTCGGCAACCCCCTGCTGTCCCAGCCGGCAAGCCTCCTGCTCGCGCCCGGTGATCAAGCGTGTCTGCAACCGCGTCCTGTCGAGCAGCTCGTCGCCAGTCCTCTCGGGTGCAACCTCGAGCAAACGACTCAAAGCCCTCGTCTCGCCCAGGGCGAAGAGCCGTTCCGCGCGCAGCCCCAGCAATCCCGGCGTGCCGGCCTCGGGCCGGGCGCCGGTAGGCGCAGCCGCACTGGTCAGCAACAGCCGGCGCAACAGGTCGCGCAAGGTCGGCGAGGCCAGATCGGCCGGAATATCGCGCAACAGAGCCGCGACGTCGCGGCGCTCCAGCCCGGCCCAGACATCTCCCCCGAATCCGCCCGGATCGCGTTCGGTAAGCACGCCCACGGTCGCCGGGTCGATCGGCTCGAGACTGTCGATGAAGATACCTTCCCGCCCCAGCGGGGAGTCGTCGACCGGTGAAGGCGACAGAGTCTCGACCAGAGTGCCGGCCGGTGCGCGAGGCTGCTCCTCGCCCCCGGGTACTTCGGCCCTGGGTACTTCGGCCCTGGGTGCTTCGGCGCCGGGTACTAGGGTGGACCCGATGCCCCGGTCGTCCGGCAAGCCGGGAGAGGCCACCGAAGAGGGTGGGAGCAGCGACCTGGGCGCCCCGGCTGGGTCGCTCTGTGCAAGCACCGAACCGGCAAGCAGCGGACCCGAAGCCAGAATGCCTATCGCCAAGGCGGCAGCCAGGCGGCCCTGCGTGCGGGGCCGCCGCAAGCCGGAGAGCTCAGTCGAAGACGCGCTCATTGGGGATCACTTTCTCCACCTGCGCCGTCGGCGCGGGTAGGTCGAGGGTCATGATAGCGGCACCCGCCGCCGTCAGAAGAACGAGCAACACAACCAGTACACCGGCAAGCACTTTGCCCATATCAACCTCGTAACGCTCTGCGCCCCGGCTGCGCCTTCTTGATGGAACCGCCTGCGGTTCAGCGGCGAGAATGCCGTGACAACGCAAGGCGCCAGCCATCCTCGCCGACGCTTGCAATCGGCCGGGCTGTCTGTGGTAGATTTCGTCTGTGGCGAAATGGCGGCAGCGTTCATAGTTCTAAACGGCCAGGAATCGGGGCGCAACGCCGCCCTGCCCGGGATCGTCGAACGGGACCGGCGAGGGAGCCGCGCCATCAGCCGAGGCCGACGCGTACCGCGCAACGGCCCGGACCGAACGTAACGGAGACACGGTCAACCATGCCGGAAGACGGCAGTACAGGTCTCGCGGCGACAGCCGACCGGACCGCGGCGGCTCAGCCCCGAAAGCCGACAGCCGGTCTGGACCCTAGCGAAAACCTGGTGCTTGTGGGGCTCATGGGGGCTGGCAAGTCCTGTATCGGGCGCCGCCTCGCCCAGCGGCTGGGTCGGCGTTTCGTCGATGCCGATACAGAGATCGAGAAGGCCGCCGGCTGCTCGATCTCGGACATCTTCGCTGAACACGGCGAGGCCTACTTCAGATCGGGCGAGAAGCGGGTGATTTCCCGCCTGCTGCAGACCCCCGGACAGGTGATCGCCACCGGCGGCGGCGCCTTCATGGATCCCGACACGCGCGCTGCCGTGACGGCCGCCGGCCGCTCGGTCTGGCTCCGCGCCGACCTCGACCTTCTGATCAAGCGAACTTCCCGGCGAGACAATCGCCCCCTCCTGCGCCAAGGGAACCCGCGCGAGATCCTGCAGCGGCTGATCGACGAGCGCTATCCGGTCTACGCCCTGGCGGATGTTACGGTGGATGCAGCGGAGGGGCCGCCCGACGTGACTGTCGAACGTGTGCTCAAGGGCCTTTCGCCCCACCTCCACTCTCCCAGCCTCCACTCTCCACGCTGCGCAGGCCCGAATGCCTAGCCAAGTCGCCGAACAGCTGCATGTGGATCTGGGCGCCCGCGGTTACGATATCGCAATCGGCCCCGGGCTGATCGGTCGAGCCGGCGCCGAGATCACCAGCCTGCCGAACGCGCCGAACCGCGTCGTTGTCGTCACCGATCATCACGTCGCGGAGCTGCACTTGGCGCCGTTGGAACGCAGTCTGTCGGATGCCGGCCTGGCCTTCGATGCCTTTGTCGTGCCGGCCGGCGAAGCCAGCAAGTCCTTCGCATCCTTCGAAAAGCTCTGCGAGGCGCTGCTGACGGCCGGCCTGGAGCGCAAGACCTGGCTGATCGCGCTCGGCGGCGGTGTAGTCGGCGATCTGACAGGCTTTGCGGCGGCCGTCCTGTTGCGCGGCCTCGATTTCGTTCAGATTCCGACCAGCCTGCTGGCGCAGGTCGACTCTTCTGTCGGGGGCAAGACCGGGATCAACAGCGCGCACGGCAAGAACCTGGTGGGCGCCTTCCACCAGCCGCGCTTGGTGCTGGCGGACAGCGGTGCGCTGGCTACGCTTCCACGCCGCGAACTGCTGGCCGGCTATGCCGAGATCGTCAAATGCGGCGCCCTGGGAGATGCCGCCTTCTTCGCCTGGCTGGAGGAACACGGCGCGCACGTCGTCGAGGGCGACGCCAAAGCGCAGATCCGCGCCGTCGCCACCTCCTGCAAGACGAAAGCCGCCATCGTGGCAGCGGACGAACGCGAACGCGGACGCCGCGCCCTGTTGAACCTCGGCCATACCTTCGGCCACGCCCTCGAGGCAGAGACCGGCTACAGCTCCGCCTTGTTGCATGGCGAGGCCGTTGCGATCGGCATGGTCATGGCGTTCGATCTGTCGGTTCGTCTCGGATATTGCAGACCGGAGGAGGCCGACCGCTTGCGTCGGCACCTGGCAGCGGTCGGCCTGGCCACCGATCTCTCCGACCTGCCGCAGGTTGACTGGAATGCCGAGCGGCTGCTCGGTCACATGCGCAAAGATAAGAAAGTCTCGGATGGCCGCCTCACCTTCATTCTGGCCCGCAGCCTTGGGGAGGCGTTCGTGACTCAAGAGGTTCCGGAAAGCGAGGTGCTAGCTCTGCTGCAGGACGTGATCGCCGCAAGCGCACTCGCCCGCAGAGCTATCGGCTAGCGCACCATCGGAAGCGAACAACCTGACAAGACGACCACGGCCAGCGGTCACCTCTCAGACGGCGCACCACGAGACTGACGGACATGGATGCAGACCTGATTTTTTCCATCGGTGCCATCGCCGCCCTTTTGCTGCTCTCGGGCTTCTTCTCCGGCTCGGAAACGGCCCTGACGGCGGCATCTCGCGCACGCATGCACACCCTGGAGCAGCAGGGCGACGGACGCGCCAGACTGGTCAACCGGCTTTGGCACCGTAAGGAGCGGCTGATCGGGGCGATCCTGCTGGGGAACAACGCGGTCAACATCTTGGCCTCGGCGATCGCCACCTCGGTGTTGATCCGGCTGGTTGGCGAAGCGGCGATCGCCTACGCCACCATCGGGATGACCCTGCTGGTGCTGATCTTCGCGGAAGTCCTGCCGAAGACCTATGCCCTGATGTTCGCCGACAAGGTCGCCCTCTTCGTCGCCCCCGTCATGCGGGTGATCGTGACCGTCTTCAACCCGGTCGTGCGACTGGTCAACGGCATCGTGGCCAGCACCTTGGGCCTGTTCGGCACCCGCGTCGCACTGGCTTACGGTTCGGAGGAGTGGGAAGAGGAGCTGCGCGGCGCCATCGAGCTGCACAAGGGCCCCGGTGAAGAGGTCCGCCACGAGCGCGAAATGCTGCGTTCCATTCTCGATCTGGCCGACGTCGAGGTCAGCGAGATCATGGTACACCGGCGCAACGTGACGATGGTCAACGCGGATCAACCCTCAGAGCGGATCGTCGAGGAAGTTCTGTCTAGTCCTCATACGCGCCTGCCGCTCTGGCGGGACCAGCCGGACAACATCGTCGGCGTCCTGCATGCCAAGGCCTTGTTCCGCGCCGTGCAGGCCGCCGGAGGCAAGCTGGAGGACCTGGACATCGCAAGCATTGCGGTGAAGCCCTGGTTCATTCCGGACTCCAGTGACCTCCTGAGCCAATTGCACGCCTTTCGGAAGCGGCAGGAGCACTTCGCACTCGTGGTGGACGAGTATGGCGAACTGCTGGGCGTCGTCACTCTGGAGGACATCCTGGAAGAGATCGTCGGCGACATCTCCGACGAGCACGACATCGAGGTGGAGGGCGTCGAGGTCCTGAAGGACGGGACCGCCATCGTCAACGGTTGGGTGACCATCCGCGACCTCAATCGAAAGTGCGACTGGCGCCTACCCGACGAGGAGGCCGCCACCGTGGCCGGTCTGGTCTTGCACGAGGCCCGTCGCATCCCGGAGGTCGGCATGACCTTCGCCTTCCACGGCTTCCGGTTCGAGATCTTGGGCCGTCAACGCAATCAGATCACCCTGATCAAGCTGACGCCTCTGGAACCGGCAACCGAAGAGGAAAACAGGGAAAGCCTGGCGGTCGGTTAGGAGCTTTTCATGAGGCCGGCGAAGCGGCACGGGACGAGTGCCGACGTCAGGCGTGTCCGGCATCGCCGCTGAGCATAGTGGCGTCGAAGCCCAGTTTGCGGATCGCCCGTTCCCACTTGTCGTCCAGCCCCCCGTCGAAGACCAGGATTTCATCGGCTTCGACGTGCAACCATCCGTTCTTCTGGATCTCCTGGTCGAGCTGCCCCGGCCCCCAGCCGGCATAGCCCAGCGCCAGAAGCGCCTGGCGGGGGCCTGAGCCATAGGCGAGGTCACGCAGAATATCGACGGTGGCGGTCAGGGCGAAGGCGTCGTTCACCTGTAGACTGGAGTCTTGCAGATAGTCCGCCGAGTGCAGGACGAAACCGCGCCCGGTCTCCACCGGCCCGCCGAAGTGGACGCGGATGTCCTCGCGCGCCTCGGGCCCATCGATGCCGAGCTGCTCCAGCAGATCCGGAAAAGTCAGCGATCCCGCAAGCTTGTTCACCACAAGCCCCATCGCACCTTCCGAGCTGTGGGCGCAGAGATAGATCACGCTGCGCTCGAAGCGGGGATCGGCCATCGTCGGCATCGCGACCAAAAGCTGGCCGGTCAGGTAACCGCCATCTTCCGTGTCTTGCGTGTTCGGCTTGTCCATTCTGTCGACGCGCCTCCTTCCACAACGCTTAGATAGTTACCTAGTCCCACTCATGGGAGGCCGAGCCTGACACACCTTATAAGATGGTGACGTGTAAACACGCCCTTTTGAGGGCACGTGACACGCTGTCCGGTAGTTTAGCCTGCTGACAGCGCTTATCTTTCAGCTTGAAGTTGGAGAAGACCGACGCACAGCCAAGCAGAAGGCGATGGCCGTTTTGACACCGTTGATTCGCATTTTTCTGGCGCTTCTCTTGCTGTCCACCAGCTTCAGTGGCGTGCTGGCTGCGGCCGGCGCCTGGGACGAGAACGAACAAGCGCGCGTACGGGCGATCGCCGCGACCGGAGCGGTCGGGACCGCCGAGCAACTCAGCGCCGGGCTGGAGTTCGATCTGGCCGACGGGTGGAAAACCTATTGGCGCTCGCCGGGCGATGCCGGATTGCCGGTCACGGCCGATTGGAGCGACAGCGAAAACGTTGCCGAGGTTGAGTTTGGCTGGCCCGTTCCGCACCGCTTCTCTCTCTTCGGTCTCGAGACTTTCGGCTACGGCGGCAGGGTTGTGTTCCCCCTGGTCGTGAAACCCGCAACACCGGGTGAAGCCATCAGCCTGCGCGGCCGCGTCGACTACCTGGTCTGCGAGGAAATCTGCATTCCTCACACGGCGGAGGTCAGCCTTGACCTTCCGGCCGGCGCCCAAACGCCATCCCGCGAAGGGTTCCTGATCGAGCGGTTCCGCAGCCAACTCCCCAGCGAGGCTTCCGGGCTGTCCCTGGAAAGTGCGCGGCTGGTCGGCGATGCCTTGGAGGTGGAACTGGCATCCGCCCTGCCGCTGACCGACCCCGACGTGCTGGTCGAAGCTCCGGTCGGCTGGACCTTCTCCGCACCGGAAAAGCAGATCGGGGCCGACGGCGCATCGGCGCTGCTTCGCCTAACGGTCATCGAGGGCAAACGCACCGAGGCGCCGCTGATCGGCTCGCCCGTCACCCTGACACTGACCGACGTCAATCGCGGCCTCGAGAGAGACCTGACCCTCGACCCGCCGATAGCGCCCGCCGCCTCCGCGCTGCCGACGCTGCCCGAAAGAGGTCTGCTCGCGGTACTGGGGCTTGCGCTGCTAGGCGGTCTGATCCTCAATCTTATGCCCTGCGTCCTGCCGGTTCTCTCCATCAAGCTGCTCTCCGCAGTCAGCCACGGCGGACGCGACCGCGGCACGGTCAGGCTGTCGTTCCTCGCCTCGGCGGCGGGGATCCTCTTCTCATTCCTAGTTCTGGCCGGCGGGGCCATCGCCCTGCAGCTCGGGGGCCTTGCCGTCGGCTGGGGCATTCAGTTTCAGCAGCCGATCTTCCTGGCCGCCATGGCCGCGGTGGTGACGCTTTTCGCTTGCAACCTCTTCGGTTTCTTCGAGGTGCCTCTCCCAAGCTGGCTGGCCGGCACGGCACAGCTCGGGGACAACGACAGCCTGGGCGGTCACTTCACCACCGGCGCCTTCGCCACCCTGCTCGCCACGCCCTGTTCGGCGCCGTTCCTCGGCACGGCCGTCGGTTTCGCGCTTTCGCGCGGTCCGGGCGAGGTGGTCGCGGTCTTCCTAGCGCTCGGTCTCGGGTTTGCTTTGCCCTATCTTGCGGTCGCCGCGGCCCCAGGCCTGGCGACGGCACTGCCGAAACCTGGCGCCTGGATGGTCACCCTGCGCCGCATTCTGGGAGTCGCGCTCGCCGCGACTGCGGTCTGGCTGCTCTCAGTGCTCGCGGTCCAACTCAGCCTCAACGCGGCCGTGGTGCTGGGCGGTCTCCTGGTCCTGCTGGGCCTGACGCTCCTTGCCCGCCATCGCGGCCGCCTGGCGCCCTTGCCCGGCCGGGCCAGCGCGGTTGGGCTAATCGCGGCCTGTATCGCGGTTGCGGCCCTGGCCCGCAGCCCCGCACCGGCCACCGCGGAGATCACGGCCTGGCAACCGCTGGACCCCCAGGCCATCGCCCGCCATGTCGCCGAGGGCAAGACGGTTTTCGTCGACGTGACGGCGGAGTGGTGCATCACCTGTCAGGTCAACAAGACCCTGGTTCTCGACACGACCGAGATCGCCGAGCTGCTGGGCGGCGAGGGCCTGGTGGCGATGCGGGGCGACTGGACTCGCCCCGATCCCAAGATTTCCGACTACCTGGCCAGCTTCGGGCGCTACGGCATCCCCTTCAACGCGGTCTACGGACCCGATGCGCCGAACGGTTTGACTCTGCCCGAGCTCCTGAGCCGCTCGGCCGTTCTGGAGTCCCTCGAAGTCGCCGGCTTCGACACTGCGACCGGCACAACCACAGCGTCACAATAGAGTCTCCCGCTACGCGCTTGGCGGCGAACCGCCCGTGCCTTATCTATGCGACGGCAAGGTGGCCGGCCCTCCGGGCCTGTCGCCATTTCAGGGACCAGTCAGGGAAGGGAAGCTCCGTCATGACCATCAAGGTGGGCGACAAGATCCCCAGCGCCACACTGAAAGTGAAGACCGAAAACGGCATCGAAGACCTTACCACCGACTCGCTGTTCGGCGGCAAGACGGTCGTCCTCTTCGCCGTTCCAGGCGCCTTCACGCCGACCTGCTCGGCAAAGCACCTTCCGGGCTTCGTGGCCCATGCCGACGAGATCAAGGCCAAGGGCGTCGACACCATCGCCTGCCTGTCGGTCAACGATGCCTTCGTGATGGATGCCTGGGGCAGCGACCAAAAGGCCGGCGGCAAAGTCATGATGGTGGCTGACGGCAATGGGGAGCTGACGCAGAAGCTGGGCCTGGAGATGGACGGCTCCGCCTTCGGCCTGGGCACCCGCTCTCAGCGCTACGCGATGGTGGTGAAGGACGGCTCGGTCGCCGCTCTGCACGTGGAAGAGCCCGGCGCCTTCGAGGTTTCCAGCGCCGAGGCGGTCCTCAAGGCCCTGTAAAGGTCCGACACCTCGCATCTTCAAGAGCGAACGGCGCTGGTCTCATCCGACCGGCGCCGTTCGTCTTTAAACGTCCTAAACCAACCCTTGGCCGCCTGGGCTGTCGAGCAGGGAGAGAAACTCGCGCCGCGTCGCCGCATCCTCACGGAAGCAACCGAGCATCCGGCTGGTCACCATCGTCGTGCCCGGCTTGTGGACGCCGCGGGTCGTCATGCAGTGGTGCGTCGCCTCGACCACCACGGCGACACCGGAGGGCTCCAGAACGGCCTCAAGGGTATTGGCGATCTGCGCCGTCATCTTCTCCTGGATCTGCAGACGGCGGGCGAAGGCATTGACCACACGCGCCAGCTTGGAGATGCCGACCACCCTATGCGTGGGCATGTAGGCCACATGAGCCCGCCCGATGATGGGCGCCAGATGGTGCTCACAGTGCGACTCGAAACGGATGTCGCGGAGCAGCACCATCTCGTCGTAGCCCTCGACCTCGCTGAAGGTCCGCTGAAGCAGCTCCAAGGGGTCGATGGCGTAGCCGCCGAAGAACTCCTCGTAGGCGCGCGCGACCCGCGCGGGCGTGTCCAGCAAACCTTCGCGACCGGGATCGTCGCCGGCCCAGGCCAAGAGAGTGCGCACGGCGGCCTCCGCCTCCTCGCGGCTGGGGCGGTTGTCGGCGGTCTCGTCGCTGCGCACGGGAGTCACGGTCATGGGCGGTCGCCCTTCGTGTTTGTTGGGAGGGAAGGCCAGCTTGATTGTCTAGCGAAACGCGAGATGGCGCTCTGCCGCCGGAAGTCAAGCAGCCACTGTCGGCGCCGGATCGCACCTCAGTTCGGCTGCATCACCTCGTAAGGGGAATCCAGCGAGAAGGCCGGGATATCTATCTCGAAGTCCTGCCCGGCCTGCGGTCCATCGCAACGGACCAGTTGATAGCGCCCGACCATCATACCCGACGGGGTGGGCAGGGGGCAGCCGCTGGTGTACTCGAAGCGCTCACCCGGCGAGAGGGTGGGTTGCTCCCCAACCACTCCGGCGCCCCGCACTTCCTGAATGCGGCCCCGCGCATCGGTAATGCTCCAGTAGCGGCTGATCAGCTGTACGGTCTCGTCGCCGCGGTTCTCGATATTCACCTGATAGGCCCAGACGAAGCGGTCGTCGGAGGGAGACGACTGGTCATCCAGGTAAATGGGCCGCACCGTCACGCGGATGCCCGCCGTGGTTTTCTCGTAAATGCCGCCTTCGTGCATAGTGCCCCGCAATCCTTCACGACCTATTCGAAGAGTGGCACGGCTGCCGGAGGGAACCAAGCCCTGCGATCCGCCTGCGCCGAACCGGCCCGAACAGGCTTTAGCTCAACCTCAGCGCCGGCCGAACAGCTTTTCGATATCGGCCAGTTTCAGCTCCACGTAGGTGGGGCGGCCGTGATTGCACTGGCCGCTGTGCGGCGTGGCTTCCATCTGGCGCAGCAGAGCGTTCATTTCGTCGCCGTTCAGCTGCCGGCCGGCCCGCACGGAGCCGTGGCAGGCCAGGGTCCCGCAGACCTCCTCCAGCCTCTCCTTCAGACTGAGAGCTTGATCCCATTCGGAGAGTTCGTCCGCCAGATCGCGCAACAGGCCCTGCAGGTTCGGCTGCCCGAGCAGCGCCGGGACCTCCCGAACCGCCAGGGCACCGGCACCGAAGGCCTCGAACACCAATCCCAGCTCCGCCAGTTCGGCCGCGCGCGCCAGCAGACGCTCGACCGCCGGCTCCTCCAACTCCACCACTTCGGGAATCAGCAGCAGTTGGGTTTTCACGCCGCCTTCGGCCAGCTGTCGCTTCATGCGCTCGTGTACGAGGCGTTCATGCGCCGCATGCTGATCGACGATTACGATCCCATCCTGGGTCTGCGCCACGACATAGGTGCCGTGCAACTGTGCCCGTGCCGCCCCCAAGGGATAGTCCGGCAGCGCCGCGACGGCATCCGGCACAGCCTCGTTGCGCGCGGCGGGCGCCCCCTCCAGCTCCGGCAGGGGCGCGTGGTAGTCGCTCGCCGCCTCGCGCAGTCCGGCTCCGTACGAACCGCCGTAAGAAGGCCCTTGAGGCTGAGCATAGACAGGCCGCCACCCCCCGCCCGAGCGAGGGGCCGAACCGGAGGCTGCCGGAGGCCCGTCCTGCGGGCGGAAGGCGCCGAGCGCAGCCTGGGCGACACTGGTCGAAGCCCGATGCCCGGCCTCGGCCAAGGCGTGGCGGCAGGCGCCGACGATGAGACCGCGCACCAGTCCGGCCTCGCGAAAGCGAACCTCGGCCTTGGCCGGATGCACGTTGACGTCGACCGCCTCGGCCGGCGCCTCCAGGAACAGAGCGGCCACGGGATGACGGTCGCGCGCCAGGAAGTCCGCAAAGGCGCCGCGCAGCGCGCCCAGCAGAAGACGGTCGCGCACGGGCCGGCCGTTGACGAAGAGGTACTGGTGCTGCGCCGTCGCCCGATTGAAGGTCGGCACGCCGATCAGACCGGTCAGACCAAAGCCCTCCCGCTCAGCCTCAAGCGCCAGCGCGTTTTCCGCGAAGTCCTTGCCAAGCAGGGCGCCGAGCCGCTTCAAGCGTGCCTGCAGCAGGTCGTCGGCACGCGAGGTGGCATCCAGACCTGACGCAGGATCCGGGACCAACTCTGGGACCGCCGGCTCCAGTCGCAACAGGGTTCGGTCGCCATCGCCGAGGGTAAAGCCGACAAGGGGGTTGGCCATTGCGAGACGCATCAGCGTGTCACGGCAGGCCTGCAGCTCCGCGCGCGGCGACTTGAGGAACTTCAGTCGAGCCGGCGTCGCGTAGAAGAGATCGCGCACCTCCACCCGCGTGCCCGGCGGATGCGCGGCCGGTTTCGGCTGTCCCCGGCGGCCGCCCTCCACGGTCAGGGACCAGGCCTCGGCGGCCTGGGCCGGGCGACTGATCAGCGTCAGGCGCGCCACGGCGCCGATGGAGGGCAGGGCCTCGCCGCGAAACCCGAGGCTTCGGATGTGCACGAGATCGTCGTCAGGCAGCTTCGAGGTAACGTGCCGCTCGACGGCGACCTCCAGCTGATCGGGCTCCATGCCGCAACCGTCGTCGGTCACGGCAATCAACGCCCGCCCTCCGTCGCGCAACAAAACGTCGATCTGGCCCGCCCCGGCGTCCAGGGCGTTCTCCACCAACTCCTTGACCGCCGCCGCCGGGCGCTCGATGACCTCGCCCGCAGCGATGCGATTGACCAGCGTGTCTGGCAGCCGGCGCAACTGCCGCTTCTCGTCGGTGCGCTGGGACATTGGAGGCTCGGACAGAGTCACGGCGCGATCCGCTCCAGATATTCGCGCGCCAGCACCTTGCCTTCCTCAACCGCCGGCTGATCGAAGGGATCGACCTCAAGCAGGTGGGCGGCCAAGATCGTCTCCAACATGAAATGCATGAAGAGACCGCCCAAGGTTTCCTCGTCCAGGGTGTCGATCAGAATCTGACGTGTCGGCCGGCCATTGCGAATCAGGGTGTCGGCGGTGGCGCGCGCCTCGGCATCCAATAGATCGCCCATGCGGCGGCCCGCCAGATAGTCCAGCCGCGGGTCGTCGAGCAGATCCGGATCCACCCGCCGGCCTTCGCTCTGGGTGTCCATGCGCAAGACGGAGAACATCTTGTCCCAAGGGCCGGCGAGGTAGAGCTGGAGCTGGCTATGTTGATCCACCGTGCCCATCGCACGGATCGGCGTCGTGCCCTTGCCGTCTTTGCCCAGACTTTCGGCCCAGATCTGGCGATACCACAGCCCGAAGTGCGCCAAGCGATCCAGATAGGGCATCAAGACGGTCTGGGTGACGCCGTTGGCCCGCTGCAGACCAATAGACACGGCGGCGCCGACCGCAGGCGCGGCACCCTCCGCCGTCGCTCCCGAGAGCGTGGCATCCAGCACGGCTCCGGCACCGCCGCGCAAGGCCTCGAGGTCGAGGCCCGCGAGGCACGCCGGCAGAAGTCCCACGTTGGTCAGAACGGAGAAGCGGCCCCCGACACCGGTGTCATGGTCGAGAACCGGCAAGCGAAAGCGCTCGGCCAGAGCCTTCAGCGGCGAGTCCTTCGGTTCCGTGACGACGGCGACGCGCGCGGCGAGACGCGACTCGTCAACCTCGCGCAGCAGCGCATGCAGCAGAATCGCGAACTGACAAAGAGTCTCCGCCGTGCCGCCTGACTTGGAGATGGCGATCACCCCGAGACGGGAGAGGTCGACCGAGGTGAAGAGGGCCGAGAAGCTGTCCGGGTCCACGTTGTCCAGGAAGATCAGTTGCGGCCGCCCCGCCGGCGGCCCGAAACCCCGATCGACCAGGGCGTTCAGAGTCTGACCGCCGAGGGACGAGCCGCCGGTCCCGAGCACCACCACGTGACTGCAGGTCTCCATCAAGGTGGTCGCCACGTCGCGCAAGGCCGGCAGGTCGTCGGTCTGATCGGGAACCTGCAGCAGCGCCAGGCTGCCGTCCTGGCGTTGCTGCGCCAAGCGCGCCACCGCCGGCGCGAGGGCACCGAGAGACCGCTCAAAGGTCGCTTCGTCGAGCCCACCCTTGCCGACGGAGCTGGCTAGGCAGGCAGAATGATCGATCGTGAAAGGCATGGTTGAGAACCTAGCAGTCGGCCGGAGTCACGCAAAGCGCTCCCGGCCCTCGATCGAGCCTGTCGCCGCAGATATCACAGCCCCGTAACTCGGTGGCGTCGGTTCCCGTCTGGCGCGACCCACCGCGACGCCGCTGCCCTGCAGCGCCCAGAGACCCCGACGCGCCCCGAGACAGAGACAGGGCGGCTAGCCTCCTCGGACGAGAGGCAGGAGGGGACGGCGGGGTTCCGGCCCTTCGCACTCTGGTCTAAAAGGCCGAGGTGATGGAGCCGTTCTCTCAGAAACGACACACCGGCGCGACCGCCAGCCGCCCAGCGGACGGCGGGACAGAACCCCACCGGCCGACGACCGGCGGCGTGCGTCTGCCTTGGCGGACATTCGACGAGCGTTGGGTCGCACCGACCTTCGTGCTGGTCGTACTCGGCTACTTCTCCCTGCAGGTTCTCTTCCGGGTGCTTTCCTCCGGCAATCTCGGTCTGGACGAGGCCGAACAGATGGTCATGGCTCAAAGCCTCGAGGCGGGCTACGGCCCGCAGCCGCCGCTCTATACTTGGCTGGTCCTCGCCTTGCGGCCCTTGACGGGCGACGGCGTCCTCACCCTGGCGACGGTCAAGTTCGGCCTGCTGGCGCTTACGCTTCTGGCCACCTTCCGCCTCTGTCGGCAGCTATTCGGGGAGCCTCTGCCGGCCGCGGTGGCGGCCCTCAGCATCCTCTATCTGCCTCAGGTAGCCTGGGAGTCCCAGCGCGCGCTGACACACTCCGTGATCGCTCTGGCCGCCGTCGCGCTGGCTTGCACGCTGTTTGTCGATCTGGTGACCAAACGGCGGACCCGCGACTACGGACTCTTTGCGGTGGCCCTCGCCGCCTGCGCCCTGTCCAAACACAACGCCGTTTTCCTGCCGCTGGGTCTGCTGGCCGCCGGTCTGCTGCTGCCGGGGACGCGGCCCGCTTTGCTGGACCGGCGTCTTCTGCTAGCGCTGGGGCTCGCACTCCTTCTGATGCTGCCCAACCTGATCTGGATGGCGGTGAACAGCGAGGCGGTGCTGGCCCGCAGCGGCAAGTTCGATCTGGAACAGACGACCGGCCCCCTCGAAAGCCTGCGGGCCTTCGGCCGGGCCTTGCTGAACTTCGCGCTGCTACCGGCGATCCTGCTGCCCCTGCTGGCGCTTCTGCCGAGCAAGGAGGTGGCACCGGCCCGGAAGATCGATGCCAAGGTCAGGCAGCTTCTAACTCTGGGTCTGGGGCTGGCGGCACTTCTGGTTCTGAGTCTCGTCGTCGCCGCGTCCGCCGATACCATGAAAGACCGCTGGCTGACGCCCGTGCTGTTTCCGGCCGTGCCGGTCGCGCTGGCCTGGATCGCGACACGGCTGGATCGCAACCGCCTAAGGTTGGCGGCCACAGCGGCCGTGGTCATCGCCCTCGGCAGCATGGCGGTTCTTTGGCTGCGGCAGTTCGCGCCGGCGGACTGGGCACGACCGCCCAACATGGAAGCGCCCTTCGACAGCTTAGCCCCGAGCCTGCCGGAGGCAGGTCTGCTGCTGAGCAGCTCCAACTGGGTGGCCGGCAATCTCGTTCTGCACCGCCCTGGTCTGGCCGCCGTCACGCCGGAGTACAGAGCAGCTCTCGACGAGCCCCTGGTCGGGCCGATTCTTCTGGTCTGGCAAGCGCATGAAGGCGAGCGGGTCCCGGCCTCGCTCGCGGCCTTGGCGAGCGCACGGCGCGGCAACGCACTGCCGGGAAGCCTGCAGGTCGAAGTGCTGGAAGCGCTCTTCCCGGGCGCTGCGCCGCTGTCTCTGCGGATAGTGCGACTGGAAGCTGCGGCGGACATGCCGAAGAGCCTGCCTTCGCCCTACGAGCTATAGAGACAGGGGCTGCAAACGAAGGGCGCCGCGGACTTCTTGAGCCCGCGACGCCCCGATCGCCGAACGGTGCCAGCGGACTGCCCCGCCATACCGTCCTCCACAGCCGTAAGCCTCGACCGCCGACGATCCTCGACCCGGCAGCTTGCGGCGCCCCCATCGCCGCCATCGACGAACCTGGCGCTCTCGCCGATAGCGGCCAAGCGCCGCGCACTGGGCCGGTCACGCCAGCAGCGATTGCGATCCGCGGCCCTTCGCCGCAGCGTCGAGGTTCGCAGAGAGAGCGAACACTCGGTCAGCCGCGACCTCCACGCCCGAACCGACACTGATCCGGCAGGTCTACTGAAGTCACCCTCGTCGAAACCCGCTCGGCCAGCGTGCGGGGCCCGTCTCCGGCCCGCCGAACGCTGTTCCCTGTAAAAAGAACGCGCGGACGAGGCACCTCGGGAACCCCCGGCAACCGCTTACGTGCTGTCTCCCAGGATCGCCCAAGCTGCTCCTCGTTGCAATATAGCCGATAGTCAGCCAGCGCCGATTTCTGTGTAAAAGAGGCGACAGCCCCCACGATTACCACACAGATCATCCACAGATCTGTCCACAGCAAGGAATTTGCATACGATCGGCGAGAATTTTTCTGCCTCGTTCGAAGTCATCGCAACGGAGACGACAAGAAATGTTGCAGCCGCGAAGAGGCCGCTATCGTTCGTGAGCCTGGTATTCCGCGGAAGTCTGGCGGTTAATTGACTCATATGCCGCAGCGCACTAAACCATTCAGTAGGATATCCAAGTTAAAAACTGCGGGTTTCCGAGTTCACCGCTCTCCTCGCGCCAGCCGCCGGCCAGCGCGCACGTGCGGACTTTGGAGTCTCGCTGTAACGATCGCCGCAATCGGGATAGGCCCGCAGGCGGCGGCGAGCCAAGGAGCGATACATGCCCGCTGAGGAGCAGGCTGCGAAGCGGCCCCTTTCTCCGCACCTTCAGGTTTATCGTCCGCAGTTGACCTCGGTGCTGTCGATTCTTCACCGCATCACCGGCTTGGCGCTCGCCAGCGGAACCCTGCTGCTGGTCTGGTGGCTGGTAGCCGCCGCGGTTGGACCGGAGGCCTATGCCGCCGCGTCTGGGTTCATCGGATCTTGGCTCGGCCTTTTCATGCTGCTGGGCTGGTCGGCGGCGCTATTCTACCACCTCGCCAACGGGATCCGGCATCTGGTTTGGGATGCGGGCTACGGCTTCGAGCTCGAGACCGTTTACCGGTCCGGCTGGGCCGTGGTGGTCGCGACCGTGGCGCTGACCGCGCTGGCTTGGCTCATCGGCCTGATCGCTTGGTAGAGGACAGGAGACGATGTCGATGAATCTGCGAAGTCCGCTCGCACGCGTCCGCGGCCTGGGCTCAGCCAAGGACGGTACAGGACACTGGTGGGCGCAGCGCCTGACCGCTCTTGCCCTGGTCCCGCTGACGCTTTGGTTCGTTGCCGGCGTGATCGGAAGCGTCGGTGCCGATCGCGGCGAGCTGCTCGCCTGGATCGGCCATCCGGTCACGGCTGGCCTGTTCCTGCTGCTGATAGGCGCGACCTTCTATCACGCCGCCCTCGGTGTGCAGGTCGTGATCGAGGACTATCTTCACAACGAGTGGGTCAAGTTGGCTGCGCTTCTGGCAATGAAAGCGGCCTTCGTGGTCTTGGGATTGGCGGCGGCTCTGTCGGTTTTGTCGATCCTGTTTGCTTGAGACGTCGTGGAAGCCGGGCTGATCGGGATGGCGATCATGCGCGGCTCCGGATGATTTTTAGGATCGATCAATCTTTCTGCCTTTGGCTGGCGGCGGATTGATCAGAAGGGCGCAAGCTCGAAGCGAAAGGGCAAAAGACGCCATGGCCGAGAAGTCGAAGACATCCGCGAAGAAAGTGACCGCGAGCTACGACGTTGTTGATCACAGCTACGACGTCGTTGTCGTCGGAGCTGGCGGCGCCGGTTTACGCGCGACGCTGGAGCTGGCGCAGTCGGGTCTGAAGACAGCCTGCATCTCCAAGGTGTTCCCCACGCGCAGCCATACGGTCGCGGCCCAGGGCGGCATCTCGGCCGCGCTCGGCAACATGGGATCCGACGACTGGCGTTGGCACATGTACGACACGGTGAAGGGGTCGGACTGGCTCGGCGACCAGGACGCCATCGAGTACATGACCAAGGAGGCGATCCCGGCGATCATTGAGCTGGAGCACTACGGCGTTCCCTTCTCACGCACACCGGAAGGCAAGATCTACCAGCGCCCCTTCGGCGGCATGACGACCAATTTCGGCGAAGGCACGGCCCAGCGCACCTGCGCGGCCGCCGACCGCACGGGTCACGCCATCCTTCACACGCTCTATCAACAGTCGCTGCGCAATAACGCGGAGTTCTTCATCGAGTACTTCGCACTCGACCTGATGATGGAAGACGGCGTCTGCCGGGGCGTCGTGGCCTGGAACCTGGACGACGGCACGATCCACCGCTTCCGCGCCCACCGCGTAATCCTGGCGACCGGCGGCTATGGCCGGGCCTACTTCTCATGCACCTCGGCCCACACCTGTACCGGTGATGGCAATGCCATGGTGCTGCGCGCCGGTCTGCCGCTGCAGGACATGGAGTTCATCCAGTTTCATCCGACCGGCATCTACGGCGCCGGCTGCCTGATCACCGAGGGGTCGCGCGGCGAGGGCGGATACCTGACCAACAGCGAGGGCGAGCGCTTCATGGAGCGCTATGCGCCCAGCGCCAAGGACCTTGCGAGCCGCGATGTCGTCAGCCGCTCCATGACCATGGAGATTCGCGACGGGCGCGGCGTCGGCGAGACCGGCGACCACATCCACCTGCACCTGGAGCACCTGGACCCGAAGGTGCTGCACGAACGTCTGCCGGGCATCTCCGAGACCGCGCGGATATTCGCAGGCGTGGACGTGACCAAGGAGCCGATCCCGGTCATCCCGACCTGCCACTACAACATGGGGGGTATTCCGACCAACTATCACGGCGAAGTCCTGACGACGGTGAACGGCGACCCGGACAAGGTGGTCCCCGGCCTGATGGCGGTCGGCGAGGCCGGTTGCGTTTCGGTTCACGGCGCCAACAGGCTCGGCTCCAACTCGCTGCTGGATCTGGTCGTTTTCGGCCGGGCGGCGGGCAAGCGTTGTGCCGACACCATGCAGGCGGGCGAGGCTCATAAGCCGCTGGCGGACGACGCAATGGATCTGGCTCTGGAGAGGCTGGACCGTCTGCGCCACGCCGATGGCGAGACGGCGACGGCGTCACAGCGCCTGGATATGCAGAAAATTATGCAGAACCACGCGGCGGTCTTCCGCACGGGCGAGGTGCTGAAAGAGGGCGCCGACAAGCTGGAAGAGGCCTGGAAGCTGCGCGAGGACGTCTCGGTCACCGATCGTTCGATGATCTGGAACTCCGATCTCGTGGAGACCCTGGAGTTCGACAACCTGATGTATCAGGCGGTCGCGACCGTCCATTCGGCCCTGAACCGCACCGAAAGCCGTGGTGCGCACGCACGCGAAGACTTCACCGAGCGCGACGACGCCAACTGGATGAAGCACTCGGTCGTCTGGGTCGAGGAGACCGGCAAAGTCCGCTTCGACACCCGCCCCGTGCACATGACCCCCATGACCAACGAGGTTCAGGCCTTCCCACCGAAAGCCCGGGTTTACTAGGCCCCGCCGCCCTCCTCAACGGTTCGAACGAGAGAAAAGGCAAAGGATTCCTATGGCCGAGTTCGCGCTTCCCGCAAACTCCAAGATCGGTAAGGGCAAGGCCTGGCCGAAGCCCGAGGGCGCCAAGAACACCAAGACCTTCAGGGTCTATCGTTGGCAGCCGGAGGACGGTCAGAATCCGAGCGTCGACAGCTACGAGGTCGATCTCGACAGCTGTGGCCCGATGGTTCTGGACGCCCTGATCAAAATCAAGAACGAGGTCGATCCGACCCTGACCTTCCGCAGATCTTGCCGCGAGGGCGTCTGCGGCTCCTGCGCCATGAACATCGATGGCACCAACACGCTGGCCTGCACCAAATACATCTCCGACATGCAGGACGACGTGAAGATCTACCCGCTGCCGCATATGCCGGTAGTCAAGGATCTGGTGCCAGATCTGACTCACGCGATCACCCAGTATTCCTCGATCGAGCCCTGGCTGAAGAGCACCACGCCGGCCCCCGAGCGCGAGCGGCTGCAGAGCCCCGAGGAGCGCGCGGAGCTGGACGGTCTGTGGGAGTGCATCCTCTGTTTCTGCTGCACCACCTCTTGCCCGAGCTACTGGTGGAACGGCGACCGTTACCTGGGACCGGCCATCCTGCTGCAGGCCTACCGCTGGATTGCGGACAGCCGCGACGAGGCCACGGGCGAGCGGCTCGACGAGTTGGAGGACCCCTTCCGGCTCTATCGCTGTCACACGATCATGAACTGCACGCGAACCTGTCCGAAGGGCCTCAATCCGGCCAAGGCGATCGCGGAGATCAAGAAGCTGATGGTCGAGCGCAAAGGCTAGTACGCGAGCACAAGACACTGTTGCGGGTGGGAGGCATCTGACCTTTCTCGATCAAAAGTCAACACGAACCGAGTAAGGCACCAATAGCTGCTTTCTCTGACGAGACCCGCATTCAATGATCAAGACCCAGGCGTGAAGCGCAGAGTCAGATCGCAGCTGCTATCGTCGACCCATCGCCTGTGATCCAGAGCGAGTTCCGTTCCGTCAGTCAAAGTGTAGTGCATGGTCGTCGAACGGACGAACCCCTGGCGACGCTCAACAGGGCTGTGAAGCGGCACGCTTGCGTGCTGTTCTGTAAGCAACTGCCCTAGAGCTGCGATGCGGGCCTTGCACGCCTCCTCGCTCTGTAATCCCAGAGACACGAGTTCTACCGCCAAGACGCGCTCTCGGTGGGTAACGGCCATGATGTGCCAATCCGCCCCGGCGAGCTGCACGTTGGCGGTAACCGCCGTGCGACCACCGCATGTTGGCCCATAGAGCGCTTCGGCTCCCAGAGCGCGCATCGCGGTCTCCGCAGGGACTCCGAATGCAAGTCCAGGGGCTTCAAGCATGCTGGCAATGTCGGTGCTGGACTGAGTGTCGACTGGCGACGCCAGAAACCAACCCGCGAAGGCGACCGCCGGAAGGCAGAAGAAAGCCCCAGCAGCGGGAAGGGCAAATCGTTTGCGAGCTTGTGAACGAGACATCGGCTAGCTAGAAACCAACCCAGTGTGCTCTCGACGAACTCCATTTAACACAGGAGCAAGGCATGTCCAATCGCATGTACGGGGCCATGTTCGGAATGGCGTTGCTTGTCATGGTTGCCCCGGCCCACGCACAGGACGCCCCCACGGCGGCGTCGGCGACCATCATCGACAACTCCGGGGCGACCATTGGTGAAGCGAGCTTGATCGAGTCGAATGTAGGTGTCCTCATCCGTCTGACGCTCGATGGCGTTGCACCCGGGTGGCACGCCATTCATATCCATGAGATCGGCAATTGCGACGACACTGACCGCTTCATGAATTCGGGCGGGCACTTCAACGTTTATGAGCGCGCTCACGGCCTGCTCAATCCCGACGGGCCAGACAACGGGGACCTGCCGAACGTATACGCCCACGCCGATGGCTCGGTTCGGGTCGAGATGCTCACTCCGCTTGTCTCGCTAAAGGGACCGGACCGTCCTGCCGTTCTCGACTACGATGGGTCCGCTCTCGTCATGCATACCAATCCGGACGACCACGTAACCCAACCCATCGGCGGCGCCGGAGCGCGTATAGCCTGCGGCGTGATCACGCCTTCTGAGTGAGCATGCGCGTCGCCCAGCAGGCGCTCGACGTAGCTGTCGTTCTCTGACGATAGCTTGCACGCGACGCTGTTCCGCAGCGTCGCGTGAAGGAGGACGTTCGTCGCCGCGGCTTTATCAGATGAACGGAGCCGTGATACGGCCACGCGTCGAGCCATGTCTGGTGTTGGCGAATACTTTCTCATTTCGCAACAGATGAGCGCACGAGGGTTCAGCGCATGAGGGTTCGAAGCGTCTGAGTCCGACCACTGGATTGGGCGACTTCATAAAGCTTGGATGGATCTTTAGAGATGTACGTTCCGCCCGAGTTCCGGCTCGAAGATTCCGCGGCGGTCGAAGAGCTGTTGAACAGGCACGACTTTGGTCTGCTTGTCACCAACGGCCAAGAAGGGCCCGAGGCGACACATCTTCCGTTCCTCTACGACAAGGAACGCGGCGTGATCGAAGCGCACTTGTCTCGCGGCAACGCCCAATGGCGCAGGCTCGACGCATTGGCACAGGAGGGAGGCCAGGCCTTGTTGATCGTCCAAGGGCCGCACGCCTACGTCTCGCCGCGCTGGTATGGGACGCCCGCCTCCGTTCCGACCTGGAACTATCTGGCCGTTCACATTTACGGCCGTCCCCGCGCCCTTACCGACCGGCAGAGTCTCTACGACCAACAGCGGCGCCTAGCGGCGCGCTACGAAAACCCCGCCGACTGGACGATGGACTCCGTCGATCCGGACGTGATGGAGAGGCTTCTGCGCGGCATCTACGGCTTCGAGCTGCCGATCGAACGAATCGAAGCCAAGGCCAAGCTCAGTCAGAACAAGTCGTCCCGGGATCGCGCTGGTGTGATCGCCGCCTTGGACGGGGAAGAGCGATCCGATTCGCGCGAAACGGCGCTCTGGATGCGCCGCCTCACGAATCTGGACGCCTGACGTCAGAACAGACCCATTCTAGTAGTAGTATCGGCGCAAGCGCCTCGCGCGGTTGAGCCGCGGGACGTATCCGGGACGGACTCGGCCGTAGAAGGGCTGTGGGTGGAGAGAGTGCCCTCGGAAGATTCGCCGCCGTCTGAAACCCGGCTTGCCCAAGCCCCGGCGACGAAAGCCGTTGAGGCCGAAACGGCGGTGGCGGCGACGTCGAACTCTATACCCGACCGCCTGCAAAGGCCCGTCCCCGTCGGTGTCCCTGGGCAGCGCCCCGAGGACGCCTGGCACCTTCGCCTCGACCCGCCGCACCGGAAGAGTCGGAGCCATCGCTGCGGCAAGTAGGGCCACACCGAAGCTCAAGAACCCGCGACGTGTGAGCATCACACCCTCCGTGCATCTCCGCCCTGGGCATCTGCGCCCTGGGCATCTGCGCCCTGGTGCAAATCACGTGGGGTTGTCGCGTCACGGCGTCACCAGGCTGCACACAGTCGTGAAACCCTTGTGACTTCGGAACCGGCAGCAGCCTCTGGCCACCGGCCAGCAGCCGCCGGAGCAGGATCGCGCTTTAGCTCAACTTGATCGTGGTTTCGACGGTGTGTTCGACGCCGAGACCGTCGAGTTTCAGCAGAACGCTGGCTTTGACACTCCCGTTCGGATCCAGCTTTCCGGACTCCAGGCCCTCGCGCACCGCTTTCTCGATCTCGCGCTGGGACGTGACACCGACCTCCTTCAGAAACTTACGAACCTGCATATTGAACTCGTCTTCGTTCATAGGAAGCTCTCACCCTTCACGCTGTTGGCTGTCGGTTTTCGAACGTCGCGCCGCCGAGGCTAGCGCCCCGCGCCGAGGTCAACAAGTCGCCGTCCGAAAGGTTACGTTTCAGCGCGTTTCGCACCCCGCCAAAAAAAAATTCGACCGCCGGGAATAACGGCGTGAGTCGCCCCGTTTTCGCCGTGAGATGTCCGAAAGGACCCTGTGCTGAAAACGAGGAACAGAAAGATGAAATATCTCTCCGTAGGCGTCGTCGTACTCATGACGACCGGTTGCGTTTCCGATGGAACGCAGATCCTGAATTCCATCGGCTCGGTGTTCGAAACCAACCGGCCGGAGACCGCTCAAATCTCCTCCCCGCTGCCCGTCGTGCAGCAGCCGGAAGGCTTCGGCAGCTTCCAGACCACCAGCCTGATGAACGGCCGCAGCAGCAGCTACGCGGTCCAGTCTTACGGGAACGGCCTGCGCGTGCGGGAGGATGACGGCTGCGTCTGGACAAGCGCGGCCGACTGGTTCTCGCCCTCCGACAGCTGGGCCAACTGCGGCACCTCCAAGAACTGGAACAGTGCGCAGGCACAGGTGCGCCAGATCGACTCCCTCTACCCTCTGCAGGTCGGCGCCGAGGGCCGCTATCAGCGCCAAGCAACGTCACATACAGGTCGCACCCGCACGCGCAACACGGTCTGCAGAGTAACCGGCGCGGTCGACGTCGTGCGCCCCGGGCTGCCCGACACCTCCGCCTACGTCGTCAAGTGCGACGACAGCAAGCGGGTTCGCACGACCTGGTACGCGCCCGGCCAAGGCCCGATCGCCTTCACGCAAGTCTCCGATAGCCAGGGCCTGGAAGAATCCTGGATCCGCAAGGACTGAACGCCCCAAACCAGAAAAGCGAAGGATCGCCCCCATGAAGTACTTTCAACAAATCAAGGCGGACATCGATCCGCGCCCGTTCCTCGAGGAAATCGCGCAAGTCGAAAACGCTTGGGACGCCTCCACGGGACGCCAGTCGAAGATCAAGGTTCAGCGCGAGGCTCTCTCGATCCCCCTGCGCGGCCTCCGCAAGTCGGCGATCGGCGATCGCAATCGCCGGGACGTGCATGAGAGCCGCTGGACCACGTCTTCACGTCACTACCCGCTGGCCTGCGGCTTTCTGAAGGACTTCGCACAAGAGCGAGCCGCCCTGCTCAGCCGCGCCAAGCTGGTGTGCCTGCCGGCCGGTCACAAGGTCTACCCGCACATCGATCGCGGCCTCTACTACCTGTTGCGCGACCGCTATCACCTCGTGTTGCGCTCCAGCAAAGGATCCTTCCTGCGTGCCGGAGACGAGTCCGTGCGCATGGGCGAGGGCGAACTCTGGTGGTTCGACAACAAGCAGGAGCACGAAGCGATCAACGACGGCGACGAAGATCGGATCCACATGATCTTCGATCTCCTGCCGCGGCATCTGGAAGCCGAGATCGGCGGTGTCGGCGACGCAGAGAAAGCGCAGTCATGACAGCGGTGCTGCACCAACTGGAGGTTCCAATGCGAAGCAGAGAGTCGGTTCTGATTCACCGACCGGCGCGTGGCCGCCTTGGCCTGCCTTGCTGGTTGGTGCTGCCGAGCCGCACCGCCCCAGACGCCGTTCCGTTGATCGCCGTTCACGGCATACAGCGGGGCGCCTACGAGAAGGCCTCGCTCCTGCGCGAGCGGGCCGAAGCCCTCGGCAGGCCGTTGATCGCCCCTTTGTTCGATCGGCAGACCTGGCCTCATTATCAACAACTTGTCCGAAAGGGTCGGGCCGACCTGGCCCTGCTGGCTCTGCTGGAAGAACTTCGGATGGAAGGTATCTGGCAGACGACGCAGTTCGACCTTTTCGGGCACTCGGGCGGCGCACAGTTCTCCCACCGCTTCGCAATGTTGTACCCCCATCTTGTCCGGCGTCTGATCGTCGGAGCGGCTGGATGGTACACCTTCCCGGACGCCGCCGAGTTCCCCTTGGGCCTGGCGGCGCGTCAGGACAAGCGCGACGACTGGGGCCCCAAGATGGAGGCCGGACTGAACCGCTTCCTGCGTTTGCCGATCCAGGTCTACGTCGGCGAACACGATTGCAAACCGGACGAGAACACCCGCAGCGGACCGGCGATCGATCGCCAGCAAGGCCCGGATCGCCTGACCCGCGCCAGGCGCTGGAGCCATGCCGTCCGAGAAGCGGCGGAGGCACGTGGCCTTCGGCCCGATATCGATCTGCAAGTCCTACGCGGCTGCACTCACCTGTTCAGCGACTGCGTCGCCAGGGGCGAGCTGACCGACCTGGTCCTGCCCGAACCCGACGCTGTCGCCTCCTCCGAAACCCGCTTCGCCTAGACCGAAGCGCCCCAGCCAAGGAGTTCTTCCCATGACCACCTACCGCACCCCCTTCACCGCCTCTCTCACCGGCGCCAAGTGGGCCTTTTCCACGCGGCGCGTGCAGCAAAGCGACGTCGTCGGCATCAGCGACCGCGTCGAGGAAGCCAGGTCCGGCGACCTCGTGCTCGGCCGGGTCGAGAAGATCGGCTCGCACAAGCGCCTGCAGCTGACCAGCGGACGCGGCTCGGAACTCTATCCGGACGATCTCGTCGTCGTGGCCTGCGGCGACCGCTACGCACCCGATCAGTTCGAGGGAATCGCCCGGCTGAACCGGCAGTCCTCCGACCTGCTGGCCAGCGGCGGCGTGCTCGGACAGATGCGCCAGAAAAACGGCAAGATCGCCTGCCCTACCACCATCGTACCGGTCGGTCTGCTGACGGATGCCAACGGTCAGGTCGTCAACCTGTCGTCCTATGCCGAAACCACGGCCCGGCCAGGCGCGCGACCGACGGCGATCGGCCTTATTGGAGCCTCGATGAACTCCGGTAAGACCACTGCCGCCGCCGCCTTGGCAAACGGGCTGCGCCGGGCTGGGCACCGGGTCGGCGTCGTAAAGATCACCGGAACGGCAGCGTTCGGCGACTACAACGCCTACATCGATGCCGGCGCGCACTTCGTCTGCGACTTCGTCGACGCTGGCATGGTCTCGACCTACCGGCAACCCGTCCCGCAGATCGAGACGGCCCTCGAGCTTCTGCTCGGCTTGGCCGGGGAGGCCAACTGCGACGTCGTGATCGTCGAATTCGCAGACGGCATCCTACAGAGCGAGACGGCCGCCCTGCTACGCAGCGACTACGTGCGCAGCGAGGTGCCGAGCTTCCTCTTTGCCGTTCCCGATGCTCTGTCGGCCGTCGGCGGCAGCGCAACCCTGAGCGAGATCGGCATCGCGCCGTTGGCGATCACCGGCGTGGTCAGCCAGTCGCCGCTCGCCTCGGCCGAGGCCGAAGCTATGACCGGACTGCCGATCTGGACGCGCGACGCGCTCTGCGACCCGGCCAAGGCCAATGCTCTGCTGGCCAGCGCGGCCTCGACGGCCCCGTTTTGCGAGGTAGCGGCATGAGCCGTCTGCCGCCGATCCTCTTGGGCGGGCGCCGGCTCAGGATCCTGCTCGTCGCGGCCCTGGCCCTGGGCCAGGCCACCGCGGCGGGCATCGCCGCCTTCGCGACGCGCGACGTCTTCGCCGCCTTCCGGGACGCCTCGAACGTCCTGCCGCTGCAACCGCTGCTGTTGATCGCCGGCGCCGGCTGCGCCATCGCCGTCCTGCGCGTGACGGAACGGGTGGTCGCCGAGCGGATCGGCCAGGACTATGCCCTGGCGCTTCGGATCAAGCTGTTCGAGCACCTGACCCGCATGTCGTCAAAGGAGGTGGCGCAGCGTCGCATCGGCGCCCTCTCCATGCGCTTCGTCGGCGATCTCGCCGCCGTTCGCAACTGGGTCAGCCGGGGCATCGGACGCTTGATCTCGGCAGGGATCGTGCTACCGGCCGGCGGCGCCATTCTCTACCTGCTCAACCCGACACTCGCCTACGCCGCAGCCGCGCCCGTCGGTATCGGACTGCTGCTGATGGCCTTGGCGGGATTGCCGCTGGGTCGCATGCACCGCCGGCTGCGCGCCCGGCGCGCCCGTCTGGCCGCCGACATGAGCGAGCGGATCCCCCATGCCCCGGAACTCAGGCTGCTGGGCCGGATGGACATCGAACGCGGTCGTTTGCAGCGCCGCAGCGAGAAGCTGATCGAATCCTCGGTCGCACGCACCCGGATTGCCGAGCTGCTGCGTGCGATCCCCGACGCCGTCGCCGGTTTCACGGCCGCCGGCATCCTGCTGGTCGCGCTCACCAGCGGCATGCCCCCGGCGGAAGCCGCCGCCGGCCTGGCGGCCGTCGGTCTGATGCTCATGCCGATGCGCGATCTGGCGGGAGTCTGGGACCGCCGCCGCGCCTGGGTCGCGGCCCGCGACAAGTGCGAAGCGCTGTTGGCGCGTCCGCGCCTGCACCGAAAGCTGCGTCCGGTGCCCCGCGACGAACTGAAGGGCCCACATCCCGTCAGCTTCTCCAAGGTTTCCGCCGGTGTGCTGGAGGACTTCACCGCAAAGGCGGCGGCCGGAGAAAAGATCGCGATCCTGGGCGGAAACGGCTCTGGAAAATCCACCCTGCTTCACCTCGCCGCCGGGCTGGAAGACTGCGGAGAAGGGAAGGTTCGCCTCGGCAACTGGTCCCTCCCCCAGCTGAGCGCCAAGGCCCGCCGCCGCGCGATCTCGCTGGTCAGCTCACGCGCTCCGATCCTGGCCGGCAGTCTGCGACGGGCCCTCACCATGGGTCTGGGCAACCGTCCCGACGACACCGAAATTCTGGAGACCGCCGAGACCTTCGGACTGAACGGGGTGCTCGCGCGTATCGGAGGGCTGGATGGCACTCTGGCCGAAGGCGGCCGGAATCTGTCGATCGGCGAAGCCCGCCGCGTTGTCTTGACCCGTGCCGCACTCTCCGAGGCCGGCCTCCTGCTGCTCGACGAGCCGGAAACCGGTCTGGACGGCAGCGGCGAGGCGCAGGTCGTCGATCTTTTGCGCAACAGCGAGGCGACCGTGCTGGTCGCCACGCACAGTCCGGCCATCGCCGCTCAGATGGATCGGATCTGGTACCTGGAAAACGGACGGCTGGTCGAGAGCGGCAAACCAGGCGATGTCATGGCGGAGGATCGGCCGACCGGACGGTTCCTGCAGAGTTTTCACTACGGCCTGCTCGGACTGTCGCGAGCGGTCCTCAGCGGCGCTGCCTGAAGAAGTCGGTCAGCAGCGCCGCGCAGTCGCTCTCGCGAACACCGCCGACGACCTCAGGCCGATGGTGGGTGGTCGGCTGTTCGAAGATGCGCGCGCCGTGGTCGACGCCGCCGCCCTTGGGGTCGTAGGCACCGAAGACGACCCGGCGCAGGCGGGCGAAGGCAATGGCCTGGGCGCACATCGCGCAAGGCTCCAGCGTCACGTAGAGCGTAGCCCCCTGCAGACGCTTCGTTCCGAGACGCTGGGCGGCGTCGCGAATGGCGAGCAGCTCGGCATGAGCCGTCGGATCGTGCAGGCGCTCAACCAGATTGTGCGCCCGTGCCAGGACCCTGCCCTGCTCGTCGACCAGCACGGCACCGACCGGCACCTCGCCCGCCGCCTCCGCCGCCCGCGCTTCCTCCAGCGCCAGTTCCATGGGGTCTTGCTTTCGCGGTTCCGCCCGTCTCATGACGCGCTGAACACCACGGGCCTTGCTCTGGGTCAAGCTTCGCGTTAAGTGCCCCGTCACAAATCGCCAACCTGCCGAATCCCCAAGGAGTTCTCCATGCTGGAGATGGACGTCGACAAGGTCTGTTTCGTCGTCGTGAAGATGCGCGAATACGAGGAAGAAGGCCTCATCAGAGCGGAAACCGAGGACGACGAAGTCGATCTGGACGACGACGCCGAAGAAGAACTGGGCGCTGCCGGCGGCCTGGATGGCGCCGACGAGGACAGCGATGGAGACGAGGAGGACGATCCCCTCGAATCGTCCAGCGAAGACGGCATTCTGGAGGAGCTGACGACCTTTATCCGCAATCTGGATGAAGAGGAGCAGATCGAACTGGTAGCGCTGACTTGGCTCGGCCGTGGCGACTACGAGGCGGACCAGTGGAGCGAGGCGACGGAAGCCGCCGGCGAACGACACAACAACCGGACCGCCGAGTATCTGATCGGGATCCCGCTGCTGCCGGACTATCTGGAAGAGGGACTGGCGGCCTTCGATCTGTCCTGCGTCGACTTCGACGAGAGCCGTCTCTAAGGGCGGAACTCTTGGCCAAACCCGGCAAGTCCGGCCGATCACAAGGGGCCGACGTTTTCGAAGGGTCGGAGACCGCAGCGGACAGCGAACGCATCGCCAAGGCGATCGCCCGTGCCGGCCTCTGTTCGCGCCGCGAGGCGGAGACCCTGATTGCCCAGGGCCGTGTAGAGCTCGATGGGGCGACCGTGACGAGCCCGGCCGTCAAGGTGACGAGCGAACAACGCATCACAGTCGACGGAGAGCCGCTGCCACGGCGCGAACCGCCCAGACTCTGGCGCTATCACAAGCCGACAGGCCTGCTAACCGCGGCCCGCGATCCCGAGGGCCGTCCCACGGTTTTCGATCGCCTTCCGCCCGGGTTGCCCCGCGTCATGCCGGTCGGTCGTTTGGACCTGAACTCGGAGGGTCTGCTTCTTCTCACCAACGATGGGGGGCTCAAGCGCCAACTCGAACTGCCGGCCACGGGCTGGCGCAGACGCTATCGCGTCCGAGTCTACGGAACCGTAGCGCCGAAGGCCCTACAGCGCCTACGCGAGGGGATCGAGGTCGAGGGTGTGCGCTACGGCCCGATCGAAGCTGCTCTGGACGACAAACCCGGCGACCGGTCGGGCGGCGCGAACACCTGGCTGACGATGGCGCTGCGCGAAGGCAAGAACCGCGAGATCCGGCGCGTTTGCGAAGCCATCGGGCTGAAGGTCAGCCGGCTGCTCCGCCTGTCCTTTGGACCGTTCCAGTTAGGCTCCTTGAAACCGGGGGAGGTCGAGGAGGTCCCGGCCAAGGTTCTGAAGGAACAGCTTGGCGCGAAGCTCGCGGACGAACTGGGGATCGCGGCCGATGCGCATCGTCGCCGGTAGTCTGCGCGGCAAGCGCCTGATCGCACCGGACGGAGAGGGCGTGCGGCCGACCGCGGATCGGACCCGTGAAGCCCTGTTCAACATCCTGGAGGGCGGCCGCCTAACCGGCGGCGTCTCTCCCTTGCCCGGCGCCCGCATCCTGGATGCCTTCGCCGGCACCGGTGCCTTGGGGTTGGAGGCACTGTCGCGCGGCGCAGCTCAGGTCGACTTCCTGGAACGCTACGCACCGGCGCTGACCGCTCTGCGCGCCAACGTCTCCGCTCTCGGGTCGGCACAGGCCTGCCGCATACACGACCGCGACGTGCTGCATCCGCCCGAAGCCGGCGCGGCGGCGGACGTCGTCTTCATGGACCCGCCCTACAACCAGGGTCTCGCGCGTCCGGCTCTAGAAGCCCTGAGCAAAGCCGGATGGATCTCCGAAAGAACCCTGATCTGTCTGGAACTCCTGAAAAGCGAAGACGCGAACCCGCCGCCGGATTTCGTCTCGCTCGACGAGCGGAGGTACGGTAAGGCCAAGCTCTGCTTCCTGCGCAAGGCGCCGCGACCGACTGACGCTCGCTGAACGCGCCGGCCTTGCCTGACGGGAAGGCTGGGCGTAAGGCTCTGTCCCGCCTCATCTGTCGTTTCGCCGGCTAATTTTTGGCTCAGTTTTCCGGCTCGCCTCACCCGCAAGAGTTCACCGCCCGTCCCATGCCTCTCTTCGAAGCCTCAGATCTCGGCTGCATCCGCGGCGACCGGGCGATTTTTGCGGAGCTCGGCTTCGTGCTAGAGGCCGGCGGACTGTTGCTCCTCACCGGCCCGAACGGGGCCGGCAAGTCCAGTTTGCTGCGGGTCCTGGCCGGATTGCTGCGCCCCGCCGTCGGTCGTCTTGCCTGGAACGGGCGGGAAGTCTGGGACGAGTTGGAGGCCCATCACGAACGGCTGCGGTATCTCGGACACGGCGAGGCCGTGAAGCCGGCGCTCACCGCGCTGGAGGATCTTCGGTTCTGGGCCGCCGTGCGCGGACTCGAGCCGATGGAGGTCGACCGGGCACTCGCCCGTTTCGATCTCGCCGATCTGGCCGATCGACCGGGCCGCCTTCTTTCGGCCGGACAGAAGCGGCGGCTGGCGCTGGCACGGATCACCCTGGGCGCAGCCAAGCTCTGGCTGCTCGACGAACCGACCGTCGGGCTGGATCAAAGCTCGGTGGAGCGCTTGGCACAGGCCGTCGCGGAGCACCGGGCGGCTGGCGGCTTGGCCGCCGTTGCCACACACATCGGATTTCCTGGAGAGAGCCCCCACGTGCTGGCCATCGACGACTTTCCGCCGGTCTTGCCGGATCCGGAGGACGACCCTTGGTAGGCGGACCGCTGACCGCCGTCGTCGCCCGCGACCTGCGCCTCGCCCTGCGTCAGCGCGGGGACGCCCTGACGGTGGTGCTCTTCTTCGTCCTGACGGCGACACTCTTTCCCTTCGGCCTGGGTCCGGAGCCGAACCTGCTGGCCAGGATCGCGCCCGGCATCGTCTGGGTCACCGCGCTGCTGGCCGTGCTGCTGTCTCTGGAACGGCTATTCCTGGCCGACTACGAGGACGGCAACCTGGAACTGCTCGCCCAGGCACCGCTTCCCCTGGAGATCGTAGTGATCGCCAAGGTGCTGGCCCACTGGCTGACCACCGGCCTGCCACTGCTGGCGGCCGCGCCGCTGATCGGTCTGCTCTACGGACTACCGACCGAGGGTTATGCGGTTTTGATGGCTGCGATGGCGCTGGGAACGCCCAGTCTCAGCTTGATCGGCGCAGTCGGCGCCGCCGTGGCGCTGGGGGCCAGACGCGGAGGCGTTCTGGTTCCCCTGCTGGTCCTGCCGCTGTACGTCCCAGTATTGATTTTCGGCGTCTCGGCGGTCGATGCCAGCCTCCAGGGTTTCTCCGCCCGACCGCATCTGCTGCTGCTGGGGGCGATTCTGGCCGGGACTCTGCCCCTGGCGGCCTTCGCCGGCGCGGCCGCCCTGCGGCAATCTGTCGAATAGGGGACCGGACTGTCGAAACGACCGGATTTGTGCCGGATTCCAACGCGATAAGGCGGGTCGGCCGCGATTTGTTCGCACAGAATTGAGCCTATTGCTCTAGACCCGCGACCCTTCGCTGCTCATGTTACGGGGGCAAAAAAACAAAACCGCATGACGTAGCGCAAATTACGCAGCTTCAAGCCATGCGAAACAGGATGGAAACGGATCGAATTTCCTTTGGTGGGATCCAAGCCGTGAGTCGCGCAGCCACAACCGCCAGCGAAAGCCGTTCGCTGCACCGTTTCGCAAATCCGGCACGCTTCATGCGCGCGGCCGACCTCGTCTATCCCTGGGCTTTGGCCGGTTTGGTGGTCAGCCTGGCGGCCGGCCTCTACCTCGCGCTCTTCGCCTCGCCTGCCGACTATCAGCAGGGCGAGACCGTGCGGATCATGTACATCCACGTGCCCGCTGCCTGGATGGCCCTCTTCGTCTATGCCAGCATGGCCGCCGGATCGGCCAGCTACCTGATCTGGCGGCATCCGCTCGGCGTGATCACGGCGAAGGCCGCCGCGCCCATCGGTGCCGCCTTCACCTTCCTGGCGCTCGCGACCGGCAGCCTCTGGGGCAAGCCGATGTGGGGCACTTGGTGGGTCTGGGACGCGCGCCTGACCTCCGTCCTGATCCTCTTCTTCCTCTACCTCGGCTACATGGCCCTGATGAACGCGTTCGAGAATGCCGAGCGCGGACAGAAGTCCGCCTCGCTGCTCTGCCTCGTCGGCGTGGTCAACCTTCCGATCATCAAGTTCTCTGTCGACTGGTGGAACACCCTCCATCAGCCGGCCAGCGTTTCGCGGCTGGGGACACCGGCGGTGCATGAATCGATGCTCTGGCCCCTCGGCCTCATGGCCCTGGCGTTTACGCTCTACTTCGTCGTGGTCCTGATCATGCGCACCAAGAGCGAGCTGTTGGCCGCACGCCTGCGGGCGCTTGGCGCGGCGCGGGCGGAGGATCGCTAGGCCGATGGAAACGCTACTCGCCTACCTCGACATGGGCGGACACGGCCCCTTCATCTGGCCCTGCTTCGGGCTGGCGGCCCTGGTGATGGGTTATTTCTTCATTGCGTCTCGACGGGACCTCCGCGCACGCGAGCACAGGCTGGAGGCTCTGCGAGCCGCCAGTCCGCGCCGGCGCCGTGAGACCGCCGGGCAGGAGGCAACCTCGTGACTCGCAAGCGCCGCCGGCTTCAGATCGCTGTCCTGGGCATGCTGTCTCTCGGAACGGCCACAGCCCTGGCCCTGACGGCCTTCCAGGACAACCTCGTCTTCTTCTACTCCCCGACCGACATCACCGAGAAAGGGCTCGCGCCCGATCAGTACGTCCGGATCGGCGGTCTGGTCGAAGAGGGCTCGGTTCAGCAGCTCGAAGGCAATCACGTCGCCTTTCGCGTCACTGATTTGGCCAACGCAATTCCCGTGACCTACACGGGGATTCTGCCGGATCTCTTCCGCGAAGGGCAGGGCGTGGTGGCGCAGGGATCGATCGGCGAGGACGGAACGACCTTTGTGGCGCGCGAAGTGCTGGCGCGCCATGACGAGAACTACATGCCGACCGAGGTTGCTGAGGCGCTGAAGGCGTCCGGTGAGTGGCGTCCGGAGAGTGGCCAGCCGCCGCCGAGGTAGCGACAGACAGGATCGGCCCCGACAGCCGACGGGTCGGGCCGTCGTTTAAGAGCCTGAGGCATCTCGCCGACGTCCGAACGTCCGATGCTTCGGCCCAGTCAGGAAGGACTTGCGGTCATGATCCCAGAACTCGGCCATTTCGCGCTGATCCTGGCACTGTTGGTCGCGACCGTGCAGACGGTCGTACCGCTGTGGGGTGCCCAGCGCGGAAACGCCGCCTGGATGGCGACGGCCAGTCCGGCCGCGGTCGCACAGCTTTTCCTCACGGCCGTCTCCTTCGCGGCCCTGACCTACGCCTACGTGGTCAGCGACTTCACCGTGGTGAACGTCGTAGCCAACTCCCACTCCGCCAAACCGATGCTCTACAAGATCACGGGTGTCTGGGGGAACCACGAGGGCTCGATGCTGCTCTGGATCCTGATCCTGGCGGTCTTCGGCGGCGCGGTGGCGCTGTTCGGCGGCAATCTGCCGCCGAGCCTCAAGGCTCGGGTAATCGGAATCCAGGGGCTGATCGGAATCGGCTTCATTTCCTTCACGCTCTTCACCTCCAATCCCTTCGAGCGGGTCTTCCCGCCACCGCTCGACGGCCAGGACCTCAATCCGCTTCTGCAGGATCCCGGCCTCGCGTTCCATCCGCCGATGCTCTATCTGGGCTACGTCGGCTTCTCGATCGCCTTCGCCTTCGCCATTGCGGCGCTGCTGGAGGGCAAGGTGGACGCCGCCTGGGCACGCTGGGTGCGCCCCTGGACCCTGGCCGCCTGGGTCTTCCTGACCGGCGGCATCGCGTTGGGCAGCTGGTGGGCTTACTACGAGCTCGGTTGGGGCGGCTGGTGGTTCTGGGATCCGGTCGAAAACGTCTCCTTCATGCCCTGGTTGCTCGGCACTGCCCTGCTGCACTCGGCTGTGGTGGTGGAGAAGCGCGACGCCCTCAAGGTCTGGACGATCCTGCTGGCGATCCTGACCTTCTCGCTCTCGCTGCTCGGCACCTTCATCGTGCGGTCCGGACTGCTGACCTCGGTGCATGCCTTCGCCAGCGATCCCGAGCGCGGTCTCTACATCCTGATGATGCTGATCATCGTGATCGGCGGCTCGCTCACGCTTTTCGCTATTCGCGCGCCAACCCTGAAGCCAGGCGGGCTTTTCGCGCCGATCAGCCGAGAGGGCGGGTTGGTCATGAACAACCTGCTGCTCGCCACGGCGACGGCCACCATTCTGATCGGTACGCTCTACCCCTTGATCCTGGACGCCGTCGGCGGCGGCCTGGTGACCGTCGGCCCGCCCTTCTTCAACATGACCTTCGTGCCGCTCATGCTGCCGCTGGTCTTCGTCATGGGCTTCGGACCGATGATGGCCTGGAAACGCACCGACATGTCCGGTGTGCTGAGCCGCCTGAAGGTCGCGGCAGTCGTTGCGCTGGCCGTCGGACTGATCACGCTCTACCTGCAGAGCGGCGGACCGCTGCTTGCGGCCCTGGCCCTTGGTCTCGCGGCCTGGCTCTTCGTCGCCGCCTTCACGGATCTGGCGGCCAAGACCAAGCTGTTCCGCGCACCTTTCGCGGATAGCTGGTCACGTGCACGCGGCTTGCCCCGCTCCCAGTACGGTACCGCTCTGGCCCACAGCGGCCTCGCCATCGCCATCGCCGGCATGGTCGGCTCGACTGCCTGGAAGGTCGAGAGCATTACCGTCATGCAGCCAGGGGAAACCAAGGACGTCGCCGGCTACAGCTTCACCTTCGAGGGTGTCGAACGCCTGCCGGGTCCCAATTTCCTATCCGAGACGGCGAGCTTTACGGTGCGCGACGGCGACGGGGCCTTCGTCGCCGTCATGACCCCGGAAAAGCGGATCTATCCGGTCGCCAATATGCCGACCACCGAGGCGGCGATCCATACCCGCTGGCTGGCCGACCTCTATGCCGTGATCGGCGACAAGGAAGAGCAGGGCGAGGGTTGGACGGTGCGGATCTACTACGAGCCGCTGGTCCCGTTCCTCTGGCTCGGCTCGCTGGTCATGATGCTGGGAGGGATCGTGTCCCTGAGCGATCGGCGCCTGCGGGTCGGGGCTCCGCGACGGACGAGGGCACCTGCCGGTCCAGCCATGCAACCTGCGGAGTAGCGACGAAGGCTCGCCCTGGCGGAGTAACAAGGCTTTTTATGCGATACCTCCTGTATCTTCTGCCGTTGATCATCTTCTGCGGCGCCGGCGTTGCGTTCTGGTGGGCTTTGGACAGCGGCCGCGACCCGAGCCGCTTGCCCTCGGCCCTGATCGACCGGCCGGCCCCCGAGTTCGCCTTGCCGCCGATCGAGGGGATCGACACGCCGGGCCTTGCCAGTAGCGACCTTGCGACCGGCGACGTCACGCTGGTCAACGTCTTTGCCTCCTGGTGCGTACCCTGCCGCGCGGAACATCCGATTCTCGTCCGGCTGAACCAGCAGGAGGGGATCCGCCTAGTCGGCATCAATTATCAGGACGAGGCGGAGGACGCCGTCCGTTTTCTGGACGAACTGACCAACCCCTACAGCCGGATCGGCGCCGACCCCCGGGGTCGCACCAGTCTCGACTGGGGCCTGACCGGCGTGCCGGAGACCTTCGTGATCGACGGCAGCGGCCGAATTCGCTACCGCCACGTCGGCCCAATTCATCCCTCCGAAGTCGAGTCCCTGATCCTGCCGGCGGTGGAGGAGGCACGGAAGTGATGCACGAGAGACTTGGAATCGCCCGCGCGATCAGCCCCAAGAAACGGATCCTCGGCCGGATCGCCGCCTTTCTCGTTGCCATCTCGCTGACGGCACCGGCCGCGGCGCTGATGCCCGACGAGATCCTGAACAATCCGGACCTGGAGGCACGCGCGAGAGCGCTGTCCAAGGACCTGCGTTGCGTCGTGTGTCAGAACGAGGCCATCGACTCCTCGAACGCCGAAATCGCCCGGCAGATGCGGCTGGTGGTGCGCGAACGCCTGGTTGCCGGCGACAGCGACGGCCAGGTTCTGGACTTCCTGCAGGCACGCTACGGCGACTACGTGCTGATGAAACCGCCGATCAAGCCCGAAACCTATCTGCTCTGGTACAGCCCCGCCGTCGTCCTGCTTTTGGGCGGCATCGGCGTCGGTTTCTATCTGCTGCGCCGGCCGAAGACCGCCGAGCTGGCCGAGCCCCTGACGGACGCGGAGCGCGCGCGGCTAAAACGCCTGCTGGACGAATCAGACGCATGACCGGCTGGATTTTCTGGATTTCCGCGGCCGCGCTGTCCGCCGTGGTCGTCATGCTGCTGTTACGCCCCCTGCTCCGCCGGGAGCTCGATCAGCCCTCCAGCGCGGCCTATGACCTGCAGGTCTACAAGGACCAACTGGCGGAAGTTGCCAGCGAACTGGAGCGCGGCAACCTGACTCCCTCCGAGGCGCAGGCCGCCCAGGCGGAGATCGAACGGCGTTTGCTCAGGGCGGCAGAAGCGGAGAAACGCCAGGACAGCATGCGCGCCGGTCAGCCGGCCAAGGTCCTGGCGATGGTGCTGACGGCCTTTCTGCCACTCGGCACGCTCGGTCTCTATCTCTACAGTCTCGGGTCGCCCGGCATGCCCTCGATGCCCTTCGCCGAGCGCGCCGCCGAACGGCAACAGTCGGACGAGCGCGAGCGCTTGATTGCCGAGCTGGCCGCGCGCATGCAGGAAGATCCCAGCGATCCTCGCGGCTGGGAGATCCTGGCGCGCAACTACGCCGTAATCGGACGTTATCTCCAGGCGGCCGAAGCCTATCGCGAGGCCATCGCGCGCGGCTTCGACAGAGCCGATCTTCGGTCTAGCCGCGCCGAGGCACTGATCGCGGCAAACGACGGCGTGGTCACGCCGCAGGCGCGCCGCGAGATCGAGGAAGCGCTGCGGCAGAACCCCGAGGAACCTCTTGCGATCTACTACGTCGGGGTGATGTACGAGCAGGTCGGCGAACCGCGTCAGGCGGTCGAGACCTGGGCCAGACTGCTGCGGGAGCTGCCGCCCGATATCGCCGGGCGCGGACAGGTCATGGCCCGACTGACCGAGGTCGCAAACAGAGCTGGTCTCCAACCGGGCGACTTCGACACGGCCTCGCGCCTGCCACCGGTCGGCAGTCCACCGGCCGTCATGTCCCCTGGGGGCTCTTTCGCAGACGGACAATCCGGCCCTCGCGCGGGTCCGCAGCCGGGTCCGACGCGCGAGCAGATGGACGCTGCCCAGGACATGAGCCCCGAGGAGCGCCAAGCCATGGTGCAGGGCATGGTCGAGGGGCTGGCCAATCGGCTGGAGGAAACGCCGGACGATCTGGAAGGTTGGTTGAGGCTTGCGCGCGCCTATGCCGTGTTGGGTCGCCGCGACGAGGCGGTCAACGCTCTGGAGAGAGCGGAGCCCCTGACCGAAAACCTGGCGACCGACGACCCTCGCCGGCAGGCCGTCGAGCAGGGCTTGCAGTCGCTCCGCGGCGGGCCCTAGAGCATTTCGTGACCGTCGGATCTCCGTTAGGGGCAGGGAATGGTGTGTTCGGCGTGGATAGCCTCGATCCCCTCTAGAACCTCCTCTGAAAGCCGCACCTGGGAAGCCGAGAGCTGGATCTCTAGTTGCTCGACGGAAGTCGCGCCGACGATGGAGGCCGTCGTGAAGGGGCGCGAGACGACGAAGGCATTGGCCATTACTTCCGGCCGCAGGCTGTGCGCGCGCGCAAGCTCCACGTACTTGCGCACCGCCGCTTCCGACGTGGGTTTGCGATAGCGGCTGTTCTGCGGGTAGAGGGTCAGGCGCGCGCCGGCCGGCTGAGCGCCGTCCAGGTATTTTCCGCTGAGAACGCCCGCCGCGATGGGCGCATAGGCCAGCAAGCCGCAGTCTTCGCGGATGGCGATTTCCGACAGTCCGACCTCGAAGCTACGGTTCAGCAGACTGTAGGGGTTCTGGACCGAGGCCACGCGCGGTCCCTTGCCCTGCTCGGCAAGCTTCAGGCAGGTCATGGTGCCCCAGGGCGTTTCGTTGGACAGGCCGACCGACCGCACCTTGCCGGACGCGACCAGATCGCTCAGCACACCCAGGGTCTCCTCCAGCGGCACTGGCTGTTCGTCGGGGTCGTGCCGGTAGCCGAGTTGGCCGAAGATATTGGTCGAGCGCTCCGGCCAGTGAAGCTGGTAGAGGTCGATGTAGTCCGTCTTGAGGCGTTTCAGGCTGGTCTCGACCGCCGCTTCGATGTTCGCACGGTCCAGTCGCGTGTCGCCGCCGCGGATGTAGGGGAAGCGCGAGCCGGGGCCCGTCACCTTGGTCGCGACGACGATTTCCGTCCGGCAACGCCGGCTTTCCAGCCAGTCGCCGATAATCTCCTCCGTCCGGCCCTGGGTTTCGGCCGAAGGCGGCGTCGGATACATCTCGGCGGCATCGAAGAAGGTCACGCCTCGCTCGCGCGCCAGATCCATCTGCGCGAAACCTTCCTCCGGCGTGTTCTGGGTGCCCCAAGTCATGGTGCCGAGGCAGATCGCGCTCACCTCGATACCGCTACGCCCGAGCGGACGGTAGTCCATGGTCTCTTCCCCCGATTTCGAAGAACCTTGCTAAAGAAACAGCGTCAGAACGCCCGTGTAGCCGTAAAGGCGATCATGGCAAATCTCGCCGTTGCCGAAGAAACCGATGGTCGGCACCTCGCTGCCGCCGTTGGCGCGCGACAGGGCCTGCTGCACGAGCGTCGCCTCCAATCCCTCTTCGCCGAACAGACTCCGCCCGCGCGCCACGCAGGAGAAGTAAAGCGCAGCCTTCGGCGCGCTTTTCGCTCGGGCCAAAGTGTCGGTGAGCATCCGCTCCAAGTCCTTGCGGGCGCTGGCAGGATCGCGGCGGACGAACACCATGGCGCGGCCGGGCTCGACCGCTTCCCCGACGGCGATCAGGCCGCGCTCGGCATCGATCCCGACCAGATTCCGCACCAGATAGTCGGAGCGGTCCGAGTTCTGCAGCGGAAAGGCGACATGAATATAGCCGGCCGCACGGCGCAGATCGCGCGCCAGCAACTCGCCGACATCTTCCTTGAGAACCTCCAACGCCGGCCGTCCGTCCAGTTCGGCGACCACGTTGCGCTCGGCCGAGGTGATGCGCCTGACCGGCCCCACCGGCGAGCAGCCCTGAGTGAGACCAACCGCGACCGGCAGAGTACCGTCCAGCAGGACACCCGACAGGCCGTGACCCGCAGGCGCGTCGTAGACCCGCTCGCCGAAAGTGACGAAGCGATCCGCCCCGCCTGCCAGACCGCCGACGAGGTAGGACTCCGCGCCGGCGAGAGCCATCAGTCCGTCGGTCAATCCGGGAGAGCGCGGATCGCCGTGAACGATCCCCAGCCGAGGTCCCAAGCCAGCGGATGACGGCGGCAGCCCGCCGGGATCGATCGCTTGCATACGATCTTCAGTCAGGTTGGCGAGCAGGAGAGCGACCGCCGGGCGATCATAGAATTCGCGGGACCCCGAGATGATCCCGCCGCCGACCGTTCCGATCCAGCGCTGCACGCCTGTTCTCTGCCGGAGCAGCGGGACCAGACGGTCCTGGAGCGGCCACATGGCTTCGTTGACGTAGACGACGCCTAGGCCTGGAGGGGGGCGTTCGGACTCGCCCTGCGACGTCACCAGCCGTGCCAGAGCGGCATCGATCGCTTGTTCCGGGGTATCGCCGAGGCCGTAAGCGTCGCGGAAATGGCTGGCAGCCGCGGAAAGGCCGTCCGTCATCCCTCGGCCGCCGCGCTCCGCTCACGGACGCGCAGGATCAATTCCTCCACCTTGGGAAGGATGTTCTCGACAATCGTAGCGACGCCCTGAGAGTTGGGGTGAATGCCGTCGGCCTGATTCAGTTCGGGTACCGTCGCCACGCCTTCCAGAAAGAAGGGATAGTAGACCGGGTCGTAGGTCTCCCGCAGGCTCGGGAAGACAGCATCGAAAGCCTCGGCGTAGTCGGCGCCCAGATTGCGAGGCGCCAGCATGCCGGTCAGCAGGACGGGGATCTCCGCGCGCTCTAGCTCCGCCAGCAAGGCATCCATGTTTTGCAGCGTGTTGGATGGCTCGATCCCGCGCAGACCGTCGTTGGCCCCGAGCACGACGATGATCGCGTCGGGGTCGTCGGCCAAGGCCCAGCCGATCCGGGCCAGACCGGCGGCCGTGGTGTCCCCGGAATTACCAGCGTTCAGGACGCTCACGTCCGTGTAGCCTTCATCCTGCAGGCGGGCCTGCAGTTGCGCCGGGAAGGGGTCACCGGCAGGCAAGCCGTAGCCATGGACCAGCGAGTCACCGAAGGCCATGATCTTGAGAGGTTCCGCCTGCGCTGGAAGAGCGAAGGCGAGAACGAGAAAGAGAGGAGCCAGGAGTCGCATAGCGCCCCAAAAGTTAAGCGTCCCTGGGCGACGATCAAGCGATCCTTACCTCGACTGATCGGTTCGGGTCCCGCCTACGTAGAGTCACGAGTGACTTTCAATCCGCCGACAACCGCCCATATCCGCGCATAGCGCTCATGCTTTCCTCGCTTGAACCGGCCCGCCCAGGAGACCCCATGACCGAGCCGATGATCCGTTTGAACGACCTGGTGCTCACCTACCGCAACGAGGCGGGCCCGGTCGAGGTGCTGCGCCGCCTCCGACTCGACGTCACGCGCGGCGAGACGGTATCGGTGGTCGGGCCCTCCGGCTCCGGCAAGTCCTCGATGATGATGGTGATGGCGGGGCTGGAACGCGCGACCTCCGGAAGCGTCGCGATCGACGGAAAGAACCTCGGCGACCTGGACGAAGATGCGCTGGCCCGCTTTCGCGGCGAGCGGATCGGTATCGTCTTTCAGGACTTCCATCTGATACCGACCATGTCGGCACTCGAGAACGTTGCGGTGCCACTGGAGCTGGCCGGCCGACGCGACGCCTTCGAGCAGGCCTCCAAGACACTGCAGCAGGTCGGCCTGGGTCACCGCCTGACCCACTATCCCGGTCAACTGTCGGGTGGCGAACAGCAGCGCGTGGCGCTGGCCCGTGCCTTCGCGGTGCAACCCCGCCTGCTGCTGGCCGACGAGCCGACGGGCAACCTGGACGGAAACACCGGCGAGAAGGTCATCGAATTGCTGTTCGATCTGGTCAGCGACCACGACACCACGCTGGTGCTGATCACCCACGACCCCTCGCTGGCCGAGCGCTGCAGCCGCACCGTCCGCCTCGCAGACGGGCAGATCATCGACGATGGCACGGCGTCGGCGAGCAAGACGCCTAAGGCCGAGGTGGCGGAACCCAAGCTGGCGGCGGGCGTCTGAGACGATCATGGCTGAAGCGACCCTCGACTCTCCACAAGCAGCCGCACCCGCCAGTCCGAACGGCCCGCTCGCTCTGCGCTTCGCACGGCGCGAACTGCGCGGCGGCTTCAAGGGCTTCCGGATCTTCCTGGCCTGCCTGCTGCTTGGCGTCGCCGCGATTGCCGGAGTCGGCTCTCTCTCCTCCGCCATGCTCGACGGCCTGGCCCAGAACGGCCGCGCGCTCTTGGGCGGCGAGGTCGAACTGCGCCTGATCCACCGCAAGGCCACCGATCTCGAGGTGGCGTGGTTGGAAGACAATTCCACGCGGCTGTCGCGAACCGCGGAGATGCGGGGCATGGCGCGGAACGTCGAAGCGCCCGATACGCGCCGCCTGGTCGAGCTGAAAGGCGTGGACGACCTCTATCCCCTCTACGGCGAGGCGACGAACAACGAAGGGATCGCGCTGGACTCCGCCCTGGAACGACGCGACGGCGTCTGGGGCGTCCTGGTCGACGAAGGGCTGCTGTTCCGCCTGGACCGAGAGGTCGGCGACCGTATCGGCATCGGCGAGGTCGAGTACGAGATCCGCGGCACCGTCGCGCGCGAGCCCGACAGGGCGGCCCGTGCCTTCACCTTGGGGCCCCGCGCCATGGTGGCGCTGGACTCCTTGGCCGAAACCGGCCTGGAGCAGCCGGGCGCCCTGATCTACTACCACTATCGTGTCGACCTGCCGGCCGGCGAAAACCTGGAGGACTGGCGGGCGCGCCTGGGCGAGGATCTGCCCGGCGCCGGCTGGCGCATCCGCGACCTCCAGAACGCAGCACCCGGTCTCGCCGATTCCGTCGAGCGGGTCGCGCTGTTCATGACACTGGTCGGTTTGACGGCCCTGCTGGTCGGCGGCGTCGGGATCGCCAACGCGGTGCGGGCCTTCCTGGACGAAAAGCGCGCCACCATCGCGACCTTGAAGTGCCTTGGCGCCCCGGCCTTCCTGATCTTTCAGACCTATCTCCTGCAAGTTCTGGCTTTGGCTTCGCTTGGAATCCTTGCCGGACTGGCGGTCGGTGCGGGCGTGCCGGTCGCCGCAGCCCCCTTTCTCGAAGCCCGCATGGGCTTCGATTTCGCGGGCGGCGTCTATGCGGCGCCGCTGATCGAGGCCGCGGCCTTCGGGGTGCTGACCACTCTGGTCTTCTCCCTCTGGCCTCTAGCCCGCGCGCAACAGATCCCGGCCGGCAGCCTGTTTCGGGACATGATCCAGCGCGCTCAGGCGTTGCCGCCGGCCTGGGCGCTCGCCGCCCTGGCGGTCGCCTCGGCCGCTTTGGCTGCCCTGGCGATCCTCGGCTCCGACGAGCGGAACTTCGCAGCCGGTTTCGTGGTGGGCGCCGTCGGCGCGCTCGTTGCCTTCCGTGTCGCGGCGCTGGGCGTGATCTGGCTGGCTAAACGACTGCCGCGCGTTCGCTATCCGGGTCTGAGGCTGGCGATCGCGAACCTGCATCGGCCCGGCGCACCGACCAGCAACGTCGTGATGTCTCTGGGCCTGGGATTGACGGTGCTGGTGGCGATCGCACTGGTCGAGGGCAACTTGCGCAACCAAGTGGTCGAGGAGATGCCGGAGGAAGCGCCGGGCTTCTATTTCATCGATATCCAGCCTGAGCAAATTGCCCCCTTCAAGGACCTGGTCCGCGAGTTCGAGGGCGTCGACGAGGTGGAGTCCGTTCCGATGCTGCGCGGCCGGATCGTCGGCGTGAACGGCCAGCGGCCCGAGGACATGGAGCTGCCGGAGGACATTCAGTGGGTTTTCCAGGGCGACCGCGGTCTGACCTGGGCTCGCGAGCAGCCGGCGCGCGAGACGGTGATCGAGGGCGAATGGTGGCCGGCGGACTACAACGGCCCGCCGCTGGTTTCGCTCTACGAGGACATTCAGGAGGCGCTCGGCCTGCAGCTCGGCGACCGCCTGACCATCAACATCCTCGGCCGCAACGTCGAGGTCGAAATCGCCAACGTGCGCACCATCGACTGGTCGGAACTGACCATCAACTTCGTGATGATCTTTTCCCCCGGCTTGCTGGAGGCCGCGCCGCAGACCTCGATCGCCACCGTGCATCTGGACGCCTCACAGGAATCCGCGCTGGAGAGGGCCGTGACCGATGCCTTCCCCAACATCTCGGCTATTCGGGTCAAGGAGGCGCTGGCCGGCTTCGCAGAAACCCTGCGCGACATAGCGACTGCGGTCAGCGCCACGGCGAGCGTCACGGTCCTAGCGGGCGTGCTGGTCCTCGCCGGTGCCGTGGCAGCCGGACACCATCGCCGAATCTACGATTCTGTCGTGTTGAAGGTTCTGGGCGCAACGCGCACCACCGTCGGCAAGGCCTTTCTGCTGGAATACGGCCTAATGGGCCTGGTCACGGCCGCGATCGCAGCCGTGATCGGCACCATCGCAGGCTGGGTGATCGTGACGCAGGTCATGGATCTGGAGTTCGGGTTCCTGCCGCTTTCGGTCGCCGTCACCATGGCTCTGGCGGTCGGCGTCACCCTACTGTTCGGGTTCGCCGGCACCTTCCGGGCCCTGTCGGTCAAGGCGGCGCCGCTGCTGCGGAACGAGTAAGCCGGCGAGAGAAACAGCCGAGAGAAATACCGGGGCAATTTTAGCAGCTTTCGTGCGAGAATCGGTTGATTCGGGCACCAGGATTGCCAATATCTTTCGTCGAGTTACACCGCCACCACGTGATCCGGAGAGAAACTCAGATGGTGAACCCCGATCGTCGCTATATGACGCGCAGCCAGGCTGAAGTCGCGCAGATCGACGAGGGTCTGCGCAGCTACATGCTGCGCGTCTACAACTACATGTCCCTGGGCGTCGCCTTCACGGGCGCCATCGCCATGATGGTCGCGATGAACCCGGCCATGGTGCAGGCGCTGTCCGGCGGCCTGTTCTGGGTGCTCTTCATCGGCATTCTGGGTCTCGGCTGGTTCGCGCCGAAGGTGATGATGACCAAGTCCGTCGGCGCCGCCCAGGCCTGCTTCTGGGCCTACGCGGCTCTCTGGGGCGCGTTGCTGGGACCGATGTTCTACGCCTATCTGGCCGTCGACCCGATGCTGATCCCGCAGGCCTTCTTCATCACGGCCGGCACCTTCGCGGGCATGAGCCTGGTGGGCTACACCACGAAAAAGAACCTCGGCCCGATGGCCGCGTTCTTTACGATGGCGATGATCGGCCTGCTGATCGCGTTGCTGGTCAACGCCTTTCTGCTGCAATCCACCGGATTTTCGCTCATCTTGTCGATCGGTGTGGTTCTGGTCTTCGCCGGCCTGACCGCCTACGAGACGCAGCAGATCAAGAACATGTACTACGAGGCGGATGGTGCCGAGGTGCAGACCCGCAAGTCGATCTTCGGCGCCTTCATGCTCTACGGCGCGTTCGTCGTCATGTTCATCCACATCCTGAACCTGCTCGCCATCCTGCGCGGCGAATAGGGCCGGATCTACGTCTGTTGAGAAGAGGCCCGGGAAGAACCGCTTCCCGGGCCTTTTTTCTTTTGAGTAAGCTCCCAGAAGTACCTAGGGGCGAAGGGACGTGGATCGGTACGAAGTCCGCGCTGTTGATCCCAGCCGGCACAGCTCGCACAGGGTGACCGGGGTTGCACGCCGGCTCGGAGATCCCACCTGTGCGGACCCTCAGAAATCGCCGAGAGACTGTCCGGAGCTGTCGAACGCTGACCGCTTCAGGCAAACTTCACCGGACAGATCAGCCTACAAGGGAGACGGAGACATGTTCGGAATCGAGTCTGGAAAATCCTCGATCCAAGCGATCTTGGCATCTGCGGTGTTTCTCGCGCTGAGCCTGACGGCGGCGCCGGTTGCAGCAGCCTGTATGGATGTCTTCCAAGAAAAGCTGGCCGACATGGGCGTCGCCGAGACCGACATCCAGAGCATCGAGGTCACCACGACCCGAAACGCTAGCGCGGGTGCGGGCAGCCACGTGCGCGGCTACCAGGCCTGGGCGCGCCTAGCCTCCTGCGACGGCTATGTCGTCGTCAGCGTCAGCAACATGTGCACCTACCGGGACGCTCACACGACCGGAAACTGCCGCATGAGCGATATGCCGACCTATTGAGGGGAGAGAGCGGCGCGAGTTCAGGCGCTGTCGCTACGACGGCGTTGCGACAGCACAAAAACCACGACGGCAGCGGCGGCCAGCGTAAACCAGGTGATGGCGTACTGCAGGTGATTGTTGTTCAGTTCCACCCGCGTCTGCCCGCCTATCGGATAGCGGCCGGGATGCTGGTCGGCGAGGGCCGACAGGTAGAGTTCGGTCACTGGTTGGGATAGGCCGGCGGCTTCGGCCATGAGCGGCAGGTCCATCCAGAGCCAAGTGTTCTGGGAAGGATCGTTCTCCGGCCGCAGGAACTCCCGGCCGTCCCAGCCGCCGAGCCGTGCCAAGCCGACAAGCGTCACGATGCCCTCCGGCGAGCCCTCGGACCGCAGAGCTGGATCCTGGGCGGAGAGCGGCGCCCAGCCCCGGTTGACTAGAAGACGTCGACCGTCGGAAAGAGCCAGGGGCGTCACGACGTGCAGACCGGGTTCGCCGCGATAGGTCCGCGCTAGTAGGGGCATCTCGCGGTCGTGCAGCCATCGCCCGGTAACTCGGACAGGCCTGTACTCGGAGGTCTGTGGACTGGCCAGCGCTGCGTCCAAAGTGATCGGGGCCGCCGTGGAACGCTGCTGAAGATCGGCAATCAGCGCGGTCTTCCACTCCAGGCGTTCGAGCTGCCAAGCGCCGAGACCGATCAGCACCGCGACCATCAAAAGGGTCAGCAGGCTCGGCAACAGCTTGGGCCGAAACCGAGACTGGCCGGTCTTTACGGGCTGGGAGTTCTGAGACATGCCTGTCTATTGCACCGCCTGGACCGCTGACCCACCGTCAGAAGCTCGCCGCAGACCCCGCTCCAGCCGCCCCCCTTTCGGCGGCCGGCTATGGCCCTCCGCTAAAGCAGCTCGGGTCCAGCACCCCACCAGTAGATGGCGACGAACAGGAAGAGCCAGACCACGTCGACGAAGTGCCAGTACCAGGCTGCCGCCTCGAAACCAAAGTGGTGATCCTTGGTGAAATGGCCCTTGTAGGCGCGGAACCAGCAGACGCCCAGGAACAGCGTGCCGACGATCACGTGGAACCCGTGAAACCCGGTCGCCATGAAGAAGGCGCTGGTATAGACGTCGTCGGCGAAACCGAAGGGCGCGTGGGTGTACTCGTAGATCTGCAGGGACGTGAAAAGCAGCCCCAGCACGACGGTCAGACCCAGGCCCTGCAGCATTCCACTGCGATCGCCTTCGCGCAGTGCGTGATGCGCCCAGGTCACCGTACAGCCCGACAGCAGCAAGATTAGGGTGTTCATGAAGGGCAGGGTGAAGGGATTGAAGGTCACGGTCCCTTCCGGCGGCCAGACACCGCCCAGCGCCTCGGTCCGCGCCACCTGCTTCGCCTCGTCGGGGAAGAGCGCCGGGTCGAAGTAGGCCCAGAAGAACGCGGCGAAGAACATCACTTCGGAGGCGATGAACAGCAGCATGCCGTATCGCAAACCGAGCTGCACGACCGGCGTATGTACTTTCTGGAAGGTGGCCTCGTCGACGACCTCGCGCCACCAGCCGATCATCGTGATGATCACCATCACGAAGCCGATCGGCAGCAGCCAGAAGGTGATGTCGTGCATGAAGAGCACCAAGCCAAGCGCCAGAACGCCGCCCGACAGGGCACCGATCAGCGGCCAAGGGCTTGGATCCACCAGGTGATAAGGATGGTTCGGCTTCGCGTGATCGCTCATTCTTCCGCCTCTCGGCTTACCGCCGGCTCGCAGCCAGCTTGTTTGGTCGTCGCGGCGGCCTCGGCCGCAGGTCGTTTCTCGTTCCCGATCCGAACGCCGCCGGATCCCTACTGGTGCGGCAGAGCCGCCTGTTGCGCAGCCAAGGCGGGCTCCGAAGCCGCAGCTGGCGCTGAATGGCTCAACCGTTCTTCCTCCTCAAGCTGTCGCTCCCAGTCTTCAAGGTCGCGGAAGAAGGTGTAGGACAGCGTGATGGTCGTAACGTCGGCGGTCGCCGGATCTTCCTCGATCGCCGGGTCCACGTAGAAGCTGACACCCATACGGGTGGCCTCGCCCTGCGCCAGTTCCTGCTCCTCGAAGCAGAAGCACTGAACCTTGTGGAAGTAGCGCCCTGCCTTCGCGGGGGTGACGTTGAAGACCGCCGTTCCGACAGTCGGCATCTCGGCAGTGTTCTCGGCGGTGTAGAAGACCAGACCGGGTTCGCCGGGCACCAGAGTGACCGAGCGCTCCTCCGGTCCGAAGTCCCAAGGCAGCTTCTCGTCGACCAGTGCGTCGAAGCGCACTGTGACCTGGCGCGCGCCCATCTCTTCCGGCATGGCCTCCGCAACCTGGGTCGTTCCGCCGAAGCCAGTCACACGGCAGAAGAGGTCGTAGAGCGGCACGGCGGCAAAAGACAGGCCGACCATGCCGAAAACGACGCTGACCAAGGCAACGGCCACCTTGGCATTTTTCGTTCCGGTCCGGTGCGTCTCGCTCATTCGAGTCTCCTAGGCGCCCATTCTGACGATTGCGACAATGTAGACGAGGACGATGAAAGCCAACAGGGCCCCCATCAGGGCCAGGTTCTTGGCGCGCTTCTGACGATGCACGTCGCTGTCGCCGGGCCGGCGGCGGTCCTCCGTCATGGCGCTCACCCTCCCAGACCGACCAGGGCAGCCAGCCCGGGGATCAGACCCGGGGCCTTGTCGAGCATCATCAGCCCAAACAGCCCGAAGAGGTAGGTGAGCGAAAACTTGAACATCTGCTTGGCCGCCTTGTGGTCGGCCCCGTCCGCGTCCGATGCCCGCAGGACTCTCACCGCGTGGCCGACGAAGGCCAGACCCAGCAGGATCGCCGCCGCACCGTAGAGCCAGCCGGTCAGCCCCATGACTGCCGGCAGGGGCGCTAGCGGCAACAGCAGTAGAGTGTAGAGCAGCATCTGGCGCTTGGTGGCGGCCTTTCCGGCGACGACTGGCAACATCGGAACGCCGACCTTGGCGTAGTCGTCGCAGCGGTAGAGCGAGAGCGCCCAGAAGTGCGGCGGGGTCCACATGAAAATCAGCATGAACAGCAAGATCGAGCCGGGATCGACCGTTCCGGTCACGGCGGCCCAGCCAATCATTGGCGGGAAGGCGCCGGCGGCACCGCCAATCACGATGTTCTGAGGCGTGCGGCGCTTCAGCCAGATCGTATAGACGAAGACGTAGAAGAGCGTGGCCAACGCCAAGAGAGCGGCTGCGGTCCAGTTGACCGCGAGCCCCATCACCATGACCGAGAAGATGGTCAGAACGATGCCGAAGGCGAGTGCTTCAGACGCCTCGACACGGCCGGTCGGAATCGGGCGACGCTTGGTGCGGGCCATCACCGCATCGATGTCGCGGTCGTACCACATGTTGATGGCGCCCGCCGCGCCGGCCGAGACTGCGATGCAAAGGACCGCGACGGCCGCCAACACCGGGTGCAGGCTGCCAGGGGCGACGACCAAGCCCGCGATACCGCTGAACACCACCAGGGTCATGACGCGCGGCTTCAGCAGGTCCCAGTAGTCCTGGACCTGCTCGCGGGCCAGCTGGCCGGAGCGCGATGCGGCGGAAACACTCGAAGGGTAGACGCTGTCGCTCACGATCCTGAACTCTGTACCGGCCAACTCGTCAATCGCTCGTCCAAGGTGACGCCTCTGCCCGGGCGCCTTTGCGGCCACCGCCCGCCCCCGTACGACACGGAGGCGGGCGGTCAGGGCCTCGGGTAACGACCGCGCCTACTTGATGCGCGGCAGGGTCTCGAAGGTGTGGAACGGCGGCGGAGAGGACACGGTCCACTCCAGGGTCGTTGCGCCTTCGCCCCAGTAGTTTTCACCGACCTTGCGGCCGCTGGTCAGCACCCAGATCATCAAGCCGACGAAGAACAAGGTCGAGCCGAAGGCGATGTAGGAACCGATCGAAGACACGTAGTTCCAGAGCGCGAAGGCATCGGGATAGTCGATGTAGCGGCGCGGCATGCCCTGCAGCCCGAGGAAGTGCTGCGGGAAGAAGATCAGGTTCACGCCGACGAAGGTGGTCCAGAAGTGCAGCTTGCCAGCCCATTCCGGGTAGGTCCGGCCGCTCATCTTGCCGAGCCAGTAGTAGATACCGCAGAAGATTCCGAAGACGGCGCCCAGGCTGAGGACGTAGTGGAAGTGCGCCACCACGTAGTAGGTGTCGTGCAGCACCGTATCGATGCCGGCATTGGCCAGGACCACGCCTGTCACGCCGCCCAGCGTGAAGAGGAAGATGAAGCCGATCGCCCAGAGCATCGGCGTCTTGAACTCGATCGAGCCGCCCCACATGGTCGCGATCCAGCTGAAAATCTTGATGCCCGTAGGCACCGCGATGATCAGCGTCGCAATGGTGAAGTAGGCCTTGGTGTTCACGTCCAGGCCGACGGTGAACATGTGGTGCGCCCAGACGACGAAGCCGACCACGCCGATGGCCACCATGGCGTAGGCCATGCCCAGGTATCCGAACACCGGCTTCTTCGAGAAGGTCGAGACCACATGGCTGATGATGCCGAAGGCCGGCAGGATCATGATGTAGACCTCGGGGTGACCGAAGAACCAGAAGAGGTGCTGGAACAGGATCGGATCGCCGCCGCCCTCAGGGTTGAAGAAGTTGGTCCCGAAGTTGCGGTCGGTCAGCAGCATCGTGATGGCGCCGCCGAGCACCGGCACGGCCAACAGCAGCAGGAAAGCCGTCACCAGCATCGCCCAGACGAACAGCGGCATGCGGTGCAGGGTCATGCCCGGCGCGCGCATGTTGAAGATCGTGGTGATGAAGTTGATGGCACCCAGGATGGAACTGGCGCCCGCAAGGTGGAGCGCGAAGATCGCCATGTCGACCGAGGGTCCGGAATGCCCGAGCGATCCCGACAGCGGCGGGTAGATCGTCCAGCCGGTCCCCGCACCGGTCCCGACGAAGGCCGAGCCGAGCAACAGGAAGAAGGCCGGCACGATCAGCCAGAAGCTGATGTTGTTCATGCGCGGGAAAGCCATGTCCGGCGCGCCGATCATCAAGGGCACGAACCAGTTTCCGAACCCGCCGATCAGGGCTGGCATGACCACGAAGAAGACCATGATCAGGCCGTGCGCCGTGATGATCACGTTCCACATCTGGCCGGGGTCGGCCGACATGAAGTTGAAGATCTGAACGCCTGGCTCCTGCAGCTCCATCCGCATCAGCAGAGAGAGAACGCCGCCGATCAGACCGGCGATCACCGAGAAGATCAGATAGAGGGTGCCGATGTCCTTGTGGTTGGTGGAGAAGAACCACCGAACGAAGAAACCCGGCTTGTGATCGTGATGATCGCCGTGGGCGTGCGTGTCGCTGTAAGCCATGATCTATCCTTCAGCCGTCGGTTGCTGACGAGCCAGTCGTTCTTATGCGGTTGTCGGGCGGTGTTTAACGGGTGGCGGCCGCCTGGGCCACCTGCTTGCCGCCCGGCTCCGGCAGCAGCGCGGCCTGCTGCTCGGTTATCCAAGCCTCGAAAGCCTCTTGCGAGACCACTTCCACCATGATCGGCATGTAGGAATGCCCGGTGCCACAGAGCTCCGAACACTGTCCGTAGTAGGTGCCTTCTTCCGTCACATGCACCCAGGTCTCGTTCAGCCGGCCCGGGACGGCGTCGATCTTCACGCCGAAGGAGGGCACGGCGAAGGAGTGCAGCACATCGCCGGCGGTGACCAGGATGCGCACGGTCGTGTCGACGGGGATCACAACCGACCGGTCGGTCGCCAGCAGGCGGGGCAGATCCTGCTCTGCGGCTTCATCGTCCCGCAGCATGAAGGCGTCGAAGACGAAGTTGCCGTGGTCGGGATATTCGTAGGTCCAGTACCACTGCTTGCCGATGGCCTTGATCGTCATGTCGGCCTCGGGAATGACGTCCTGAGCGTAGAGCAGCTTCATCGAGGGGATCGCGATGATCACGAGGATCATCACCGGCACCGCCGTCCAGATCACCTCCACCATGGTGTTGTGGGAGGTCTTCGAGGGCGTCGGGTTGGCGGAGGCGCGGAAGCGCCGCATCACGTAAACCAGCAGGGCAAGCACGAAAAGGCAGATCAGCGTGATGATGACCAGCAGCAGATTGTGGAAGTCGTGGATCTGCTCCTTGATCGGCGTAACACCGGCTTGCAGACCGATCCCACCTGGCACCGGCTGCCCCATCAGCGTTTCCTGAGCCCAGGCTGTGCCGCTGGCCAGGAGGCCCGCGATCACGGCGAAAAACGCGCCGGTCTTGCTCATCAGCTTCATCATATTCGCTGTCTCGACCCTAATGTTTCCGCTTATCCGGGGCCTGCCGCGCGACCCTCGGTACAGTCCATCTCGCTTTCGCCCTAGCCGTTCTGTCCGCAGGCGACGGCGAACGGGCTTCGCTTGAAGTCAGCCAGAACCTAAACCAGGGACCTTAATGCAACAAGTCAGCAGCTCTGCGGCATAGTACCGCCAGGATCGGCCAGCGGCCCCTGAGATCGTTTGCATGCCATCGTTCCTGGCGGCCACTGCTGACATTTATTGATATTCGATTGCGGCAATTTGACGCAAACTATTGGGATGGCTGAGAGATTCGCCTTTCGTCACTTGCCGCGGCCGCCCGCACGATCCTCTCCGCCGCGCTCGCTCCGGAGCGAGCGTTTGACCCGGCGCACCCCCAGCCAGATCAGCAGAACGACGACCGGAATCGACAGCGCAGTGATCTGATCGGAGGACAGCGGCAAGCCGAAAGACTTGCTGCCCTTGGCGAGGTAGCCGACGAGACTGACGAGGTAGTAGCTGACCGCGGCGATCGAGAGCCCCTCGACCGTCTCCTGAAGACGAAGCTGCAGCTTCGCCCGACGGTTCATGGACTCGAGCAGATCCCGATTCTGCGCCTCCAGGGTCACGTCGACCCGGGTGCGCAACAGCTGCCCGGCGCGGGCCACCCGACGCGACAGGACGTCCAGGCGATCCTGGGTCGATTCGCAGGTCCGGATTGCAGGCGTCAAACGGCGGTCCATGAATTCTTGAACGGTTTGAAACCCTTCGATCCGCTGCTCGCGCAGCTCCTGTATGCGGCGCTGTACCAGCGCGTGGTAAGCGCGCGCCGCCGAGAAGCGATAGCTGGTCGCCGCGGCGATCCGCTCGATTCCAGCGGAAACCTCCGTCAGGTCGCGCAGCAGCCGCTGTTCGTCTTCCAAGCGGTCGCAGTCCGCCATCTCCTCCAGACTGCCGCGCAACCGCTCGCCCAGACGGGAGAGTTCGCCGCTATGCTGCCGCGCAAGCGGCAAGGCCAGTAGGGCCATCATGCGATAGGTCTCGATCTCGCAGAGCCGCTGCACCAGTCGCCCGGCCTGGCGCGGCCCCAGGCCGACATCCCGAACCAGAACCCGGCCGAAGCCATCATCGCCGATCCAGAAATTCATCCAGGTTCTGGCCGCACCGCCGGACATGGCGGACCCTGCATAGTTGTCGACCCCCATCAGCTGGCCGATTCTATCGGGATCCTCCTGGAGCGGCGGGGCATCGCGGGCCTCCAGCTCGACATGGACCCCCACCAGCATCCGGCCCTGCATTTGCTCCAACCAGTCCCGGGGCACCCGCTCGATCACCGGATGCGCGAAATGCGCAACCTTGCCGTCGTCCTTCAGCGGCGGCGCCTCCCGCGCATAAAAGGCGTAGGTCGAGAACTCGGTATGCCGCTCCCAGCGCAGGCGAAAGGGGCCGAGATCGACCATATGGAAATTGGCCGTGTCGCCGGGCGGCGGCTTGCCGTAGCGCTGACAGAGGTTGGCCACCAGGGCCCGCTCCTCGGCGACACCGCTCTCGCCGCTGTGCAAGGCGATATGGGTGACGCGCTCGCTTGGCTGCAGATGCGCGAAGGGACGCGCATGCACCTCGCGCGTCAACTCGTTGCGTAACTCGTGCTCGGTCAGGCCCATGGGCATGAACCGCAAATCCCCCTCTCAAGTCCCCTTCGCGCGCAACGTAAGTCGGACCCTGCGACCTGCCCCCCTGAATTCGCGCCCCCTAGCCTCTACATTATCGGGACGAGAACTGAAACGCCCTATCGGGATCGCACCCCACCAAGCCGCCGCGGAGACGAGTTCGCCATGACCCACCTCGCCGATACCGACGAACTGTTTTATGCGCGTGCCGGGCTGGACCGGGCGAAACTGGAAGGGATCGTGGACGACGCCTTGGGCAAGGCCGACGACGGCGAACTCTTCCTCGAGTACCGCCAGTCCGAATCCCTGGCCTTCGACGACGGTCGGCTGAAATCGGCCAGCTTCGACACCGATCAGGGCTTCGGCCTGCGGGCCGTCTCCGGCGAGGCGGCAGGTTATGCTCACGCCAGCGAGTTAAGCGAGGCGGCGGTCCAGCGGGCAGGCGAGACCGTGAAGGCGGTACAGAGCGGTCACGGCGGCACGATGGCCGACGCCCCCAGCAACACGAACCGGCAGCTCTATACCCCCGACAACCCGCTGAACGCCCTGGCCTTCGAGGCCAAGGTCAAGCTGCTGAGCGAGATCGACGCCTATGTGCGGGACAAGGATCCCCGCGTCCGTCAAGCCACCGTCTCGCTCGCCGGCTCCTGGCAGGCGGTACAGATCCTGCGTGCCGGCGGGGAGCGCCGGGCCGACATCCGCCCGCTCGTCCGCCTCAACGTCTCGGTCGTTCTGGAACAGGACGGCCGTATGGAGGCCGGCTCCTACGGCAGCGGCGGCCGGGTCGGCTACGACGGGCTGATCGAGACCGCCACCTGGCAGGCGGCGGCGGACGAGGCCCTGCGTCAGGCCGAGATCAATCTCGGGTCCGTCGACGCGCCGGCCGGCGAGATGCCGGTGCTGCTGGGCCCCGGTTGGCCCGGCATTCTGCTGCACGAAGCGGTCGGCCACGGCTTGGAAGGCGACTTCAATCGCAAGAAGACCAGCGCCTTCGCCGGCCTGATGGGCGAGCAGGTGGCGGCGCCCGGAGTTACGGTAATCGACGACGGCACCCTGCCGGACCGGCGCGGGTCCCTGACCGTCGACGACGAAGGCACGCCGACCGAGCGCACCGTACTGATCGAGGACGGCAAGCTGGTCGGCTACATGCAGGACCGGCAGAACGCGCGCCTGATGGACATGAAGCCAACGGGCAACGGTCGGCGCCAGTCCTACGCCCACATCCCCATGCCGCGCATGACCAACACCGTCATGCTGGGCGGCGAGGCCGATCCGGCCGAGATGCTTGCCGGCGTGAAGAAGGGCCTCTTCGCCGTCTCCTTCGGCGGCGGTCAGGTGGACATCACCAGCGGCAAATTCACCTTCTCCTGCACCGAGGCCTATCTGATCGAAGACGGCAAGATCGGCCCGGCCGTCAAGGGCGCCACCCTGATCGGCAACGGTCCCGAAACCATGAAGAAGGTGACCATGATCGGTAACGACATGGCGCTGGATCCGGGCATCGGCACCTGCGGTAAGGACGGGCAGGGCGTACCGGTCGGCGTTGGTCAGCCCTCCCTGCTGGTCTCCGCGATCACCGTCGGCGGCACGGCCTGAAGAAACGATCCACAGACCCTGTCGCCGAAGCGTCACGGTCGCTTTGCCTAAGTGACCCTGCGGTTACACCAGCGCGACATCAAGCCGTCCTAGCCTGACCTCTCTGCCGTTCGGACCGCGGGAGGCCTCGCACCAAACGCCCTTCCTCCTGCGTCCACCGCCGCTTCGCGAGAGGGAGGGGAATCTTATGTTCAAGTCCTTTCGCGGCCTCCAGCTTCGACCTGGCCCTGACCCAGAACGACCACGGCAAACCCGGCCACTGGCACTGGCATCTCACCGCCGAACGACGTTGAGTTACGCGTCTACCGTCGCCAGCTTGATCGCGCGGGCGTCGGCGAAGACCAGGACGTCCAGAGGCGCGTTGCGTCCGCGCAGCTCGATCTGGCGATGCTCGGCGCCTTCGGCAGGCAGGCCGGCACGTTCCGCCAGGGCGGCGGACACGACCAGTTGGGCGCCGAAGTCCTTGGTCGCCTGTTCCAGGCGGCTGGCGGTGTTGACGGTGTCTCCGACGGCGGTCAGGGAGATGGCCTCCCCCCAACCCATCTCTCCGACGATCGCCGGGCCGATATGGATGCCGATCCCGATCCGCAGGGGCTCGGGCTGGTCCCCGGCGAGCGCCCGCTCCACCTCCTGCAGTCCTTCGGCCATCAGGTGCGCCGCCTGCAAAGCATTGCGCGCGGCCTGTCGACCGTTGTCGGACAGCGTCGGCTGGACGCCGAAGAGCGCCATCACACCGTCGCCGATGAACTTGTCCACCCGGCCGCCGGCCCGCTCCACCGCCTCCCCAGTGGTGCGAAAGTAGCGGTTCAGCAGAAAGACCACGTCGAAGGGCAGCCGAGTCTCGGACAGGCGCGTGAAGCCACGCAGATCCGCGAAGAGCACCACGACCTCCCGCTCCTCGCCCTGCAGGTAGCCCGGCCGCGCCCTGGCATCGCGGGCCGTGACCTGAGGCGGCAGCAAGGGCTGCACGTCCAGATCGTGGGTCGGACGGGTCTGGCAGGCGAGCCGGACGTTCGGTGCGGCCCCGACCCGTCGGAGCACCTTCGCCTCGGCAGCATCGGCCGGCGGCAGGGAGGAGAGACCCTTGCCTATCCGAACCCGGCAGGTCGAGCAGCGCCCGCGCCCGCCGCACAGCGAGGCATGAGGAATTCCGGCACTGCGGCTGGCCTCCAGGATCGTCAAGCCCTGAGGCACCCGTACGCGCCGCCCGTCCGGGTAGGTCAGGATCACGACGCCGCGTCGATGCTCCAGGAACCGCCGCCCGCGGCGCGCGGTAAGCGCAGCCAGCAGCAAGGCGCCATATCCCAGCCAGACACCGCGTTCCACCGACCCGATGAAGGCGCCCTTCTGCGGATCGGCAATCTGCGCCACCAGGGCGTCGGTAAAGGGCAGCTCCCGCTGCTCGTAGAGATAGTGAGCCCACTGACCGGCCATCCAGGTGCCGGCCAACGACAAAGTGGGCACCAGCAAGGCGGCGGCGAAGAGACCGCTACGCCAGCGCGGGAACCAGGGCTTGAAGCGAAGCCAGAGATAGAGGCCGAGGCAGCCGTGCAGCCAGACCACGAGCGTGACAAACAGCTGCCGAAGGCCGTTCTCCGGCGAGAACACGAAGTAAATCAGGAGGATCGGCGGATAGCCGACCTCTGTATCCAGAAAGGTCTCGATCCCCCGCGTGCCGGCGATATGCAGGACCAGAAGCGGCGGAATGGCGAGGCCCAGCAGAAGCTGCCAGGTCTCGCCCGGCCGCATGCGGAAGTCGCGGCGGGCGTAGAGCGCCCAGACCGCCAGACCGGCATGCACAGTGAAAGCGCCGTAGAGCAGAAGCAGTCCGACCGGCCCGTTCCAGACGAAGCCCTGCACGGTCAGGACGTTCTGCATGGCCTCGAGCGAGATCAAGCCGGCCATGTGGTTAATCAGGTGCGTCAGCACGTAGGCGAAAAGGATCAGACCCGAGACGAGGCGGGCACGACGAATCACTTGAAGGCTCTGCATGCCGGGCGACCGGTCTCGCTTCGAGTGGCGCTGCGCGCGGGTCGGCGAGCAGCTGAAAGCGCGGGGATCATAGGCGTTGCCGGATCTTTCTGCGACGCGAAACACGCCTATATGCTGCGGCGTCTTTTCTCACGGACCCCGGAACCTCATGCCGCTTTCCCTCACCACCGAAGAGCGCCGCCGCCGGCGCCTCCTGCTGAAGAGCGAAGGCCGCAACCTGATAGATGACTCCATCGCCAGTCCCTGCGTGTCCATCTGCAAGATCGACGCGGTCACCAACCTCTGCGTGGGTTGCCGCCGGTCGGTCGGCGAGATCACCGACTGGTCCCTCCTGACGGCGGAAGAGAAGACCGAGATCTCGGCCGAGCTTTCGGCTCGCGATCCCGAAGGGCGGCAGTCTGCGGCAACGACGGGCTGATCAAAGGCAGCGACTTGATCGCACCCAGCCCTTTCGCCACCTGATGGCGGACGACGAACGGTCACCGCGATACGACAGCAAGAACATACGGAGAGATCGCCCATGCAATACCTGCATTCCATGGTTCGGGTCAGCGACGTCGAGGCCTCGCTGGACTTCTTCTGCAACAAGCTGGGCCTGGTCGAGGTCGAGCGGATGGACAACGAGAAGGGCCGCTTCACGCTGATCTTTCTCGCCGCGCCGGAGGACGTCGAGCGCGCGAAGTCGCCCCAGCGCGCGCCCATGGTCGAACTGACCCACAACTGGGATCCGGAGGACTACGACGGCGGGCGCAACTTCGGGCACCTCGCCTACCGGGTCGACGATATCTACGCGGTCTGCCAGCGCCTGATGGACGGCGGCGTCACCATCAACCGTCCGCCGCGCGACGGCCGCATGGCCTTCGTCCGCTCGCCGGACGGCATCTCGATCGAGCTGCTGCAGCGCGGCCAAGCGCTGCCGGCCCAGGAACCCTGGAACTCGATGGAGAACAGCGGCAACTGGTAGAGCGGCGGCTGGGACGGTGAAAACAACGGGCGGCGCCAAATAGCGCCGCCCGTTTTTCTTTCGAGGCAGGGCCTGTCCGCCCTGCCGCGCCGACTGGCTTCGGCTATTGGCCTTGGCCGAGTGAGAAACCGGGCTCGCCGTCGAAGGTGCAGAGGTGCTCGGTCTTGATGAAATCGACACCCGACTCCGCAGCACGGACCTGCAGAGCCGCGATCTGACCGTGATCGACCGCCGCTCCGTCGGTTTCGGCCAGGAAACGGCAGCGCCAATGGTCGGTGCAGAAGGTCTCCGGCAGGCCTTCGGGCCAGACCTTGACGCCCCGGTTGGTGATCATGGAGAGCTTCAGACCGTTCCCGCCCAGGGGCTGGACCTTGTCGGCAAGCTGCTGCGGGCCGCCCTCGGCCCAATGGACGAAGAGATCCACGCCGACGGTCTGCTTAGCCTTCGGCGCGGAGCGCACCGCCGGCGGCACGGCGATGCCCTTGCCGTCCTTGTTGTAGGACACGGCCGGCAGCGTTTCGGGTTTCTGGCCCAGGCGGGCGATCACCGCGTCGGCGAAGGCGCTCGTCCCAACCTTCTGCCGGCTGACCCCCTCCGCGAAGATGTCGTAGGTGTGGATACCCTCTTCGAGGGTGCGCAGCCAGGCATTGTGAACCTGTTCGGCCGCCGCTGCCTGACCGATGTGAACCAGCATCATGACACCGCCCAGCAACAGGCCCGAGGGGTTGGCGACATCCTGGCCGGCCCGGCGCGGCGCCGAGCCGTGGATCGCCTCGAACATCGCACAGTGTTCACCGATGTTGGCGGACCCCGCGAGACCGACGGAACCGGCGATCTGAGCGCCGACGTCCGAGAGAACATCGCCGTAGAGGTTCGGCATGACGACGACATCGAAAGCACCCGGCGTATCGGCCAGCTTCGCGGCGCCGATATCGATGATCCAATGCTCATTCTCGATCTCGGGATAGTCGGCGGCCACTTCGTCGAAGACCTTGTGGAACAGGCCGTCCGTCAGCTTCATGATGTTGTCTTTGGTGAAGCAGGTGACCTTCTTGCGGCCGTTCGCGCGGGCGTATTCGAAGGCATAGCGCGCGATCCGCTCGGAACCCGGGCGCGAGATCAGCTTAAGGCACTGCACGACCTCGTCGGTCTGGCGGTGCTCGATCCCGGCGTAGAGATCTTCCTCGTTTTCCCGCACCACCACGACATCCATGTTCGGGTGCTTGGTTTCCACGAAGGGATGGTAGGAGACGCAGGGGCGGACATTGGCGAACAGCCCGAGGGATTTGCGTACGGTGACGTTCAGACTCTTGAAGCCGCCGCCCTGGGGCGTGGTGATCGGGGCTTTGTAGAAGACACGGGTGCGGCGCAGCGAGTCCCAGACGCTGGCTTCGATACCGGCCGTATTGCCTCGGTTGTAGACCGCTTCACCGATCTCGACCGTCTCGATGTCGAGCTCCGCTCCGGCTGCTTGGAGGATACGCAAGCTCGCATCCATGATCTCCGGGCCGATACCGTCGCCGTGGGCAACGGTGATGGGCGTTGCAGCCATCGTCTATCCTCCTTGTGATCGCTTTACGCGGGAACGCGCCGTTGCGACATCTAGGTAAAGGAGGAGCCTTGGGGAACTTGATTTCGCCAATGGCAGCCATCGGTCTGCCCAATGAACCGTCCCGCCCCTGGATTTGTCCGCGCGTCTACGTGCCAGGGCGCGCCGGCCTTATCCGGCTTGCAGGGAGGCCAGGGGAAGAAACAGAGTAGTGACCGGCTCGGCGAGCAGCGTCGGCGCTTCCTGCGTGACTTCGCCAAGCGGGGGCTGTAGCTCGGCGGTCGAGGAGATGATATGGCGCGGCCGACCGCTCTCGTCCGACAGGGGCAGACGCAGAACCTCGACCAAGCCTTCGCGGCCTGACGGGAAACGATCCCGCACGGTCGTGAGCTGAGCACAGGGTTCGTCCAGGACGCGGTTCATTGCGACCATGACGCCGGCCTTGAAGCGTTCGGGAAAGACTTCGAAGATGTTCGCGCCTGTCGGATCGACGCCGATCCGCATGACGACACGCTGACCGACGATACGGACCCGGAAGTGCTCCGGCTCGATCCGCTCGTAGACGATCAAGTCTCTAAGGAGTTGCGGGATCTCTGTCGGATCGATTGCCGCCTCTGTGGGCAGATCGCCGTCGCGTTTCTTCGAGAGCCAATAGTTGAGTAAGGCACGGTTGGTTGCGTGCAAGTCGGGCTGGGGACGGCTGTTACTTGAAGTACTGGAACTGCTGAGCGGCATTGCGGAGCGGTAAATCACCTGTTGATCGGCTTGAACCAAGTCCTACGCGGACTAAGCGTACTTTATCCTCATTTTAGCGTATCCGATATGGCAGGCGATGCGAACCGGATCGAAAAAGGCGGCTGAAATTGGGCGTTCCCGCCCGCGCCGATCGCTGATCATGCCGGGACCACGCCGAGAAAACGCAACGCAGGGACATTAGTTCGATAGCAAAGGCGACTTTAGACGACGTTTGATGCCTGATGCGGATGCGCCCGATGCCGATGCGATCGTCCGCTTGAATAAAGACGACCCGCCAGAAGACGGAACTCGGAAAAAAGAAAACGACACACTCGTGATTAGCAGACGTCGCCCCCGGCTCCGTCTATTCCGTCTAGCAATTTCAGAAAGAATGGCGCGCCCGGGAAGATTCGAACTCCCAACCTCCTGATCCGTAGTCAGGTGCTCTATCCAGTTGAGCTACGGGCGCTTGTCGAACAAAGGGAAACGACGCCGTTGCGCGCCCTCCGTCGCGAAGGCGCGGAACATAGGCGAATCGAATCGGGGGTGCAAGAGGCAGTCCCGACCCTGTTTTTCCGCCGTCTCGGGCTTGGACTTAAACCACCTTTTCATATTTCCGCAGCCAAATAAGGCTTGGTTAACGCAAGTGCAGAAGGGCGCTCGACAAGTCCACCGAAATGCGGGCAAATCCGCTTGTCCCCTTGTGACTGCTCAAGTACCATCGCGGCGCCGGTTTTGGGGGATTCGGCATTGGTTTTGTTTACCCTTAGGGAAAACCTGGGTCTCGGCCAGGCAGTTCTTTGCCGAGTCTTGCAACAGCATGAGATGATCAAATGAAGCGCGTTACAGGCCTGACCGCCGTCGCCGTCGCTATTACGATTCTGACTGGATGTTCGGCTGACGAGTCGGATCTGTGGCCTTCGCTTGAGGCGACCGAGCCCGGAGGCAGCGCGCAGACCGTCCAGCAGCAAACCCCGGCGGGCGGGCCATTGCAGCTCAACACGGGCGTCTTCGAACCAACCGGGGTGACGCCGGGACAGCCAACCGGCACCGCCGTCGGCGAAAAGGTGCAGGCTTTGCGGACCGATCTGCAGCGTCTGCAGACCCAGGTTGGCGAGGAGAACCGCCTGCTCCAGGAGTACCGGGGCGACGCGCGGGACACGGCGCGCGACTACAACACGATGGTCAGCACCATCAACGCACGCCTGCAGACCGGCACGACCCCCGGCAATCCGGATCTCGTGCAGCTTTGGAACCAGTCGCAACTCGAGCTGTCGCAGGTCGCGACCTCCATCAACAACATGAACGCCCTAGCCGCCAACACCGGCGCCACCGCCTCGCTTTCGACGTTTCTGCTCGACTCCGTGCGCGCGACCTACGGCCTGCAGGGCGCCGTCGACGAAGACCATCGCCAGCTCGCGATTCTGGAGGACGAAACCAATCAGACCGTGGTCCTGATCGAGCGCCTGCTGACCGAACTGACGGAGGACGTGCAACGCCAGACCGCCTATCTCGCCTATGAACGGTCCGAGCTAACGGCCCTGTCCGTGGCGATCCGCAACGGCGAGTTCTTCGCCGGCAGCCTGGGCAACCGGTCCTTCGGGATTGCCGCACCGCCCCCCGTCGGCGGCGGCGCCGGCCTTGTCGGGCGAACGCAGCCGCTCGTCGTGATTCGCTTCGACCAGCCGAGCGTCGAATACGAACCGGCCCTCTACGGCGCCGTCAACCAGGCCCTGTCGGCACGGCCGAACGCGGGATTCGACGTCGTGTCCGTGGCGGCCGGCTCCGGCGCGCAGGGTCAGGTAGCCCTGGCCAGCGGCCGCTCGGTCCGGAACGCCGAGGCGGTGGTCCGCTCCCTGACCGAGATGGGGCTACCGGCCGACCGCGTATCGATCTCGGCGGCCACCAATCCGGCGGCGGCGATCAACGAGGTTCACGTCTACCTTCGGTAGCCTTGTGAACGGCTGTTAGCTTTATGCCCGGCGGCACTGGTCTTCGCCGCGGAACGCCCCATCGTTCTCCATAACCTTTCAAGCCTCCACTCTGCGAGGCATGGAAGGACATGAAGAAAGATTGGGGACACAGCTTCATGCCTAGCCGCTTCGCCGTCTTCGTTTTAGCGATCCTGATGACAGCCGGCGGGTTTGCACCTGGCCCGGGCCCGGCGCAGGCCGAGTCGACCGTCGCTTCAGCCGCCGCAATCCGGCTGGTCATCGAAAGCCAGCTCGAGGCCTTCCGGCGAGACGACGGTGCCGAGGCCTTTTCCTACGCCTCGCCCTCGATCCAGCGGAGGTTCCGGAGTGCCGAGGTCTTCATGCAGATGGTTCAAACCGGCTATCCGCAGGTCTATCGGCCACGCAGCGTGGAGTTCGAGGATCTGGATTTCGCAGAAGATCGCGCCGTTCAGGGTATTTTCCTCGTCGGACCCGACGGCCGCGGCGCACGCGCGCTCTATTTCATGGAGATGCAGCCGAACGGCGGCTGGAAAATCGACGGCGTTCAGCTGCAGCTTTTGCCCGAAACGACCACCTGAGCGGGCTGTCGTCGCCCCTGCACGGCATGACACGAGATAAGAATGAGAGCCATCCTTCGGTCGTGCGCGCCTCCCAAGTCCCCATAGGCGTTGTCAGTCGCCTCGCCCTCGGCTAGACCGCTGGGGAACAAGGGTTGGGAGTTATGAGAGCGGAATGACGGGTCGAACTTTTCCGGTGTCCTGGTGGGAGCTTCATCGCGATGCCAAGGCACTGGCCTGGCGGTTGATGGACAAGTCCGACCGGACCGGTCCCTTCAAGGGGGTGATCGCGGTGGCACGAGGGGGCATGGTGCCGGCGACGATCGTTGCGCGCGAACTGGAACTGCGTCTGGTCGATACGCTTTGCATCGCGTCCTACGACGATCGCGCGAAGGGCGAGATTCAGGTCCTGAAGTCGATCGACGGCGACGGAACGGGATGGGTCATCGTCGACGATCTGGTCGACACCGGCGCGACGGCCCGCGCGGTGCGGGAGCTGCTGCCCAAGGCCCACTTCGCCACGGTCTACGCCAAGCCCGAGGGTCGTCCGACGGTCGATACCTTTGTTACCGAAGTGAGCCAGGACACCTGGATCCTCTTTCCCTGGGACAGCGAGATGCAGGAAGTGCCCCCGATCGCCCGCAGCAGATAGAGCAGAATCGGGCCTCAGCGCCGCTCGACAGCGATATTGTCGATCAAGCGCGTCGTGCCGAGCCAAGCCGCGGCGAGCAGGCGGGCAGGCCGGTCCACCTGCCGAAGCGGCATCAGGTCGTCGGCGGCATGCAGGGCCAGATAGTCGATCTTGGTGAAGCCGGCGGAGCCGAGGCGTTGCTGTCCCTCGGGCAGCAACAGCGACGCCGGCGTATGGCCGTCCGCGAGTTCCTCGGCGATTTCCGTCATCACGCGATGGAGCAGCGGCGCCACCGCCCGCTGGGAGTCTGTCAGGTTGACGTTGCGGGAGGAGAGGGCGAGCCCGTCGGGCTCTCGCACGGTTTCCACCGGCACGATCTCGACCGGAATGTCCAGGTCGCGCACCATCTGCCGCACGACCGTCAGCTGCTGGTAGTCCTTTTCCCCGAAGTAGGCACGGTCGGGCAGCGACTGCAGAAGCAGCTTGCACACGACCGTGGTGACCCCGTTGAAGTGACCCGGGCGATAGAGCCCTTCTAGGACGTCGCTCACGCCGGTCACCGCGACCGTCGAAGCGAAGCCGGAGGGGTACATATCCTCGACCTGAGGTGCGAATAGCAGATCGCAGCCTTGCTCCGCCAGCAGCCTTGCATCCCGCCCTTCGTCGCGCGGGTAACGGCTAAGGTCTTCCTTACGGTCGAACTGCTTGGGGTTCACGAAGATCGTCGCCACGGCGCGGTCGCAGTCGACAATCGCTTGCCGCAGCAGCGCGAGATGACCGGCGTGGAGGGCGCCCATCGTCGGGATCAGGCCGATGCTCTCGCCGGCCCGGCGCCAGGGGCGCGTTGCCGAGCGCAGGTCTTTGACGCTCCTCAAAATCGGCAGGGACACGGCGGACCCGCTCATGCACCGCGTTTCCGGTAGAGCTGATCCGGCCCTGGAAAGGCGCGACTGCGCACCTCTCCGGCGTAGCGTTCCGCGGCTTCCTCGATAAGGGGAGCGAGATCCGCGTAGCGCTTCACGAAGCGGGGGACCCGGGACCCGGACAGGCCGAGCAGGTCTTCCGTCACCAGGATCTGGCCATCGCACTCCGCCGCCGCTCCGATACCGATGGTGGGAATCGAAACGGCCCGGGTGACCTCCTGCGCCACGCTCTCCAAGGTCCCCTCGATCACCAGAGAGAAGGCGCCGGCCTGCGCCACGGCACGCGCGTCCGCAAGTACCTTCTCGGCTTCCGAAGCGTCGCGTCCGCGCGCACGGAACCCGCCGAGCGCATTGACCGCCTGGGGCGTAAGGCCGACGTGCCCCATCACGGGGATACCGCGTTTGGTCAGAAAGCCGACGGTCTCCGCCATCTCCTCTCCGCCTTCCAACTTGACGGCGGCGGCACCCGTCTCGGCAAGCACACGGGCCGCACTGCGGAAGGCGAGCTGCGGGCTTTCCTGGTAGCTGGCAAAGGGCAGGTCCACGACCACGCAGGCACGCCGGCTCGCCTGCGCGACGGCGCGTCCGTGGGCGATCATCGTCTCCAACGTGACCGCCAGCGTCGAGTCTGCACCGTAGAGCACCATCCCCAAGGAATCGCCGACCAGCAGCACATCGACGTGAGCGTCGAGCAAGCGCGCCATGGGGGCGCTGTAGGCAGTCAAGCAGACGAGGGGAGCGGTTCCCTTGCGTCCGGCGATCTCCGGGACGGTCAGACGCTTGGCGGCTGCGATCCGCTGGGTTTCGGCAGGGGTCGTCGACACGGTTTGACTAAGCTCCGCACTAAGCTGTCGCCCTGCGAGCAGCTGGAGGCGCGACGTGGGGTATCAGTCGTGGCTTGGGAGCAATAGCTTGCCGGGTGCAGGAAAGGCAACGTGCAAGCCGGGGGCGAAGGGGGACAAGCCGCTCGGACCTGCAGCTCGATGCCCTGAGACTTAGGCGCCTTCGGCGATCTCGCGCAGGGTGTCGATGCTGGTCAACTCGACCTTGTTGGCCGGCAGCAGGGAGATCAGATTGCTTGTCTTCAGCTGCGTGAAAGTCCGGCTAACGGTCTCGGTCGTCAGACCGAGGTAGTCGCCGATATCGGTCCGGCTCATGGGCACCGCGATCGGGTTGGGGCTTTGCCCACGCTGTTCCGACCTTTTCGAGAGCATCAACAGGAAGCTCGCGATCTTTTCCTTGGCCGTCTTTCGCCCGAGCAGGAGCATCTGTTCCTGTGCCACGGCGAGTTCGTGACTGGCCATACCGAGCAGCCGGCGCTCCATCTTCGGAAAACGCTCAAGCAACTGCTCAAGCTTCTTGCGCGGGAACTTGCAAACGGCCGAATGGGTGATCGCCTCGGCGCTGTAGGCATAGAGGCTGTTGTGCGCCAAGCCCATGAAATCGCCGGAAAAGAGGAACCCGATCACCTGCCGACGCCCATCGGGCAGCAGCTTGTAGACCTTCACGGCGCCGGCGGTCACGCTATAGACGTTGTCGGCCGGCTCGCCCTCGTCGAAGAGAGGATCGCTCGGATGCAATTCGACCGTACTGACGATCTTGGCGACATGCCCGAGCTCGTCCTCGGCCATAGGCGCACAGAAAGTGAGATGACGTACCGAACAGGCACCGCAGGGCGAAGGGCCGGACGCCACATCATCCTGCTCGGCGGCCGTTGCCGGACCCAGTTCGCGGATACGAGTGACGTCGAAGGGCGACATGGTTCTGCGCTGCGTCCCGATCCGGTATCGCATGGTGTCACAAGAAACGGTGTCGTAAGAACTTGACGCATCCGACCGGACAATTCAACAGCTACCGACCGAATCGGCGTGTTTATACATGAAAATTCGTTCGTATCAAAACAGTTATAACCATTTGAAAAACCTGGATATTGTGCCGGCCAGGGGCCGGAAACCCAGGCGTTGACGCAGATCAAGGCGGCTGCCGCGCAGCACGCCCCAGGATGCGGTCATGCGCTGCCCCGATCCCATAACTCGCAATCAGAGCCTCACGCCCGTGGACCCTTCGTCGCCCGCGAGAAACGTGACGGTCATGTCACTGACAACCGACCGGGTCAATCAGGCCTTCCCGCTGATCCAAGCCATCGCGCCGAACGTCAGCCTGGAGGAGTGGCAGGCTTTCGCGCAACCTCTCCTGTCCCGCGGGACCGATACCACGACCGCCCCCGGCGGTATTCTGCCCGGCGGTATTCTAATCGCCGAGGACGAGCGCGGTTACATCGCCGGGCTGGTGGCTTATCGGCTTCAGCGCGATCTTCTCCACGGACCGGTGTTGGTGGCCGAACATTTCATCGCCTTCGACTTCTTCGAACGCGACCGCATCGCCGATGCCCTGGCACGCGCGCTGGAAGGCCTCGCCGCGGGCCACCGCTGCGCGGCGATCCACACCGTGCTGCCCGACGGCATCGAGCGCGCCCGCCGCCAATGGCTGATAGACATGCTGCAGCATCGCGGCCACGCGCCCCACTGCTTCGCACTGCAGAAGCCGATGGCGCAAAAGTCCGCGAGCTCCAAAAGCTTGCCTATGCCGCAAGCTACCTAGTCGCTAGACTGCCAGCGTCATCGCCAGATTGTTGGCAACATGCAGTCCCATCGTCATAGCTCGCTTCCGGAGTCCATGCTCTCTCAGTCATCCCCAACTTTCGGGTGCGCTCCGAGCCGTGCGTCGCTGCGCGCAATAGGCCGCCGGCTCAGCAGCGCACTGCTATGCGCCGCGGCCCTTGGTCTCGCGGCGCCCGCTTCCATGGCACAGGACACGACGACGCCGGCGGTCGAGGGGCCTCTCGCCGGTGCTCCGACACGAGCCATGGTCTCCGCTGCCAACCCCCACGCCACGCGTGCCGGCGTCGCCATGCTGGAGGCCGGGGGCAGTGCCGTCGATGCGGCCATTGCGGCCCAGCTGGTGCTGGGGCTGGTCGAACCGCAGTCCTCAGGCATCGGCGGCGGCGCCTTTCTGCTGCACCATGATCCGGCAAGCGGCCAGACCCATGCCTACGACGGTCGCGAGACCGCGCCCCTGGCTGCCACGGGGGATCAGTTCATGACGGCCGAGGGAGAACCGCTGGGATTCTGGGACGCTGTCCCGGGCGGTCTGTCCGTTGGCGTACCGGGCGTCCTGAAGATGCTTGAACTGTCCCATAGCGAGCATGGCACGCTCGCCTGGGCGCGGCTCTTCGAACCGGCGATCGCGCTGGCCGAGAACGGCTTTCTCGTCTCGCCGCGGCTGCATGCCTTGATCGCACGGGACAGGCTGCTTCCCAAGTTCCCGGCTGCCGCATCCTACTTCTATACGCCGGCGGGCAGGCCGCGCCCGGTCGGTACCGTCCTCCGGAACCCGGCCTATGCCGAGACCCTGCGCCGAATTGCGGCGGAAGGGACCTCGGCCTTCTACGAAGGTGAAGTGGCCGCCGACATCGTCGCGGCGGTGCGCAATGCCACAATCAATCCGGGACGGATGACCCAAGCCGATCTGGCTGCCTACCAAGCCGTCCGGCGGGCACCGCTCTGCGGTCCCTATCGCGAGTGGGAGGTTTGCGGCATGCCTCCCCCCACCTCAGGCGGCACGGCGGTCTTACAGATGTTGGGCCTGCTGGAGCCGCACGACCTGGGTGCGACCGATCCGACAGACCCGCAAACCCTGCATCTGCTGGCTGAAGCCGGAAAGCTGGCCTTCGCAGACCGGAACGCCTTCTTGGCGGATTCCGATTTCGTGGAGGTTCCGCTCGACAGCCTGCTCGACCCGGACTACCTCGCCAGCCGAAGTGAGCTGATCGACCCGCAACGCGCCTTGCCGGAAGCCCAACCGGGCCTGGAGCTGCGCAACGGAACCTGGGTTCAGGTAGAGCCGCCCTCGACCACCCATCTCAGCGTGATCGACGCCGATGGTCGGGCGGTCTCCATGACCAGTTCGGTCGAGAACGCCTTCGGGTCGCGCCTGATGGTGCGCGGATTTCTGCTCAACAATCAGCTGACCGACTTCGCTTTCGTGCCCGAGGTCGACGGGCGCCCCGTTGCCAACAGGGTCGAACCGGGGAAACGCCCGCGCAGTTCCATGTCGCCGACCCTGGTGTTCGACGAGGGCGGCACCTTGCGCCTGGCTATCGGCTCGCCCGGCGGAAGCCGGATTATCGGCTACGTCGTGCGCGCCCTGACCGGAATCCTGGATCACGACCTGAGTGTCCAGGCGGCCATCGACCTGCCGCACGCGGTCAACCGGAACGGCCAGACGGACCTGGAGTCCGCGACGGCGGCGGCTTCGGCCAGGGCGGCGTTGGAAGCCCTCGGGCATGTCGTTCGGGAAACCGAGATGACCAGCGGGCTGCACGGCATTTTCGTGCTGCAGGACGGGAGTCTGGAGGGCGGAGCCGACCGCCGCCGTGAAGGTGTAGCCCTGCCTGCCAATGTCCAACCCTGAGCCGGCGGGGCAGCGCCCGGCCCTTCGCCTGAAGCCGAAAGCGGAGCGGCGCCTTCTGCGCGGTCACCCTTGGGTCTTCTCCAACGAGCTGGAGATGACGTCCGAAGCCAAGGCACTCGAACTGGGTGCCCTGGTGCGTCTTGAAACCCACAACGGTCGACCGCTCGGCGTCGCAAGCTTCAATCGCCACACCTTGATCGCGGCCCGAGTTCTGGCGCGCGATCCCGAAACCAGGATCGACGCTGGCTTCCTATTCGAACGTCTGCAGCGCGCCGCGAAACTCCGCGAGACGCTGATCGAGAGCCCCCACTACCGGCTTTGCCATGCCGAAGCTGACGGCCTGCCCGGCCTCGTCATCGATCGCTTCGGCGACACGGTCGTCCTGCAGAGCAACACGGCGGGCATGCAGGCCTTGGAAGCCCCTTTGATCGAGGCGGTGGAGACGCTGCTGCGGCCACGCAGGGTGATTCTGCGCAACGATACCCCGGCGCGCAAACTGGAGAGCCTGAACCAGGAGACGCGGGTCCTCGGCGAAAGCGGCGAGCGGGACGAGAACGCCCCGATCGAGCTGCTGGAGCATGGGACCCGCTTTCTCGCGGACCCGCTGCGCGGCCAGAAGACCGGGTGGTTCTACGACCAGCGAGACAACCGTCGCTGGGTCGCGCAGCTGGCGCCCGGCGCCCGTGTGCTCGACGCCTACAGCTATTCCGGCGGTTTCGCGATCCAGGCCGCGCGGGCCGGCGCCGACTCGGTGACCGCCCTCGACCGCTCGGACGGCGCCCTGTCGCTGGTTGAAGCGGCCGCCGGTCTGAACGGCGTGGCGTCCCGGATCGCCACGCGCCGAAGCGACGTCTTCCGCGAACTTCCGGCGCTTGCGGCCGCCAAGGAACGCTTCGATCTGGTGATCTGCGATCCGCCGGCCTTCGCCAAGTCCAAGAAGGATCTACCGCAGGCTCTGCGCGGCTACCGAAAACTGACCAAGCTCGCCGCGGCGCTCGTCGCACCCGGCGGTTACCTGGTTCTCTGCTCCTGCTCTCACCACGTCGGACCGGAGGCCTTCGCCGAGCAATGCGCGCGCGGGCTGGCAGACGCCGAACGCCCGGCCCGGATCCTGCGCCGCGCGGCGGCGGCACCGGATCATCCGGTACACCCCCTGCTGCCGGAAAGCGACTACCTGAAGTGCCTGGTCTTCGCGCTGGACTGATGTCGCCGGAGCGGCTTGACGCTCCCCAGCGTCGCGGCTTCTATCCCTGCCTCTTCGGATTCGGCCCATCCAGCCTCAAAGGAGGACGCGGTGATCGACCACATCTCCGTTCCCGTCGCCGACCTGGAGGCGAGTCGGGCTTTCTATGAAAAGGTCCTGGCACCGCTCGGCATGACCTTGCTGGTCGAGCGCGAAAGCACCGTCGGCTTCGGTAAACGCTATCCCGAGTTCTGGCTGAACGCACGACCCCGCCTGAAGCCTTTGCCGCCCGACAGCGGCCATCACGTCGGCCTGCGGGCCCGCTCGCGTGAAGCGGTCCTGGCTTTCCATCAGGCCGCGCTGGCGGCGGGCGGAACGGACGCCGGTGCGCCGGGCAAGCGGCAGGCAGCCCTGACGGACTACTTCGGTGCCTTCATCTTCGATCTTGACGGCAACAAGGTCGAGGCTTTGACCTTTCCGGCAGTCCCAGCAAGCTCGACGTCCGAGTAACTAAGGGGCCAACCCCGGCCGATTTCTCTCGGCTTCAGTTGTCTTGGGGTATCCGTTCGGTCTTGCCCGACTCCCCGTCGTAGCCGCGTTTGATCTGCCAGAAGATGAAAAAAACCGAGAAGAGAGCCATGATCAGGCCAGCCTCGTAGAGCGCGCTCTCGTCGCTTCTGGCGGCCAAAAAGAGACCCACCAGCCCGATCAGACCGACAGACACGCAAATGATGATTCGCAAGACCATGACACCGATTCCCTCTCAGACCCTGCCCCGGATAGAGCCATGCCACCCAGGACCTGCGCGTTGACCCACGTCAAGCTGCCGTCTTGGCGCCGCGACCGTTGCGCCGCAGGTGGCCCTTCTGGCGCAATGGCAGAACGACGCGGAAGCGGGTTCCGCTCGCATCGCTGTCCTTTAGCCGGATGTCGCCGCCGTGAGCGCGCAGGAGTTCCTTCGCAATGGCCAAGCCCAAACCGGTCCCACCGCTGCGGGTAGAAACGGCGAAGGGCTGAAACAGGCGTTCGCGCGCCCGAACCGTCAGGCCCGACCCGTTGTCTTCCAGGTCGACCTCGATCTTGCCGGTCTGCTGGCGGGCACTGATCGTCACACGCTCGGCCCCGGCTTGATAGGCGTTGCGCGCCAGGTTTTCGAAAACCCGGAAGAGCTGGTTACGGTCGGCCTCCACCACCGTGCCCGGGACGACGCGGTTGTCCCACTGGCGGCCACCAGGATCTTCGGCGGTCACGTCGCTACCGACGTCCGCCAGCAGCGCGTTCAGATCGACCCGGCAGAGATCGAGCGATGCGGGGCCTTCACGCGTGAAGTCGAGGGTTCGACCGCAGAGTTCGACCGCGCGGTCGATGGCCTTGAACAGGGTCGGCGCGACCCGCCGCACATCGGAATCGCTCGACTGAGCGAGACGGTCGGAAATCAATTGAGCCGTGGACAACATGTTCCGCAGATCGTGATTGATCTTGGTCACGGCGATGCCCAGGGCAGCCAGCCGGGTTTTCTGATGAAGCGAAGCGCGCAAGGCCTTCTGCATCTCATGAAGCTGACGCTCGGCCACGCCGATCTCGTCACTGCGCCCCGAAGGCTTGACGACGCGCGCGCCATCTTCGGGATCGTCGCGGAAGGCAATCATGTTTTCCGTCAGACGGCGCATCGGGACGACCATGACCCGGAAGAGCGTCAGGTAGACGAGCCCCGCGGTGATCGCGGAGATCACCAGGCTGAGCCCCAGAATGCGCCAGCCGAAGGCCCTCAGTTCATCCTGCAGCGGCCCCTCGTCCATCACCACTTCGACAAGCGTGTCCGCGCGCTGCGGCGACCAACCCACGACCCGTATGACCCGATTGCTCTTCGGCAGCAAACAGCCGACCGCGTCCCGGATCAGCGTGAAGAAGCCCGCCTCGCGCAGGTCGTAGCTTGCTTCGACACCGCCGACCGGCTCTTCGATCATCAGCATCAGCTTGCCGGGGCGCTCGGGCTTCTGTAGTGCGACCGAATAAACCCCGATGTGACTGAGAATTTCCCGCTCCGAAACGGGGTCGATCATATCGACCGGGCTGGCCTCCAGCGCCAAGATGCCGAGATGCCCGGTCGCCAGCTTCTCCTCAAGGTAACTCAGGCGATAGCGGCCGACCGAAGGCGCGAAGATCAGCACTTCGGCAAGCATAACGAAAAGCACCGTCAACACCAGAAGACGTGCGGAAAGGCTGCGCGCCGGCGGCGGCAGGGACAGGCGGCGCGACGGACGGGCCTCAGTCATAGGAGCCTTATATCACTCGCCGCGGCAGTCAAACATACTGGCTGAACGAACGCTTGATCTGCGGGACATGGTAAAGCCCGCGAAGGATCCATTAAAAAAGGCGGCGCGGCGTGCCCGTTAAAAGAACAAACACCTTCCAACGAGCGCGCCGCGCACAAAAAACCCAGTTCGAGAAGCTTAGTTCTTCTTCGCAGCGCAAGGATTGCAGGGGTTGCACGGATTAGCAGCGGCGCAGGGGTTCTTCGCCGCACAGGGATTCTTCGCCGCACAGGGGTTGCAGGGGTTGGCCGCTGCGCAAGGGTTCTTGCCGGCACAAGGGTTACAGGGGTTACAGCTTGCGATCTGCAGGCTCCCCGGACCGGCCTGAGCATGTGCCACAGCGGCGGGCAGTGCCACGGCAGCCGTCGCCAGACTCGCAACCGACAGCGCCAGAGCCGTCTGCTTCGCCGTTTTCTTAATCATGAGGTACGTCTCCAATCCTGTTCGGGCAAGGCCAAGTCGGCCCACTACATCGGGGCGTGTCTTCTTGAGCGCGCCCTGTCCAAACAGAGTGAAGCGATAAGACCATCAGCTCGAATCACGATGACGCACCAAGCTTCACCTTCGCGTGAGAGCGAACTGTCGGTTCATATTAAGGCAAACGAAGCAGCAGGCGTACGATTTTCTTGGTGCGCTCGCTGAAGAGCTTCGGCGTGTAGAAGCTGCCAGCCGCACGTTTGCTGACTTCGCCCAGGGTCGGGTAGGGCGCGATGACCTGAGCCATCGCGGAGACCTTGAGCCCATTGGCGATCGCCAGGATCCAGGGCTGAATCAACTCACCAGCCTGCGGTCCGACGATGGAGGCTCCGAGGATCTTGCCCTTCGGCGTGACCACGACCTTGCAGAAACCCTCCGTTCGGCGCTCGGCGCGGGCCCGGTCATTCTCGTGGAAATCCCAGCGCAGGATGTTGATCCGCTCTCCGGCCTTGCGTGCCATGGCTTCCGTCATCCCGACATGGGCCAACTCGGGTTCGGTGTAGGTCACCCAGGGCACGGCTTTGGTCTCGACCTTCCCGGGCAGGCGGAACAGGGCATTCTTGATCACGATGCCGGCGTGATGGCCCGCCATGTGGGTGAACTGCGGACCGCGCGCGACGTCGCCCGCAGCGTAGACGCGCCTGTTCGTGGTGCGCAGCCGGGCGTCGGTCTTGATACCCCGATGGTCGTAGGCAATTCCCGCCGCATCCAGACCGAGACCCTCGACCGTCGGCTGACGCCCGGCCGCGAGCAGCAGGTGAGATCCTTCGATCCGTTCTTCCCGCCCGTCGCGTACAACCGTGACCACCACGCCGTTACCCGCGGCGCCGACGCGGGCGACCTTGGCCTGCTCGTAGAGTTCGACGCCGTCTCGCGTGAGCCGCCGCCGCACGACCTCCACCAGCTCCGGATCGTCGTTCTGCAGGATGCTCCCCATCTCGACCAGCGAGACGCGCGCGCCGAGATGCCGAAAGGCCTGTCCCAGCTCACTGCCGATGGGTCCACCGCCGATGACGATCAGATGTTCCGGCCGTTCGGTAAGGGAGAACACCGTCTCGTTGGTCAGATAGGAGATGTGTTCCAGCCCCTCGATGGGCGGTACGAAGGCCCGCGATCCGGTCGCGACGACGAAACGCTTGGCCCGGATCCGGGCCCCGTTCGCCACCACGGTCCGCTCGTCTTCGAAAAGCGCGGCATCCCGGATCACCTCGACACCCAGGCCGGTGAAGCGCTCTTCCGAATCCAGCGGCGCAATCCCGTCGATGACGTCCCGGACGTGTGCATGAACTCGGGCGAAGTCGACGCTGGGCTCCGGCGAGTCGATGCCGAAAGCCGCCGTGTGCCGCCAGGCCTGTGCCGCCCGACCGGCCACCAGAAGGGACTTTGAAGGGACGCAACCGTAGTTCAGACAGTCGCCGCCCATCTCCGCCTTTTCGATCAGAACCGTTTGCGCGCCCATCTGACTGGCGCCGGCAGCGATCGACAGACCGGCGGAGCCGGCCCCGATCACGCAGATGTCGGGTTCCAGAGACTTCATGGGGACCTCTCCCTTGAACCGGACTCGAAGAAGGCCGGAGTTTGCGCTTTCAGCGCGTTGCCGCGCGGCGAGCTTTCCAGGTCTTGTAGACAACCGGCAGCAAGGCGAGCACCGCGAGGCCGAGGATCGGCGTCAGAATGTCGAGACTGAAGATGATCCCGATATCCGGCGTTTCACCCTGATCGAACAGCGCGCCCACGCCGTTGCCGAGGCTGGCGTAGACGAAGGTACCGGGAATGATGCCCAGAACCGTGCCGATCACATAGGTGCGCAGCGGCACGCCCAGGAAGGCCGGGACGAGATTGACCAGCCAGAAGGGGAAGATCGGAATCAGGCGCAGGACCAACAGATAACTGAGCGCATGCTCGCGAAAACCCGCCTCCATGCGCTTCAGAGTGCCGCCGACCCGCTTGCGCAGACTGTCGCCCAGGGCCGTGCGTGCCGCGAGGAATACAGCCACGGAGCCCAGTGTCGCCCCGGTCACCACATAAAGAGTCCCGAACAGCGTGCCGAAGAGAAATCCGCCCAGGACCGTCAGCACGGCCCCCCCAGGTATGGAAAAGGCCGTCGCCAGGGCATAGGCGAAAACAAAGACCAGGACCGTGCGCAACTCGTAGCGCTCGACCTGATCGAGCAGCCAGCCGCGGTTTTCGGCCAGCGCGTCGAAACTCAGGTACCTGCCCAGATCGAAGGCCAGCCAAGCCGTCGCACCGACGCCGAAGAGCAGCACCAAAGGCAACCAGCGGAGCCAGATCGCGCCTCCGCTTTGGGTCGCGCCGGGTCGATCCGAGGCCTCCGAAGCGGCCGCGTCCTGCAAGGCGTCGTCGTTCTTGATATTACCGTCGATCTGGGTCATGGCCGCTGTTAAGCCCTTTGCGCTTGGCGGGAGGCCGTCGAGTTTTGCCACGCCACGATGTAAATTTCGTTGCGTTCACCGGCCAATCACCGATCAGTGATGGCTGTGGACCGCATCACAGACGCTGGGGCTCCTGCCATCGAACCGCCCCGGCGGTCACTCTTCGTCGTCATTTCAGCAGATCGACCGGTCCGCGGTTGCCGCATCGGGTCAATCGGCAGGTTGGCAACGTTGACACCTCGCGGGGGCAACTCTATACACCCTCGGCAATTCCGCACAGCTTCCGTGGTATGGAGACGTCAAGTGAAGCGCACGTATCAGCCGAGCGCGCTGGTCCGCAAGCGTCGGCACGGGTTTCGTTCCCGCATGGCGACCAAGAACGGCCGCAAAGTCCTGGCCCGCCGCCGCGCCAAAGGGCGCAAGGTTCTGTCGGCCTAGGCGACGGTCTGAAAAGGTACTCGACAGTACCTTTTCAAAAAGTTTCGTCCTGCTTTCCTTGCCGACCGGCCATAGACAGCGTCCAACAGGGCGCGGTCGCCGGGCGGAGTCCGGCGAAACGGTGCAACAGCGAATGGCCTCGAACTCCAGCGCCGATGGTCGGGCCAAACGGCTCGCACGCCTCAAGTGCCGCAGCGAGTTTCTGCGCGCGGCCGGGCGCGGGCGCAAATGGGCAGCGCCCGGGCTGGTGCTGCAGGCCTGCCGGCGACCTAGGAACGCCGACGGCGAAGCGGATTCGGCACCGCCACGGGTCGGGTTCACGGCAAGCCGGAAAGTCGGCTCAGCAGTGCAGCGCAACCGCGCACGCCGACGCTTGCGGGCTGCGGCAGACCAGCTTCTGCCGCGCTCGGCACGCGCCGGGACCGATTACGTTTTGATTGCGCGAGCCGGGACGCTGACCCGACCCTACCGGGATCTCGTCGGCGATCTGGAAACCGCCTTGAAGCGCGTGGCCGAGGCTCGTAACCACCGCCGACCGCCCCCATCTCGGCCGAGTGGCAAGACTGCGGAGGACAGGCGATGAGCATGCCAGCGGGCCATGAAAGCACGTCATGTGAGGACGCGTCATGTGAGGACGCGTTACCGGAAAAGCGCCAGTCGCCGGTCTCTAGGTTGAGTTTGCCGCTGATCTGGCTTCTGTCCGGACCGATCTGGGTTTACCGCCTGCTGATTTCGCCGCTCATGCCGCCGACGTGCCGTTTCTCCCCGACCTGCTCGGCCTATGCCTTGGAGGCGCTGCAACGGCACGGACCGATCCGTGGAAGCTGGCTGGCCGTTCGTCGGATTTCGCGGTGCCATCCCTGGGGTGGTGACGGCTATGATCCCGTACCAGAACGGAGCCGGCCTGAACGGCGACCACCGTCCCGCGATACCGCATCGCCCTCTCGTTCATCCACTCGTCCGACCTGCGGTCACGCAGCCCACAGGAGCCGATAAGCCCATCATGGACCAGAAGAACCTGATCCTCGCCATCGCCCTGTCGGTCGGCATCATTCTGCTTTGGGAAGTCTTCATCAGCGGGCCGCAACGCGAGGCTCAACTTCAACAGCAGCGGATCGAGCAGCAGGCAGAGCAACCGGCCGGCACCGAGATCGCCCCCACCCTGGAGAGCGAGACCGCAGGCGTCGAACCCGGCGGACTGGGGGGGCTGAACCGGGCTCAAGCCTTGGAGCAGGGACCGCGTCTGAGGATCGAGACACCGGCGCTGGACGGCTCCATAAATCTGGTCGGCGCCCGTTTCGACGATCTGACGCTCCTGCGCTATCGCGAGACGATCGAGGACGACAGCCCCAATATCGAGCTTCTGCAGCCAGTCGGCACGACGATGCCCTACTTCGCACGGTTCGACTGGACGGCCGTAGGCGATCTGCAGGTTCCCGGCCCTGATGCGGTCTGGGAGTCCGACGTCCGGACGCTGACCACCGACCAGCCCGCCACGCTGACTTGGCAGAACGATGCCGGGCTGACATTCGTGCAAGAGATTTCGATCGATGAGAACTATCTCTTCACGGTTACCCAGCGCGTGATCAACCGATCCGGCCAGGACGTCGCTCTTGCGCCCTACGGCGCCGTCTCGCGCAGCGGCACGCCGGATACCCTCGACTTCTTCATCCTGCACGAAGGCATGATCGGCGTGCTGGGAGAGGAGCTTTTCGAGATCTCCTACGACGACATCCGCGACGACCGGCAGATGCAGACGGCATCGACCGGAGGCTGGATCGGCATCACCGACAAATACTGGATGACGACGCTGGTCCCCGATCAGCAAAGCGAGATCCAAGGCCGTTTCCTCTACTCCGAAGACGCCGGCGTCCCGAAATACCAGGCCGACTTCATCTATGCGCCTCTGGCCGTGCCGGCGGACGGTAGCGCCGAGATCACGACCCGCGTCTTCCTCGGTGCCAAACAGGCCACCCTGCTCGACGACTATTCCGACGCCTACAACATCGACCGCTTCGATCTCGCCGTAGACTTCGGCTGGTTCTACTTCCTGACCAAGCCGATCTTCCTGGCCTTGCACTGGTTGAACGGGGTGATCGGGAACTTCGGCGTTGCGATCCTGATCCTGACGGTCGGCATCAAGCTCGTGTTCTTCCCTCTGGCCAACAAGAGCTATCTGGCCATGGCCAAGATGCGCAAGCTGCAGCCGCAGATGCTGGAGATGCGCGAGCGCTTCGGCGACGACAAGCAGCGCCTGAACCAGGAAATGATGGCGCTTTACAAGAAAGAAGGCGCCAATCCGCTCGCGGGCTGCCTGCCGATCCTGATCCAGATCCCGGTGTTCTTCGCGCTCTACAAGGTGCTGTTCGTCACCATCGAGATGCGCCACGCCCCCTTCTTCGGCTGGATCCAGGATCTCTCCGCGCCCGATCCGACCACCATTCTGAACCTCTTCGGCCTGCTGCCGTGGGACGCTCCCGAACTCGGGCTGCTGAACATTTTCAATCTCGGCATCTGGCCACTGCTGATGGGCATCTCGATGTACATTCAGCAGAAGCTGAACCCGCAGCCGGCCGATCCGATGCAGGCCAAGATCTTCCTGGCCATGCCGATCGTCTTCACCTTCCTGCTTTCGACCTTCCCGGCCGGCCTGGTGATTTACTGGACCTGGAACAACACGCTATCGGTCTTGCAGCAGGCCGTAATCATGAAGCGTGCCGGCGTTCCCTTCGGCAATAAGGGACGCGACATCCTGCCGAAGCACATGCGCAGCCTCAGCAGCGACAAGAGTCAGGACGCCGAGTCCGACGAAAGTCAGGACGAGGAAAACGACGACAGCGACACGCGCAGCACGCCAAAGCGCCGCGAGAAGACCACCGCTGAGGCCGAGCCGGCGGAAACGGCGATAAGCAATCCGGGCCCCAGCAAGCGCGAGCGTAAGCGCGCGGCCAAAGGCAACGGCAAGAAGCGCAAGTCCTGAGGAGCGAAGCGTGACGCAGGAGGCCGACGCCCCCCAATCCGGGAGCGACGACGCCACCGAAGGGGCGGCAGAGCAAGAACAGGCGGCAGAGCAAGAGAACGGCCGCAGGCTGTTCGCAGCCCCCTGCAGCTTCCTGCTCTCCGTCGCGCAGATGGCGCAGCTTCCGGCCAGCGACCTGCCGGAGGTGGCCTTCGCAGGCCGTTCGAACGTCGGCAAGTCGTCCCTGGTGAACGCTCTAACGGGTCGCAAGACCCTGGCCCGCACCTCCAATACCCCGGGACGCACCCAGCAGCTCAACTTCTTCGATCTCGGCGGCCGCCTGATGCTGGTGGACCTGCCCGGCTACGGCTATGCCCAGGCAGCGAAAAGCGACATCACCCAATGGACGCGGCTGACCCGCGACTATCTGCGCGGCCGGGCGCAGTTGCGCCGCGTGCTGCTGCTGATCGACGCCCGCCATGGCCTGAAACCGAACGACCGCGACGTGATGAAGGAACTCGACACTACGGCGGTGGTCTATCAGGTCGTGCTGACAAAGGCCGACAAGGTCAAGCCGGCGGAGCTGGAGTCACTGCTTGCGCGCAGCCAACAGGAACTGGCGAGCCACGTCGCGGCCTATCCCGAGATCGCCGTGACCTCGGCTGTCAAGCAGCGCGGGATCGCCGAGTTGCGCGCGTCGTTGGGCGAACTCGCTTTGCCGACACCGCTGCGCTAGAGCGCCATTCGCGTCATCGGGGGGGGTGTGGGGGCCAAAGCAATTCCACCTAAGACGATCCTGCTCTAAAGTCCGCCGCGCCATGACCCAGATCCGCAAGAATATCGCCGAAACCAAGCATTGGCTGCGCACGGCGCGCACGCTGACTGAGGCGCTGCCCTTCATGCGCCGCTATGCCGGGCAGACCTTCGTCATCAAGTACGGCGGCCACGCCATGGGCGACGCCGAACTGGCGGACATCTTCGCGCGGGACGTGGTGCTGATGAAGCAGGTCGGGATCAACCCGGTGGTGGTTCACGGCGGCGGCCCGCAGATCGGCCGCATGCTGGAACGCCTGCACGTCGAGACCGAGTTCGTCGACGGACTGCGCGTGACCAGCGCCGCGACCGTCGACGTGGTGGAGATGGTGCTGGCTGGCACCATCAACAAATCCATCGCCTCGGCGATCAATCAGGCCGGCGGCACGGCAATCGGACTGTCCGGCAAGGACGGGAATCTGATCCAAGCCCGCAAGCTGCGCCGCACCAAGCGCGATCCGGAAAGCAATATCGAGCAGATTCTCGACCTCGGATTCGTCGGCGAGCCGGTCAAGATCAATCCGCAGGTCCTCGCGGCCTTGGAACAGTCGGGCATGATCCCGGTGATCGCACCGATCGGCGTCGGAGCGGAGGGCGAGACCTACAACATCAATGCCGACACGGTGGCAGGCGCGGTGGCGGCCGCCATCGGGGCGGCGCGGCTGCTGCTGCTGACCGACGTGATCGGCGTGCTCGACAAGCAGGGTGACCTGCTGACCGACCTGACGGTCGACGACGTCGCGCGGCTGGAAGTCGACGGCACGGTGACCGGGGGCATGATCCCGAAGCTTCAGACCTGCGTGGAGGCCGTCCGGGGCGGCGTCGAGGCTTCCGTCATTCTGGATGGCCGCGTGCCGCACGCTTTGCTGCTGGAAATCTTCACCACCAAGGGCTTGGGCACGCTGGTCCGGCGATAGCGTTGGGTTCCGCCCAGCTAGGTCGGTCGAACCGTGCCCGTCCGGAACAGCTACAGGTCGCCCGCGACGCCGCTGACGAGATCGCCGAACTCCCGTAGGAAGACCGACCCTTTGACCGTGCGCTGCACCAGGACCGAGCGCTTGTCAGCCTCGTCCACCTTGCGTTTGGCGAATTCCAGTTGCCCCAGACGGTCGAGCGCCCGGCTCACAGCCGGCTTTGAGATGGCCAGCTTCTCCGCGAGCCCGCGTACCGTGTGAGGTGGGGGCGACAGGTAGACCTCAAGCAGGATCGCGAGCTGTCGCTGTGTGAGATCGGGCCAGTCACGGACCAGAACGGCCGCACCGGTTGTTCGATAGAGGGCCAGGGCCTGTTGCGGTGTCATCTTCATCGCGCAGGTCTCAGCGTGTGGTCACGACGGTACATTTCGCTAGGCTCGCCACCTTGTGCGACACGCTGCCGAGCAGCACTCCCTCGATATCGCCCATCCCCCGTCGGCCCAGCACGATGGTATCGACCTTCCGCCGCTCCGCGAACTCCATGATGGCGCGTGCGGGATTGCCGGTCTTGATCTCCGTTCTCACCTCTGTGAGGCCGCTGGCCGCGGCCACGTCCTTGGCCTTGTCCATGATGTCCTCGGTGTATTCGTCGAGCACATACTGGGGTTCGCCGGAGAGATGTTCCAATTCGATGAAGCGTTTCACCTGCGCGCTGGGCTTCAGCTCTTTGGCCACGATGAGCAGCGTCAGGCTACCGCCGAACTTCTGGGCCAAAACACAGGCCTGCTCGGCCGCACGCAGAGCATGCTCAGACCCGTCGATGCAGCAGAGAATGTTCTGGAACATAACTTTCCCCCCGCATGACTTCCCCCGCATAACTTCCCCTGGCGGATCGTTCTTTATCCGTAACGAGAGACTATCATAGCTCGTGGACAGACAGCAGCGTCACCGCAAGCGTCCCTCCGCTCTCTGCCAGCGACCTTGCCAGTACCCGGGCATACCCTCAGCGCCAGCTCCCCCGTTCGGCCGTCATCCGCACCAGGCGGAAAAGCGCGCGCAGGCCTTGGGCCTCGCCGCCCTCCGGTCGACCCGGCCGGCTCGCAGTGTTCCAGGCCATCAGATCGATATGGATCCAGGGCGTGCCTTCCGGCACGAAGCGCTGCAGAAAGAGGGCGGCCGTGATCGCGCCGCCGAAACCCGTGCTGCCGATGTTAGAGAGGTCGGCCACCTTGCTGTCGAGAAAACGCTCGTAAGGCTTGTGCAGCGGCAACCGCCAGAGGGGATCGCCCTCCTGCTCGGCAGCTGTCAGCGCGGCTGCCGCCAGAGTGTCGCTGTTGCAGAAGAGCGCGGGCAGTTCGGTGCCGAGCGCCACCCGCGCGGCGCCGGTCAGGGTTGCCATGTCCAGCAGCAGGTCGGGGCGATCCCGGGCGGCTTCGGACAGCGCATCGCAGAGAATCAGGCGCCCCTCCGCATCGGTGTCGCCGACCTCGACTGTCAGGCCCTGTCGGGTTCGCAAGACGTCGAGCGGTCGAAAGGCGTTCCCCGACACGGCGTTCTCAACCGCGGGCACCAGCACGCGGAGGCGCAGCGGCAGACCGGCGTCCATGATGAGATAGGCGAGGCCGAGCACATGGGCGGCACCGCCCATATCCTTCTTCATCAGCTTCATGTTGGCCGGACTCTTGAGGTCGAGCCCGCCGGTGTCGAAGCAGACGCCCTTGCCGACCAGTGTGACCTGAGGTCCGCTCTCACTGCCGGTCCAGGTGAGGTCGATCAACCTCGGTTCGCGTCCCTGAGCGGCGGCACGCCCGACCGTATGCACCGCCGGATAGTCGCGCTCCAGTAGCTCCGGTCCCGCAACGACGGTGAGCTGAGCGCCGTAGCGGTCGCAAAGGTCCCTGGCGCTTCCTTCAAGATCGCCTGGGCCCATGTCCTCCGCCGGCGTCGTGATGAGATCGCGCACCCAACCGACACCGGCGGCAAGGCGACTCACTTCGGCCCGGTCGAGGCCGTCGGGCCATACCAGGCGCGCGAGTTTCGTCTCCTCCTTCGTCTTGTAGCGGCGAAAACGGTAACCTCCGATAGCCCAGCCCAGTGCCGCCACCTCCGCCAGCGCGCCGGAGCTTCCCTTAGCCAGGCAGTAGTCGCCGGCCGGCAAGGCCTCGGGTAGGCCTGCGAAGGCCCAAAGATCGGCGGGATCCTCAACCCCCAGCAGGACGCGTAGCAAACTGCCGTCGGACGCCGGCAGCAGAGCGAACTTGCCGGCTTGCGCCGAAAAATCCAACGCCGCGACCCAGGCCGCATCGCTCGGCGAGGCTGCGGCCCGCCAGCTTTCCAGCTCCGCTTTGGTCAGTGCTAGCAGCTCGACCGGTGCTTCAGCGGCGTCGATCAGATGATCTGGAGCGGCCGGGTTGGCGATGACAGTGTAAGAATCGCTCATGGGGTCCCAAGAATTCCTGCGGTTGCCGATACCTCCCCAGTCGGCCAGAAAGCGCAAGGCACCCGAAGGTTGCCGGTCCAGTCCAGTACGACAGCGGAAGGAAGAGGAGAGCAAAGAATGTCAGAGGCGCAGACAGAAATCACCTCTCCAGAGCCCAAGACCGGGCGCGACGGTTACGGCGGCGACCTGACGCTGGTGATCGGCAACAAGAACTACTCCTCCTGGTCCTTGCGCGCCGGGCTCGCGCTGGCGATGACCCGGGCCGAGGCCAAGGAGGTGCTGATCCCGCTCGACCGGCCGGAGACCCGCGAGCAGCTTCTCGCCCACTCGCCCAGCGGTCTCGTGCCGGCTCTGCTGCACGGCGAGCTCCTGGTCTGGGACTCTCTGGCGATTGCCGAGTATCTGCACGAACTCTTTCCCGACGCGGGGCTTTGGCCGGCTGCGCCTGAAGCGCGGGCCGTCGCCCGGGCGGTCAGCGCCGAGATGCACAGCGGCTTTGCGACGCTCCGTCGGGAGATGTCGATGGACATCCGCGCCAGCAAGCCGAAGACGCCCAGCGCCGACTGTCAGGCCGACATCGACCGCATCGCCCAGATCTGGAGCGAATGTCGCGGCGAGTTCGGGAAAACCGGACCGTACCTGTTCGGACAGCCCTCGATCGCCGACTGCGTTTACGCACCGGTCGCCTCGCGCTTCCGGACCTACGGCGTCAGGCTCGACGCGACCTGTCAGGCCTACGTCGACACCCTGTTCGCCTGGCCACCGATGCAGGCCTGGGTCGAAGCTGCGAAGGTCGAGCCCTGGGACCTGCCGGATCACTAAAGCGTTTTGTGATCGTCAGGGATGCTATCCGGCTCACGCAGCCGGGCTGTGGCGTCCGCCGCGCTTGGCCCCGAGACGGCGAACCAGCTTTCCGGAGAAGGCGCCGGTGATCCGGTCCTTAAGCGAGCGCTCGACGGGAAAGAACCCCTCGCCGTTCAGCTGGTAGCACTCGGCGAGAAAATTGACGTAGCGCCGCGGGAAGCTGGTTCCGCTGCGCGGCGACACCCCATGCAGGCTGTCGGGCGTGTTCAGCCACATGACGAAAGTGTTTGGGCGATAGGGGATTTCGGTCACCCGTTCGACGGAGCTGTCCTGAATGTTGTAGTGGCGGTCAAAAACGCGCCGACGGCCCCGATACCGATAGAAGCCGAGATCACCGCCTGGCGCCACATCCTGCGGATGGCGAAAGTAGAGCAGCCCGGCAAACAGCTTGTAGGGCTTGTCGAGATGGGGGCCGCGCACGCTGCTTTGCGCGGTGACGGGACTGTTGACCCCGAACTGGACATCCAGCAGAGCGTCGGCCGCGCCCTCCCCAGCGCCGGCGAGGCCAGCCTTGTCGGGTCGCACAGCCGTGGTCAGGGCGTCCAGCGGCTTTCCGAGAGTCCGCTCGATGTCCGGATAAACCCGACGAATTGCGGGCTGCCAGAAAGCTAGGCACTCCTGGAAGAACGTCTCTGACGTGTGGTAGGCGAAGAAGTCCCGCCAGATCGAGGGTATCTCAGGGTTTTCCAACACCTCGACAGCATTCAGCAGATAGGCCTTGTTGCTCTCGAGCGCCCGCTCCTTACGGACCGTGTCGAAGTCCGGGTAGCAGGCCGCCAGTTCCGCGTAGTAGCCCGGCTCGAGAGCATCCGTGACGATCAGGTGAGGAAAGGGATCGTAGAGAATCTCGAAACCGGAACGCCCGGAAAGAATGCTCGCACCCACGATGATTGCCTCCGGCAAAGACGCTTGTGAACCTCGACTTTGACGGTTGTAGAGTAGATCGCAGCACCAAGGAAAGCTTCGGCTGTGCAAGTCCGGACCGACGGCACAGACCGCCGATCGTGGATGGTTGTCGAAGGGCGGCGTCCAGCGGCCGGACTGAGGCGAGGGACGTAGGGGTTAAACCGTGTCGATCACTGGAACACGCCGCTACTCGATCTCACCGAAGCCTTCGCCGTCCGGTTGCGGAGCGACATCGAGTTCGGATGTCGATGGCTCTTCGATCGAATCGTACTCTTCATCGATGAAGGTGACGCCGCGCTGCTCGTAGTACGCGAGTGCGCCGGGATGAAGCGGTACGCCCAGACTGTTCAGCGCCGAATCGAGTTCGATCAGTTTGCCCTTGGGATGACCGGTGTCGAGCAGTCGGCGCGAAGCCGGATGCCACAGAGCTGCTGTGATCGCAGTGACCAGCTCGTCGGGCAGGTCCGCCGACACGAGCCACTGGGCACCGACGCTGAGCGTCCGGGTCGCGGCGATGCCTCGGTAGGTGCCGGCCTGGATCGTCGTATGGCTGAAGAAGGGCCAGCTCTGCTCGATCTCGCTCGCCTCCTCACCGGCGATCGGCACAAGCTGGAGAGCCGTGGTTTCCGCGAGGCCGGCAATCGCGGCTGTCGGTGTCCCGGCAACCAGGAAAAGCCCGTCCAGCTCTCCCTTGCGGATCAACTCGACGGCCTGACCGGCCGCCAGGTAGCGGGCCTCGAGATCCTCGACCTCGAGGCCATAGGCCGCAAGCACCAGACGCGTGTCGACCAGAGTGCCGGATCCCTCCCGATCGACCGAGATCCGTTTCCCCTTCAGATCGGCGACCGAACGGATGCCCGCGTCGGCCCGGACCACCAACTGAATGGCCTCGGGGTAGAGATTGGCGAGCGTGCGCAACTTGGTGATCGGCTCCTGTCCCTCGAAGACCGCCTCCCCCTGGAACGCCCAGTAGGCCACATCGGCCTGGCAGAGCCCGGATTCCAGGCGGCCCCCATCAATGGCCGCGACGTTGGCCACCGAGCCTTCCGTCGATTGCGCGACGGCGATCAGTCCGGGTACCCCGCAACTGCCGCCCCTATCGCATCCACGGCTGCCGGGCGGGTTCGAGATCACGCTGGCCAGCAAGCTGCCGATCGGGAAATAGGTGCCGCCGGTCGAACCGGTTCCGATACGAAAGAACTGCACTTGATCGGCGCGCGCGCGGCCGGACACGACCGGCACCGGCGACAACAGCGCGGCAGCGGTAAGTCGCTGGAGCAAAGCTCTGCGCGTCAAGGGCATGAAGACGTTTGGCCTTTCGCTACTCTGCGGCCTCAGCCGGGATTATGGCGCGCTGCAATGCAAAATGAAACGGCCATGCCCTTGCACGACCGACCTTTTCTCGCAAAGAATGCGCGTCCGAAGATTGAGACAAGCTTTACGATGGTACGCGCCGTGGCCGGGAAATGAACCTCGCTCACCTTCTCGTGCGCGCTGCCCGCGGGGGCGAAGATCGCCCGGCCGTCGCCCATGGGTCCGGCATCGTCGCCACCTACGGCAGCCTTGCCAGACGCGCCGCCTGTCTTGCTGCGAGCCTGCGCGGCAGCTTCGGTCTCAATCCCGGCGACCGCGTTGCCATCGCGATGAAGAACTGTCCCGAGTACCTGGAGGTGCTCTACGGCTGCTGGTGGGCCGGCTTGGTGCCGGTGCCGATGAATGCCAAGCTGCATCCCAAGGAGTTCGCCTTCATGTTAGGCCACTCCGATGCCCGCCTCTGCTTCGTCACTGCCGACCTGTCGGCCGGTATCCAAGGCGAGAGCGCGGACCTGGGCGACCTGCTGGAGGTGATCGAGGTCGGTAGCTCTTCCTACCGAAGACTCCTGCGAGACGATCCGATGGCGCCGGCCGAGTGCGCCCTGGACGATCTCGCTTGGCTTTTCTTTACGAGCGGCACGACCGGTCGGCCGAAGGGGGCGATGATCACCCATCGCAATCTTTGGACCATGACGTCCTGCTACTTCCCGAACGTGGACGCGGTCGCACCGGGAGACGCCATCGTCTACGCCGCCCCCATGAGTCACGGCGCCGGCCTGTACAGTCTGCCCTACATGGCGCAGGCGGCGCTGCACGTCGTTCCGGAGTCGGGTGCGTTCGATCCCACCGAGTTCATTGGACTGATGGGCATACATCAGGGCCTCGGGGCTTTCTTCGCCCCTACGATGATCAAGCGTCTGATCAAGCATCCGAGCGCCGGTTCGGCCCCGATCGAAAACTTCAACACCTTGGTCTACGGCGGCGGGCCCATGTATCTGGCGGACCTCAAACAGGCTCTCAAGGTCTTCGGGAACCGTTTCGTTCAGATCTACGGTCAAGGCGAAAGCCCGATGTGCATCACCTCGCTCACCCGCGCGCTGCACGCCGAAAGCGATCATCCGGCCTATGAGGCCCGCCTCTCCTCGGTCGGCCGTGCCCAGATGCTGGTCGAGCTTCGGGTGGCCGACGAAGAGGATCGCAGCTTGCCGAACGGGGAGGTCGGCGAGGTTCTCGTACGCGGACCCTCGGTGATCCCCGGTTACTGGAAGGATGAAAGCGCAACGGCCCGGACTCTGCGGAACGGCTGGCTGCACACCGGGGATATCGGCAGCCTGGACGAGCAGGGGTTCCTGACCCTCAAGGACCGCTCGAAGGACGTCATCATCTCCGGCGGGACCAACATCTACCCGCGCGAAGTGGAGGAGACCCTGCTGCGGCATCCCGATGTCGCCGAGGTCTCCGTGATCGGTCGTCCGCATCCCGAATGGGGCGAGGAAGTGGTCGCCGTCGTGGTGCCGCGAAGCCGCGAGCCACTGAGCGAAGAGGGGCTGGACCGCTTCTGTCTCGAGCACATCGCGCGCTTCAAACGCCCGAAACACTATTGCTTCGTCGAGACCTTGCCGAAGAACAACTACGGCAAGGTCCTCAAGACAGACCTGCGCGCGCTCATCCTATAACGAGAGCAGGACGCTTGGATTGGCAGCGTTTCAGGACCCGGCTTGGCTGTGGGTCTTCACGTCGCCGCGCAAGCGCCGCGCATAGTCCTCGAGCTGGCGAGCGGCGGCCTTGAAGGCATCCTTGATCGCGACGTTGACGTCGCTGTGGCGCGGATCGTCGGAGTGCGAGCGGGTCACATCGATGGTCTGGCCGGGCGGCACCGTCAGGTGGATGCCGATGCGGTAGAGGTTGCCCTTGCTGTGCTGCTTATGTGGTGCCTCGACCACCACGCGGCAGGAGCTGATGTGGCTGAAGAAGCGTTCGAGCTTCTGTGTCTCCTGACGCACACGGGCTTCGACCGCGTCCGAATGGTCCAGATCCTTGAAGGCGATTTCGAGAGGAACTTGCATGGTTTTCCACCCCACTGTTCTACCGAGGGCGTTGTCCGGCGGTAGCTATGATCCTGCCACCGCGGCGGCGCGATCCAGCGCCGACGCAAATCATGACAGTGTCCGCACGACTTGGCAAAAGCGAGCGCATAAAAAGCCCTGGCGCAACGGGTCACGTCTCACGCGGCCGAAAGGCCCATGTCCCAAAAACCGATCTCAAGTCGACACGCCGTCTCGAAAAGCTGCTGAAGCTGGGGCCATCGCGGATTACTCGCAAGATCGCCGCTCACCCCCCTGGCCTTCGCAACCCGCTCCAACTGTTGTCGGCAGAGCTCCGCACCTTCCTGAAATTCGCTGCCGCTGTAGAGTTCGATCCAGTCGCGGTAGGGATTGCCCTCAAGGCGCGTCGCGGGATCGTCCGCCAGTCGCCGTCCGATCTCGGCATATCCGAGACTGCAGGGGCTGAGGGCCACCAGCAGATCGAGCAAGTCTCCGCTGAGACCCGCATCCATCACGAAGCGCGTGTAAAGGCGGTTGGCGTCCGCCTCGGGCGTGCGCAACAGGTCCGTCTCGCTCACCCCCCAACGCTCGCAGTAGCTGACATGTAAGGCCAGTTCGTGATTGAGCAGCAGATCCACCGTGGCGGCGGCCTGGCGCAGGTCGGTCACCTCCTGCGACTTCACGACGGCCAGAGCCCAGGCCCGGCTGTAGTGCAGCAGGAACAGATAGTCCTGCGCCAGATAGTGCCGAAAACAGGCCTCCGGCAGCTCACCTCGCCCCAACTGCCGCACGAAGGGATGCGCGACATAGCCCTCCCAGGACGCAGGTGCGCCGGCTTTCAGGCTCTCGTAGACGGACGGAAGGCTGGACACGGGGCGTCGCCCTATTCGAGCAGCATATTGCGGGTTTCACCCGGCAACTTGACGGTCAGGCCGTCGAGCTCCTCGGTGAGGATGATCTGGCAGCCCAGGCGGGAGGTCTTCGTCAGACCGAAGGCCAGATCGAGCATGTCTTCCTCGTCTTCGCTGGCCTCTTCAAGACGAGCATACCAGGCGTCGTCGATGACCACATGACAGGTCGAGCAGGCCAGGGAGCCCTCGCAGGCACCTTCGATATCGATGTCGTTCCGGTGTGCGATTTCCAGAACGGACAGGCCGGAGGGCGCATCCACCGTTTTCGCACTGCCGTTCCGCTCGATGAACGTCATCTTCGGCATCGGGATCCTCGGATCTCTTCTTCGTTGTTTCGAGTTCGGCGCTGGATGTAGCGAATGAGGGCGTCGATTGCCAGACACCTGAACCAGACAGCTGAAAAGCCCTATTCCGCTGCGGCCGCTTGCGCCCGCGTCGCGATCACGGCGGCGGCCAGCAATTCGGCGCCCCGTATCGCCTCCTCGGTCGTGGTCATGCGCCCGAAAGCGATCCGCAGGGAGCAGGCCGCCTCTTCGTCGCTCAGCCCCAGGGCGCGCAGAACGTAGGACGGCTCGACAGCCGCGGAACTGCAGGCGCTGCCGGTCGAGATCGCGAGACCGCCGGCGGCGTCGATCACCTTGTGAGCGGGGGCATCGGGGAAACGGAGGTTGAGGTTGCCCGGGACTCGCGCCTCCAGGCTGCCGTTGATCGTCACGGGGCCCAGCTTCGTCTCGATCCTGTCGAGAAAGATCTGGCGCAAGCCGGCGAGGCGCGCCGACTCCTCAGCCATTTCGTCCGTGGCGAGACGGCAAGCCAGTCCCAGGCCGACGCAGAGGGGCGTCGGCAAGGTTCCGCTCCGCAGACCCCGCTCCTGCCCGCCACCGTCGAACAGCGGCTCCAGTCGCACGCGCGGCCGGCGGCGGACGTAAAGAGCACCGACGCCCTTTGGACCGTAAAGCTTGTGACCCGACAGACTGAGCAGGTCGATACCCAGAGTGCCAACGTCCAAGGGGATCTTGCCGACCGCCTGAGCAGCGTCGACATGCAGCCAGGCACCGGCGGCCCGCACCTGCTCGGCGATCGCCGCAATCGGCTGGATCACCCCAACCTCGTTGTTGACGCCCATGACCGAAACGATCGCCGTACGCTCATCGAGCGCCGCGCGCATCCGCTCGAGATCGACGAGACCGTCCGAACGGACCGGCAGAATGGTGACCTCGAACCCGTCTTTCGCCAAGGCCCGCGCCGACTCTAGAACACACTTGTGCTCCGTCGCCAACGTGACCACGCCGTTGCGACCTTCATGAGTCCTGCGAAAGCGCGCCGCCCCCTTGATCGCCAGGTTGTTCGACTCGGTCGCGCCGGAGGTGAAGACGATCTCGCGCGCGTCGGCCTTCAGGCTCGCGGCAACCTCCTTGCGCGCCTGCTCGACAGCGTCTTCCGCCTGCCAGCCGTAAGCGTGCGCATCGCTGTGGGGGTTTCCGAACCGTTCGGTGAACCATGGCAGCATGGCCTCGACGACGCGCCGATCCGTCGGCGTGGTCGCCTGATAGTCCAGGTAGATGCCGCCCTGAGGCCGGCCGCTGGGATGCTCTTTGCTCATGCCGTGACCGTGCTTTCCGGCAGCGCTGGAGCGCTCGATCCGCTGGTTTGCGCTCCCTTAGTCTGCATCAGGGGCCGCCAGGCTTCCAGGAAACGCGCATAGTCGGCTGCGCCGCTGGCCCATCCGGTCGAGACGCGCAGGGCCGCCTGGGTTTCCTCCGGCGAAGCACCCATCGCAGCGAGAACATGGGAAGGCGCCACCTTGCCGGACGAGCAGGCCGAGCCGGAGGAGACCGCCACACCGGCCAAATCGAGCGCCATGAGCTGTCGCTCGGCTGTGAGACCAGGAAGTGCCAGGCAGGTGGTGTTCGGCAGGCGCTGCGCCGCCGCGCCGAAGATCACGACCGAAGGCGCCAGAGCCCGCAGCTCCGCCTCGAAGGCGTCGCGCCGTACCGCCAGATAAGACAGCTCGCCGGCAGCCGCCGCTGCAGCCCCGAAGCCGGCAATGGCCGCCACGTTTTCGGTGCCGGCCCGCCGCCCGCGCTCCTGGCCGCCGCCGCGAAGCAAGGGCTGCAAGGCCACGTCGTCGGCAACGATCAGAGCGCCGATCCCCTGCGGCCCCCCGAGCTTGTGCGCGGAGAGGCTCATGAGATCGACACCTAGCAGGGCGAAGTCCACCGGGATCTTGCCGACGGCCTGAACGGCGTCGCAATGCACCACCGCGCCGAACTCGCGCGCCAGCGCCGCAGCTTCCGCGACGGGCTGAATGACGCCTGTCTCGTTGTTCGCGAGCTGCAACGAAACAATCGCAGGGCCCGTTTCGGCCGCGAGCAGACTGGCCAGTTTGGCCAAGCTGACCAAACCATCCCGCCGCAAGGGGAGGCGGACAGCCTCCACCGGGGCCTGGAGTACTGAGGCATGCTCACCGGCAGAGACCAGGACCCGTGATCGAGCGCAGCCACGCAGCGCCAGAGTGTTGGCTTCGGTTCCGCCGGAGGTGAAGACGACCTGCTGAGGTCGCGCGCCGACCAAGGCCGCCACCGCCTCGCGAGCATCCTCGACGATCCGGCGGGCGCGCCGCCCGAAGGCGTGCGGAGAGGAGGCGTTGCCGGTCGCCTCCAAGGCCTTTGTCATGGCGGCGAGCGCCTCCGGCCGAAGCGGGGCCGTTGCGTTGTAGTCGAGATAGACCGGCTCGTTCATGGCACTCTCACCAGGGCACGCGGACGAGATACTTCCGTAGAGCCCGTCCGCAGCGGAGTTCCGCTACTGCGCGGCCATCGGCGTGTGGAGCTGCTCCTCGGCTTGGATCAGGCCGCTGGTGCCGAGGACCCGCCGGTTGACGACATCCGCGACACTGACGGAAGAAAGATAGAGATAGATCTGGTTGCCCAGTTCTTCCCACAGATCGTGGGTCATACAGCGGGTCTGGTTGGAGCGGCAACCGAAGGGCTGGCCGGGCATGCAGCGCGTGGCCCGGATCGGCTCGTCGACCGCCAGGATGATATCGGCGATCCGTGTCGCCTCGGCCTCGCGCGCCAGCAGATAACCGCCGCCGGGACCACGGACCGACTTCACAAGGCCGCCGCGGCGCAGCTTGGCGAAAAGCTGCTCCAGATAGGACAAAGAGATCTCCTGGCGCTCGGCGATGTCTGCGAGAGAGACAGGACGACCCTTCCCGTTGGCGGTCAGGTCGCACATTGCCATGACGGCGTACCGGCCTTTTGTCGAAAGCTTCATCAGTTCTGACCTCTCATCTCTCCGGGAGCGTCTTCATGTGATGCTGCGCCTTAGCAGGGAGATTTTCCCTTTTCGGCAGCCCCGTCTCCGTTGGCTTCGGTCTTATGGTTCGCCGGAACGCCTTCAGAGTCGGATTCTTCGGCGTCGGCGCTTGGACCGAGCCTGTTTTCGAGATCGCGGACCTGCGCCCGCAGGCTGTGCACCTCGCTAAGTAAACCATCGAGAGCCCGAGCAACGGGGTCGGGTATATCGCCAGTCGGTGTCCCGTAAGCCAGGAAGCGGGCATCCTGCTCCTCCCGGCGCGCCGTCTGGTCGCCGACCGCGCGCGCAGGCACGCCAACCACCGTCGTTCCGACAGCGACATCTTTTGTTACAACCGCATTGGCACCGACACGCGCACAGCGGGAAACGGTTATGGGGCCCAGAACCTGAGCGCCCGATCCGACGATGACATCGTTCTGCAGGGTCGGGTGACGCTTCTGGTTGCGCTGACTGTCGCTATCGATCGAGGGCGCGACGCCACCCAGGGTGACATCGTGGTAAAGCGTAACATCGTCGCCGATTTCCGCCGTTTCGCCGATCACGACACCCATTCCGTGATCGATGAAAAGGCGTCGTCCTATGGTGGCGCCGGGGTGAATTTCGATCCCCGTCAGCAGGCGGCCGAGTTGGGAAACAAAACGCCCCAGCAAATGAAAACCGCGACGCCAGAACGCGTTTGCAAGGCGGTAGATCAGGAGAGCCTGGAAACCAGGGTAGCAAAGTGCCACTTCCAGCCGCGACCGTGCAGCCGGGTCGCGTGCCATCGTAGCGTCAATGTCCTCGCGGAGTGTCTTGAACATGGCTCTACCCGCCGGTATGGTCCGCGGCCCTTACGTCAAGGCAGTCTGCAGGGGGCCCGGTCTGCAGGTGATGTCGGATCCCATAATATGGTTGTCCGACTCGTGCGGTCAACTATTCGCACCCTCTACATCTGCCCCTCTGGGGCATAACAGAGGTAACACCGGTGAAAAGATGATGCGTTTCGCCCTGGTCCGGTCGGGCAAACGATAGCGTCAGAGGATTCAGGAAAGCTCAAGCATGCCCGAGGTTATTTTCAACGGTCCCGAAGGCCGCCTGGAGGGGCGCTATCAGCATGGCAAAGGCCCCACCGCGCCGATTGCCCTGCTGCTGCACCCGCACCCTCAGCATGGCGGCACGATGAACAACAAGGTGGTTTACGGGCTGTATCAGGTTTTTGCGCAGCGCGGTTTCTCCGTCCTGCGCTTCAACTTTCGCGGTGTCGGACGCAGCCAGGGCGTGTTCGACCGAGGCGAAGGGGAGCTGTCGGACGCCGCCAGCGCGCTCGATTGGCTGCAGAGCTACAACGAAAACGCCCGGGCTTGTTGGATCGCCGGCTTTTCCTTCGGGGCCTGGATCGGCATGCAGCTGCTGATGCGACGGCCGGAGATCAGCGGCTTCATCTCTGTGGCGCCGCCCGCCAACCTCTACGACTTCTCCTTCCTGGCTCCCTGCCCCTCGTCCGGTCTCGTTGTCCAGGGCAAGTCCGACGAGATCGTACCCGAGGCGTCGGTCAAGAAGCTGATCGACAAATTGCAGAACCAGCGCGACATCGAGATCGAGTATGCCTCGGTCGAGGGCGCCAACCACTTTTTCGCCACGCAGCTGGATCAGCTGTCGCTCTCCGTGCACGATTACCTAGACCGACACACCGACACACAGCAGGCGGGGAAGAAGGCCAGCTAGCGTTTAGCCGGTCGGGGCGGGTCACCGGAAGTGCAGGACCGCGAGCAACCTCACGACCTTCGCGGGGCCGGCGGCTGCGTTTTCATCCGCAGTCACCTCCACGCCACCTAGCGGGCAGACCAAGGCCACGTACCGCTTGTAGTTCCGGTTCGACCAAGTCAGCGGAACCTCGGCGATGTAGGGCCGGCCACGTTTTACGGCCTGCGTGAAGCGCGCGGCCACGGGCTCCGACCCCGGTACCTCCTCGCCATAGCGGCCTGTGGGATCGAAGCCCGCCTGCTCGACGGCATGGGTTCCGGCCAGGCGCACCCTGAAACGCAGGTCGCCGGAACGGCCGGGCTCGACGTCGACAAGGAAGAGGTAGCCCAGAGCCCGGCGTGGGAGATCCAAGGGATCGACCTCCTGCGCCAAAGGCATCGGACGGCCGGCGGCGAGGTTGTGCCAATAGACGAAAACCTCCGCAAGCAGCGGATCCTCGACCTCCTCGACCCGCGCGATTTCACGCACGCAGTCTTCCGGAAGTTCGTCGACAACTTCATAGGCATGCATGCCAACCTCCCCTGACATCTGCCCGTCAACCTCCCTCGCAGCCCCGTATACGGGCGTATGCATCAACACCAAGCAGCCGTAGACCTAGGGCAGATGCAATCGTCCTCCAGTGGTCGGCACGGGGACCCCCGTAGTGGTAGGCAGGGACAGCGGCAAACCGGCACGGCTGCGCAGAGCCAGATAGGCGAAAGCCTGAGCTTCCAAGGCGTCGCCGTCCCAGCCGATCGCCTCCAAACTGTCTACTGGGGCACCGAGCCGCGCCCGTAGCGCCATCATCACCGCCGGATTCTTGCGCCCGCCCCCGGTGACCAACCAGCGGCGCGGCGGCGCAGGCAAGAGGGGCAGCGCGGCGGCCACGCTGGCCGCCGTGAACTCGGTTAAGGTCGCCGCCCCGTCGCTGACCGACAGACCTGCGGTCGGCGTCGGGTCGAAGGCGTCCCGGTCGAGGGACTTGGGCGCCTGTCGAGCGAAGTAAGGATCGTCCAGCAGCTTGGCGACGGCTGTCGCATCGGCCGTGCCGGAAAGCGCCAGCCCGCCGTCGAGATCGCAGGCCAGTCCCGCGTGGCTTGCGCACCAGTCGTCGATCAGCGCGTTCCCCGGTCCGGTGTCGAACGCGATCGGCGGCTGGCCCGCCGGGCCGATCCAGGTGACGTTGCCCACACCCCCGAGATTCAGCACTGCGACCGGCCGCTCGCTCGGATCCGGCAGGGCCGAGTCGATTAGGGCCCGGTGGAACAGCGGCGCCAAGGGGGCACCTTCGCCACCTGCCGCCATGTCGGCGCTGCGGAAGTCGTTGACCACCGGAATACCCAGGCGTCTGGCCAGCAGCACACCGTCGCCGATTTGCAAGGTTCGACCGAGGTCCGGCGCATGCAACAGGGTTTGACCGTGAAAGCCGACCACGGCGACCTCGTCCGCGGCGAGGCTTGCACGCGCGAGCAGACCGCTGACGGCCTCGGCGTGGCGTTCGGTCAACTCTTGTTCGATCGAGGCGACTTCTCCCGACAGGTCAGGGTCAATCGCGCGAGCGCCGAGCAGAGCGCGCAAGCGTGCGCGAAATCTCGATCCGTAGGGATGGCTCTCGAAAACGATGGGCCGAACCTCGGCCTCTCCATCGCTCTCGATCAAAGCTGCGTCGATACCATCGAGGGAGGTGCCGCTCATCAGACCAACGGCGAGAGGCATAGGACCAGGACTCCGGATCTTCCGAGCGGACATTGAGAGGACTTTGCGAGTGTGCTAAGCGAGCGCCCTTCTGGCAACCGGCTTGCCGCTCGCCCGACATCTTCGCTCCATGAGCCGCTACAGGCGAACACAGACCCATGACCGCTCTTCGTTCCGAGTTTCTGCGGACCTTGCAGGCACGCGGCTACATCCATCAATGCACAGACCTGCAGGGCCTCGACGCCCTCGCGGAGAAGGGCGGAGTGACGGCCTACGTCGGCTACGACGCCACGGCCGACTCCCTGCATGTCGGTCATCTCGTGTCGATCATGATGCTGCGTCGGCTTCAGCTTTCCGGCGGCCGGCCTGTTGTCCTGATGGGCGGTGGTACGACGAAGGTCGGCGATCCCTCCGGAAAGGACGAAACGCGCCAACTGCTGAGCGACGATCAGATCGCGGACAACATCGCGGAGATCCGCCGCAGCTTTCAGAACTTCGTCGACTTCGGGTCCGAAAAGGCCATCCAGGTCAACAATGCCGACTGGCTCGATGCCCTGCAGTACATTCCCTTGCTGCGCGACGTCGGTCGCCATTTCACCATAAACCGCATGCTAACCTTCGACTCCGTGCGCCTGCGATTGGAACGCGAGCAGCCGCTTACCTTCCTCGAATTCAACTACATGATCCTCCAGGCTTACGATTTCCTGGAATTGTCCCGCCGCCACGACTGCCGGCTGCAGATGGGCGGCTCGGACCAATGGGGGAACATCGTTAACGGCATCGAGTTGGGCCGGCGCGTCGATGGTACCGAGCTGTTCGGCTTGACGACGCCGCTGATCACCACCGCCTCCGGCCAGAAGATGGGAAAGACAGCCTCCGGCGCGGTCTGGCTGTCGCCCAAACGTCTCAGCCACTACGACTACTATCAGTACTGGCGCAACAGCGATGACGCCGATGTCGCGCGTTTCCTGAAGCTTTTCACAGACCTGCCGCTGCCGGAGATCGCGCGGCTGGAGGCGCTCGAAGGCCGAGAGGTGAACGAAGCGAAGAAGATCCTGGCTTTCGAAGCGACCAAGCTATGTCGCGGAGACGCTGCTGCGCAGGAAGCTGCGGAGACCGCACGGCGCACCTTCGAGGAAGGCGCAGTGGATGCTCAACTCCCAACGCTGGAGGTGCCGAACGAGCGTCTGGAGGCGGGGATCCCTCTCTATCTGCTTCTGGCGGAAGCCGGTCTCTGCGCCAGCAACGGCGAGGCACGGCGCCTGATCAAGGGCGGCGGCGCACGCGTCAACGACGAAAAGATCGAGGACGAGACGGCCTCCGTCACCTCCAGCCGGCTGCTTTCCGAAGGCGTGATCAAGATCTCGGCCGGTCGCAAGAAACACGCGTTGATTCGGCCGCGGTAACGAGCCGACGCTGACCGGCCTTCTGCCGACGGAGGTGGGCGGACTCGCCGCCTTGCCGCTGCACCGGCTTTGCGGCATGGTGCGGCGCGTCTCAAACGGTGTGGCGCGCTATATCCCCATACCGGCAGTTACCGACACCGCCAGTCACAGATACTGCCAGTCACAGAGGACATTCCATGAGCGACGAGTCCGGCTCCTTCGACTACGACGTTATCGTCATCGGTGCGGGGCCGGGCGGTTACGTCTGCGCCATTCGGGCCGCGCAGCTGGGACTGAAGACCGCCTGTGTTGAAGCGCGCGAAACGCTGGGCGGAACCTGTCTGAACGTCGGCTGTATTCCGTCGAAGGCGCTTCTGCAGGCAAGCGAGAAGTTCGAGGAGGCAAACCACGCCCTGTCGGACTTCGGCGTCGAGGTCGGCCGCGTGAAGTTGAATCTGCCGGCCATGCTCGGTCACAAGGACAAGGTGGTCGAAGCCAACGTCAAAGGCGTCGAATTCCTCTTCAAGAAGAACAAGGTCGATTGGCTCAAGGGCCACGGCAGCCTGCAGGGCGGTGGGCGCGTCGAGGTGAAAGGTGCGAAAAGCGCCAAGACCTACAGCGCCAAACACATCGTGATCGCCAGCGGCTCGACCCACGTCGACCTGCCGGGCCTGACGGTCGACGAAAAGCAGATCGTCAGCTCGACCGGCGCGCTCGACCTGCCCAAGGTCCCCAAGCACTTGGTTGTGGTCGGCGGCGGCTACATCGGCCTGGAGATGGGCTCGGTCTGGCTGCGGCTCGGCGCGAAGGTGACGGTCGTGGAGTTCCTCGACCGTATCGTCCCGACCATGGACGGCGAGATCGGCAAGCAGTTCCAGCGGATCCTCGGCAAGCAGGGCATGACCTTCAAGCTCGGCACGAAAGTCATCGGAGCGAAGACCGGCAAGCAGGGCGTCACGCTGACGGTGGAGCCGGCGAAGGGTGGCGACCCGGAAGAGATCAAGGCCGATGCCGTATTGGTGGCGATCGGCCGCAAACCCTTTACCGAGGGACTGGGGCTAGCGGCCGCCGGCGTCGAAACCGACGACCGCGGGCGCATCGTGACCGACAAGCACTTCAAGACCTCGGCGGAGGGTGTTTACGCCATCGGCGATGCAATCGTGGGGCCCATGCTGGCCCACAAGGCCGAGGAAGAGGGCGTCGCGGTGGCGGAGAGCCTCGCCGGTCTGCCCGGACATGTGAACTACGAAACGGTACCGGGCATCGTCTACACGTGGCCTGAAGTCGCGAGCGTGGGACCGACGGAAGAGGAACTCAAAGCCAACAGCGTCGACTACAGGGTTGGCAAATTTCCCTTTACGGCCAATGGCCGGGCGCGCGCGGCCGGCTCTACCGACGGTTTCGTGAAAATCATCGCCGACAAGCGGAGCGACCGCATCCTCGCCGCCCATATCATCGGTCCCGAGGCCGGCACCCTGATTCACGAAGTGGTGGTGGCGATGGAGTTCGGCGGGTCGGCGGAAGATCTTGCCCGCTCTTTCCACGGTCATCCG